>CAZTIC010000023.1:0-17859 GCA_964613625.1 uncultured Gammaproteobacteria bacterium | reverse complement strand
CACCAAATTGGTCTCTTCGTCTAACGGCTAGGACGCCAGGTTCTCATCCTGGTAATAGGGGTTCGATTCCCCTAGGGACTACATTCATAGAGACAGGCTCAAAAGCCTGTTTTTTATTGGGTTTTCTAAGCTGCTACAACTTGTAGAGGAAGACTTTTTAACACTTTCACTTCTCCCAAACTTGAAATTGTCTCCACTATGTCTCCACTTTTCCCGTTTAAGGTGTTTATAGCGATTCTAGTTGCCATTGGAGTTAGATGAGAATAACGCATTGTTGTTCTTATATCAGAATGCCCTAACAACTCTTTGACAAGAGTAATTGAAACCCCGTTTTGTGCTAAATGGGAAGCAAAGGTATGTCTTAGAGAATGCCAACCAATATTTCTCAAACCAGCCGCCTTACAGGCCTTATGTAGCCACCGTAAGCAAGAGACCTTACATAAAGATTGTCCATCTCTTGTAAATATAAAGCCATTTCTACTCGTCTTAGCTAATAATAATTCAGAAACTTCATCTAACAATGGGATATACCTAATCTTATTACTTTTAGTACCACCCAATCTTCCGCAAGAGAATGACTTCCTCACAATCATTAAATTGTTTTTGAAGTCTATATCCTCCCAAGACAACGCGATTAACTCACCGAAACGTAAACCAGTCTTAAGAGCTATAAGAATCATATCTCGAACTAAGCCATCACTAGAGCTCAACAATGACTGACTTTCTTCTTCGGTAAGAAAGTCAAATTTCTGTGGTTGAACTTTTAGTAGTCTTATCTTTGGTATTTTCTCTATCAATTCCCTTTCTTGAGCAGTCTTTAGACATTTACTAATAACAATTAAGTGATTATTGATAGTTTTATTAGCTAAACCAGATTTAATCTTCTTAGCTTTAAAGTTTTCAATATGTAGACTGGATATTTCATCAAGTAACATCTTACCAAAAAAGGGATTTAAATGAGCTCTAAGAATACTTGTCTTATTTAGTACTTCTGAATAGCGATTGTTATTCTTAACATCAGTTGCTAACCACTGAGCAGAAAAATCAGAGAAACTAAGCATTTCTGACTTGATAACTTTTCTTTCTTCAACAATAGCTTCACCTCTTGCTAGTTTCTGACGTAAAAGCGCCTCATAAGCCCTAGCTCCAACTTTAGAGTTATCAGGACTACACTTGAAATATCTTTGATGATTAAATCTAAATCTAATCCACCATTTTTCGCCTCGTTTATATGCACTCATATTTATTTAGATACTGATTCCACTAAAACTTTGCTTAAATAATTGTCTACATCTTCTCTCTTAAAACGAATACAGCCGCCTATTCTATGGAAAGGCAAATCCTTACTCTCTATTCTTCTGTGAATTGTCCTTACCGATACATTAAAATAAGCAGCTAATTCTTTAGAGCTTAGAAAGTGTTTATTTGTTAGGTTGTTTTGAATGGAATCAGCTTTCATTAAATTTTTAATGAGCAGTATGGGAGCATAGATTAACTATGCGATACATACTCATTATATCATTTTTAGGCTTATATTTGAAGACTTTTTGCTATTAAATTATTTAGAATAAGTATTTAATACTAGATAAAATTACAATTTTAAAATAAAGAATAAATAAGGTAAAAACTGCTAGGAAAATGGTCAATATATTAAGGCTAAATTTTGTAAAAACTCTTAATTACTCCAATTATTTAAAGGGTTGTTTAGGTAAATAGATTTTTGATAATTACTTTAATATTAGATAATAGATTGGCTTATTTTTATTTAATTTACTTAAATAATGAGTGTTATAGGTTATTGCAATTTTTACACACGTAGTATTGATAGTTTCTAGAGTACAGAGGATTAAATAGCTGCAGTATCTTTTTTAGAAATATTATCAACTAACTGATTGTAAATTTTGAAGAAATAAGCTGATTGAAGTTTATTGTTTTCTTTACAATCACTAAAGGCAGGCCGAGCTTGTGATTGATGCTCCTTAAAACATTTATGTATACTGGTTGTATTTTTCTCTCCATCTTCAAATTGCTTAACAGCATTAGCAGCCTCTTCTTGCCACTGATAATGAAAACTTTTAGTCAATTTTGGTAAACCCATTCCTTTATATAAACCATCAAGTTTTCCTCCACTAATAGCTTCATTATCTAATTCTGGCTTTATAGGATTATTATCATTGGCAGACTTGTCTGCTAATAATAAATCTTTTACTTTCCTTTCATTTACTTTACTTTGTGGAGTTTCTGTCACAGAAATACCGCTAGAGCGGACACTAGTATACTTTCCATTATTATCTCGTAGCATTCCAGCGGCAAGTTCTTTATTTCTTTTTCTCTTTTCCATCATTGGCTGTAGCCTTTCATTTAAACTACTACAGGATGCCCACCCGTCTTTAAAAGATATGAGTTCCAATGCTTCTATTTCTTTTGATATTTCTTTCATCTTTTCAACTTCTATACCAAAATCACCTGCTATTAATTTCCAATCTAGCTCAGACTTTAATTCAAGCATAAAATTATCAGACCCCGTTAGGGTTTCAAGAAACATTACATAGGCCATATATCCATCAGAACCAAAATTACTCCTTAAAGCTTTAATCTTTCTGTGGTTTCTCATTGAGTTATCGTGACTAAAATAGTCAGCATTGTTCTTTTTTGGTCTTGCCATAAAATTGATGTTTTACTTAAATTTACTCTAAAAGGTGTTAGGAGTCATAAAAGTGTTATTTTTTTCACATGGGCGATTTCCAAAAAATAGACCCCCGTGTTTATTAGGTTAAATTTATGGTTTTTAACTATTTTTTATGTTTTTCGCAAGTCAGTGAGTACGCAAAATCCAATAATTCGTTAAAATCTTCCGTATCATAATCATCCCTGCTCACTAATGTCTTAAATGCTTTGCCAACGGTCATTTTCCCGTAGTGTTTTCCAGCGACACAAGTATTAAGAATTCTTACATCCCCCCAGTCTGTTTGTTTTTCTTTTAATTTTAGAAAAGCTCTATTTATTTTACTCATATTATTTATTTATTTTTTACTTTTATAAACGCTGATAATCTCTTTCAACTTTCCTGCCTTTGATTTTCTTCCTCTTACAAAATCAATGTATTTTAAATCTTCAGGTGTTATTCCTATTGATTTAGTGAAAATACTTGGGACCCCCATCCTTGTTTGATGTTGATTCATAATGTCTACTTTAACTATTTTATATAATATCCCCACACCCAATAGCCGTTTCCTTTCCCTGAGCAATCTAGACTAAGTTATAGTTGTAAGTACTTACCCTTCCCAGGAAAAGTCTGGGTCTTGGTGGTTAATTATTAAATTATACTAATTGATTTTGCTACGGGATTAGGTGTCCGTATATTTTCTCTCCTGGCTAATTGTTTACGGTCGCTCCCAGTTATGAGAATTAGTGGCACGACCTTCTACCCTATAATGTGAAATTTCACGTGAAAATAAAAAAACACCATATTCTCAAGAATATATGGCGTTCCTATTTTATAAAATATTAAATTCTACTTATGAAAATTAATTTGAAGAGTTTGATGTTTCCTCATCAAAAAAATCACCTATCTCATTATCAGCTTCTTCAAGGCCAAATACTTCTCCACCACCTCTTAAAAGAGGTACTGGGGTTATTTTAAATTTTACTTTATAGTTTTCTGCTTCTTTATTGTTTTTAGTAACAAAAAAGGGGTCTTCACTTAATTTAAAGGCAGTTTTTAATACTGCTGCTAATTTCATCTTATACTGCCTGTGTTTTTCTTTTTTTATTTCAATCCTTAAGCCCTTTAAATCAAACTCTCCCTCTCTGACCGACAATTCTTTTAAAAAAACCCATTGTTTATCTGGCTCCTTGTCTTTTCTTCTGTTGTTATAACAACCAAAATCCTTATGAGTAAATTTTCCTTTCGATCTTCCTTTCACATAAATTTCAATCTCATAATCATTAATAAATTTTATTTCCAAATCTTCCCAATTTATTAATATAGGAATTGCTTTATTAGTTTTTTTTAAAATTAAATTCTTTTTTGAATCCAATCTATCACAATAAAAATCAAGTAATCTTGTTATATTATTTATAGTATTTTTAAGAACTTCTTGGATTTGTTTAGTTGCCTCATTCTCTTGATTTACAGAAATATTAAATTTTATACTTTTGCCATCATCTAAAAATGATAATAATTTTGCATAATTGATTTCAATTTGCTGGTGTTTTGGTAGTTTATTTGCTAGTTGCCAGTTAAAAATCCTCGACATTAATGTTGAAAATTTGGTTACATCTAAATAAGCAAAGCTAGCCAAAAGACTAGTATCAACTACTTTTTGATAATTTTTAAAATCATCGTAAATTTCTTCTAATTCTTGATATTCATCTGGCGACATACTATTTTATATATTTATTCCTACTTATAGTATCTATTAAATTTCATCAAATTTTAACTTTTTGTTGTCACTGACACTGTTAAATGAACAAAAAAACATATTCCATCCAGACCCTTGTGCTTATATATTGAATTTTTACCCCATTTTTGCTATATTTAGTATAGCATTAAGAAATAAAAATGTGAAAAATCTTATAAAAATAGATACCTTTATTAGTTATTAAAGTAACAGCCTTTTCGGGCTGTTTTAATTTTATAAAATATATGAAAAAAGTACTATTTATCATTGGAAATGTAATTATCACCACAATCATAATTATCTCCGCTATCTTTATTTACAATTATTATTCTAAAAATAGTGTTGTTACAAGGGGGGAAGGTAATAATAAATATGCTGGGCTAGAAAAAGATTTAGTTAGCAGGGAAAAAGATTTAGAAGTTTTAAAAAGTTTAGATAATTATAAATATTTACTTAGTAAAGAAGATGTATCAATTTTTGATAAATCTAGTAATGAATTTTTTGACAGCAATGAAGATTTAGCAATTATTGTTGCTGCTCATTTTCTGTTTGAAGAGCCTGAATTAAATAATTTATTTGAAAAAATCAAAGAAGAAATTAGCTTAAAAAAAGTTGTTTACACTAAAGAAGAGGAAGATGATTTGTTTAACAAAAATAACTCTTGTATAGACTTATCAAAATCCTTAGAAGAAAAATTACCATCAGAAGAAACATTAGATGTTATATTTTATTCTCCAAAAACAAAGAGTTGTCTGTATGTAGCAACAAAAAAATACAGAATTGAAGCTAATAAATATAATGACTATAGCTCTTACGGACGTGACATTTTTAAAATTTATAATTCTACTAATCAGGCTGAACTAGGTAGTTACATTACTGCTTATTCTTATGATTATCCAGATAAAAGTAATAGTGATGCTGACATTGAAACAGAAAAAAATAAAGCAAACTTTATTAAATATATTTTAGAAAGCTCAAATTATAACGCAGGTTTATTAGAAGATATATCTTTTTATTATTCTTACTAAAATAATGCGAGAAAGAAAATAATACTTAAAATTCCATATCAAAAACGATGATTATTTTGGCACGCTATCAGCTATCTTAAGTTTGATAAGACAAAATCCTGATAACACAAAACAAAACCATAAAATATTGAATAATATAGAGAAAGATTTAATGTATTTACAAGAAAGATATAAAATAATTAAAAAATAACTAATTTATTATGTATTATGTATTATTTCTAATTATATTAATGATTATTTTTAGCTACATTAATAAAAAAACTTATTACTATAAAAACATAGTAAAAAATTCCTGGAAACAAATATATCTAATTTTAAATCAGATGATTGACTGGAGGGAGTCTCAAGAAGATATGTCGGAAGAAGACAAGGATGAGATGATAGATTGGTATAAACCAGAGCTTGAAGTTTGGGGTAATTTAATTAATTCAATATTTGATTTAGTTAATAATCTTAATAAAAAACAAGGCAACGAAGAAAAAGAAAAAGAAGGGGGAATATATCGTTATAACCGATTTGATTTTAATAAAATTAAGAAAATGGCTAATATGTCCCCAGAAGCTTTAAAGTATTTAATAAAAATTAACAAATAGCGCCCTGCCGGTATTGTTGAGAAAAATTATTTATACACTGTGTTCTGGACATTAAATTAGCTAACTCTTTGTTTGAGGCTACACACAATGCTTAAAATTTAATTTATTTTATGAAGAAGGTTTCTGCATTATTTTTACTTTTAAGTCTAGTTATTTTAATTGTTAGCTACTCTTTGTGGCACATAAAGATAAACGAAATAACACCAAAAGAATCTTTAGTAAGTAAAGATATTGATATGCCAAAGTTTTCTGATTATGATTCAAATAATAGGGGCAGCACCCCACAAAAACCAGCCTTGGTTGATTTTAATAGTAATGATCGAGCAAGAACTTATAAAACAGTACTGACAGCCGCTGAAAGCAATGGACCTAATTTTGCTGGTCATTATACAATAGCGACTTGGGGCTGCGGAACGGAATGCCAATCAATTGCCGTAATCGACTCATTAGACGGTCGAGTGTACGATGGCGTGGGCTCCCAGGTGGGAATGGACTATAATATTAATAGTAAACTTTTAGTGGTTAATCCTCCTTATAATATCTACGAACTTTACAATAACGACTCAAAAAAATGGAACCCTAGTCTAACTACTCGATTTTATGTTTGGGAAAACAACAACTTTAAATTAATCAAGGAAGCTAAAATAAATTTTAACGTCGAGAGTCTAGATAATTAATACTTATTTTTAAAAAGGGAAAAATAATATGTTTTTAAGACAGGTTGGCAAGCCTACAAAATTAAAGAAAATATTATATACAATATTCTCAATAGTATTAGGGCTCTTATTAAGCTTCAATTTGCACGCTCTAATAGAAATTAACTACTTACACTGGGCTACGGAGCGAGGATGGACAGTTGTTTTTTATGGTGGCTGCGCTTTACCATTGTTCCTCCGTATTATTATTTGGCTACTAGGGATAATTAGCGGGTATTTATTCGGTAGATTTTTCTGGCGTAAAATTTATATAGAAAGAAAGTTTCAATCTATTTCTAAAAAAGTATAAGATAGTTAAGAAATTAAATAAATATTTGATTAAAATATTACTTAATATAAAAATAGGCTAAAATGCCTATTTTTATATATTTCTTTATAATAAAATTTAATAATTTAAATTTTGACCCTGTTCTTATTTTTAATTTAATGACAAAATTTGATCTGCCTCTACTAATCCAACACATTCTCCAAAAATAGTATTAGCATAAGCACAAGTAACACCAACGAGTCTACCAGTTACTTTAACATCAATACCAGTTTCTCCAGAAAACATACCCCCACCAATAACATAAAACTTATTATACTTATCATTTTCATTATATTTTTGAACTCCAATATCTTCGCCGCTAACAAAAGATGCTATCACTCGACCACTCCAAACAATAGGGTACATCTCATTAAATTCCCTTTCACAACTACAATCTATAAAATCTATTTTTTGACTCGTAGGCTCCCCATTAACAACCGCCTCTCGATTATCTTTATGAATCAATATATAACTTGATTCAGCGGCAGCAACCGAATTAATAATAGTTATTTTATAATTTATTAACATCAAAAAAAGTGCCAGAGTGCTTACAATCGCCATTGATATCCAAAAAAATATTGGAGATACAATTTGAAAAATTTTTTTCATAATGTTTAATATATACGACGCCTTATAAACAAACTACCAACAAACATTAACTTCTTCACCGATGATACCTTTTAGATAATCTTTTACCTCTGTAATGCCACCAATTTCATCCGCTAGTCCATTATCTATAGCTAATTGACCTAGCATAGATGAGCCATCAGCTAATTCCCTTACTTTATTAACGTCTAAATTGCGATTAGTGGCTACGGTTTTTACAAAATCATCATAAATTATATTCAAGTCTCTCATAATCAGACTTTTTTCTTCTTCTGTTAATAGTTTGTCGGGGTCTCCATAATCCTTATATTTACCGACAGATAAATAATTATAATTTAACCCTTCTTCCTTATTTTGGTCTGTATAATCAAGATATGACATGCTAACACCAATACCGCCCACATCAGAAAAAGGAGAAACAAATATCTTATCGGCTGCAACTGCAATTAAATAGCCACCAGAAGTAGCGGCACTACGAACCATGGCAACTACTGGCTTACTAATTTCTTTATGCAATGCTTGGTTTATTTCATAAGAAGCCACTGGCGAACCACCATAAGAATCTACTTCTAATAAAATAGCTTTTACACTAGGGTCGGATTCTGCGTCCATAAGAGCATAAACAACATCATCTGAAGATGTTTCATCATACATAATGCTATCATCCTCATCATAATATTCTGGGCTTATATAAGTAACCAAATCACCATGAATCTCTATACCCGTTACATTACAGTCTAAATCACTCAATTCTTCGTCATACGCAGACTCATCATATACAGAGTCGTCATAATATCCACCAAATTGATATTCATATTCATCCTTAAGAGTTATGCAGGCGGCCAAAAAGATAGCTAAAATGATTAAAAACCTTAATCCCTGTTTAAATGATGGTCTCTTCCAATTTCTGGGATTTAATTTTTTATAATTAATCTCTGCTTTACAAATTTTAAAATTCATTATTCTTTTTAAAAGATTGGGCATAAAGTTTTATATTACTTAGTCAAATATTTTTTACAAATTATGTTATATTTCTCCGCAATCCTCTGTATTATTAAGTCACCTTCTAATATCAAGATTCTTAGCATTTGACTTATTGTTTATATATGTAAGTAATTAAACAAGAATCTGATCAGATGCTGTATAATTACCATATTTTTGATTTATATGATTATTATCTAAAAGATATTTAACATATCTATCAATGGCATCCTCTCCCAGGTCTCCTCCCAGCAGCAGGGTAATTGTTTTAAAATCTATGCTTTTCTGGCACTTAATATTATATTGCCTTATAACATCTAGAACCTTTAAGGAATTCATTGTCTTTATTTTTTCACTATTTTTTTTATTAGCTATTGCTATTTTTTTACTGTGGCACCTAAAGCAAAAAGTCGCTAGATTATCTAAACTATTATTATTAAAATCTCCATTTACGTGTTCAACATATAAATCTTTATTTGACTTCTTGTAACTTTCTTCTCTGGTCATTGCACATTGAGTACACTTATAATCATCATGTTCTAAAGCAGCCTCCCTATTACCTCCATGAGATAATTTTTCATTATACTCCTTCATTCTTTTTATTACTTCAGGACGCTGATTATACCTCTTATGATATTCTTTTATTTTATCTTTATACTTGTGTTTATTATTCTGCCAACTTTTACTCTGTGCTTTTTTAAAATAATCTGATTTATAATAGCATTTTGTGCAATAACCCTTTGACCTATGTTTATTTTTTGTAGTCCCACAGGCCAAACAAAAATCGTGCTCCGTGCTCCACCTTTCTATTTTTACCTTGGGTGGCCTTTCTGGATTATGCATCAAATGAACCTTCATGCTTCTCTCTTTTCTGCGCTTATTATAATACTTTAAAAAATCTTCACCGCGACTATTAGAATTATTATTGCTATATTCCAATTCAATCGCTCTCTGCACTAACTGGCGCACACGCTCTCTACTCAACTCGAATTTAACCCCTATACTACCGAGAGTCTGGCCTTCATCCCATATTTTTAATATACTAACCAGCCTTATTTTTGATGTTGTTGCTATATGATCAAAGTTATGAATCTTAAATAACTTTTTTTTTATTTTCTTAGAGCTCTCCAAATTTCTCTTAGGAAAACATCTCTGGCAATATCCTTCACTAGCATATTCAAAATCAGTAGTATTACACATACGACATTGACTGAAGACTGGATTCCATTTAACACTCTTTTGGTTGGCTGATTTCTTACTACTTATTAAATTTTTAAAAGAAATAAAGCGAGATTTAAGGCTTGCGCCAATATCAACTCCATTCTTTATAGTTTCTATATCTTTTTTTATTTCAGGGTCAACTAATAATAACTTTCTAATTTTATTATGAGCATACATAACCGTAGTGTGGTCTCTATTAAAAATTTTTCCTACCATAGGATAAGAAAGTCCTAATTCTTCTTTAATTATAAACATTGCCACCTGTCTAGGTATAGTTATATATTTATTACGACTAATGCCCATTAAATCAGTTGGCGCTAATCTATAATATTTAATCACTTCTTTAATAATTTTATTTTCCTTAGAATCCATAAATATTATTTTTCTCCTGCTGCCTTTTTAACTTGAGACAACTTCTCTTCTATCTTCTTAATAAACAAACTTTCTTCTGGGGCTAATTCTTGTGATTTAATATCACCAATCTTAATTTTGTTCACTTCGCTTAAAACTTTCTCTAAAATATTTATCAAATCTCTCTCAGTTTCTTTATCTCTTATCATAGATTTAACATCCTCAGCTAGCCTACCATCCTCCTCAATCATTCTTATATAATTCTCTTGACCAGTATTAACCACATAAGCATACTGTCTAATAGTTGATGACCCAGCCGAGGCGCTTGTTATTACCGGAGCACTACCGCCAGAGCCCATACACAGACTAATAAACATTTCTAGACCATCTTGAGAAAAAATACATTTGTTTGAGTCAAATTCAAACCTCCTCTTTAATGTTTTGCTCTTGAGCGTTTCAATAATCATGGAAAATTTATTATCATTAAAATTTGCATTTGAATTATACAATTGAACATAAACTCTGTACGCCTGAACCCTTTCTTTTACAATTTCCGATTTAATAGAAAACATATCCGCAACTCTGTCTTGAATGTCCTTATCTAAGACAAAAGAATCGACGTCCATTTCTTCTGTGCCGTTCTCCTTTGAAAACTCCTTCATATATCTATTAAATAGATTAAAAGAAGCTGGCCAAACTTTCCATTCTTTTATTGAACCATGATGTCTCAAGCCTAATATCAAATTTATATCATCTTCTGTATCTTCAGTTAAATCAACACATTTAATTTTTTTAAAAGAAGTTTCTAGGCCTTTCTCTAATTTATATTTTTTTATTTTTGATTTACCCTTCTTCAATAAATACTTTATTGCTGTTACCCTTCTATTCCCCTCAACAACTAAATATTTATTTTTTATTGCTCTAACAAAAATTTTGTCTACCGGATAAAAACCCTTAGTTCTTATAGAATCAGCCAACTCTTCAATCTCGAAATTATTAGACGGTTTTAACATCTCTTCGTAAGCATTTTCTTGTACATCTGCATCACCAAAGTTTTTTTCTAGCGTTTCCAAATCTTTTGTTTTTGAAAAACGAGGATTATTAGGATCCAACAATAAAGATTCTAATGGTAAATCAACTTCTTTAAATTCTTTAATCATATTATTATATTAATTAATTATTTACTAAAAATTACTAATAACATCCTCCAGATTTTATACAGCCAATTAATCCTCCTTTTATGAAACGATATATATATTAAACCTGTTACTTTTTCTTTATTATTCTTCTGAGAATAAGCTTCATTTAAAGCCTTAAAGAAACCTACTCTATAATCTCTTTTGGAAAAATACCTATCATCTTCTGGAATTTTCAACGTTTTCTTTATGGTCCAATCAAAATTTCTATTCTCATAATATTTTCCAATATTATTAGAAATATTATTAAAAATAGAAATATACCTCCCCTTATCATCTCCAGAGAAAAATAAATATCTCCAAATGCCTTGATCTTCTTGAGGAATACTATTAAATACTAGCAAGGAATCTTCGTCAAAACCATCATAAGAATCTAGTTGTATTTCTAATTTATATTCTTTGTTTATTCTGTCTATATTATCTATATAATCACGTCTATCTATAATAGGAACATCCCTTACTTCTGGCTCCAAATAGTCTGAAATCTCCGAATACAACCAACGATTATCAATTTTATATCTAACATTAGGTAATTTATCTATCATCTCTATTACCTTTGCTTTATTTTCTATATTGCCAGAATTAGCACGAACAACCCTGCCAATGCATTGCATATAATATAAAATGGAATTGGTTGGAGTGGCCATCACCACGGCATCAATAGCGGGGTCATTATAACCTTCGTTGAGAATTTGACAGTTTATTAAGACAGAATCATTTATACCCTTATGCTTATCTAAATAATCCTCATTACTTATATTCATTTCATTATTATCACCACCATAAATATAGCCCACATGACCAAACTGGTTACCCAAAACCTTATTTATTGTAACCATCTTCTTGTGTAAAGATTTTACATGTTTATTAGTACCAACAAACACGATAATTTTACTAAGCTTATACTTTATTTTTAAAGCAACTATTCTCCTAGCTATAAAATCATTTCTTATTTCGGTATTAAAACTCTCTAATCCTCTAGAATTAATATCAAAAGATAAAGAGTCTGCATCAACTATAATATCAGTATTTTCAGTTATAAAATCTGGAGCTAATATAACGCCCTTTCTTTCCAAGGCTCTAAAAGTTACAGAATAAGAAGCTTTCTCAAAATCTAAACTTAAATCGTCTGTTCTGGATGGTGTTGCCGTTAACCCCAATATACCAATTTTTATATCAAAAAAATCTTTGTAGGTCCTAGCGGCGGAGTGATGAGCTTCGTCAATTATTAATAATTTATAATCCTCATACTTTGAGCTAGATAAGCCCTCAGATGCCTTACCTTTCATTTTAACCTCAAGGATGTCTTTCAAGCCGCTATCTAAACCAAACTTTTTTATATTTAATTTATTAGCGATTTCATCTTCTGCTTGCTTTCTTAAGGATTTTGTATGAACGATCCAGAGGGCTTTCTTATTGCCCCTGAAAAATCCTTTCTTTAATAATTTATCAACAGAACGAATAGCCGTTAACGTCTTGCCACCACCCGTTGGAATAACTAACAAATTTCTAGAGAAAGGATTTTTTTGAAAATCTTTTACAATATTATTTATAGCCTTATCCTGAAAAGACCAATCTGGTTTATTTTTATAATTATTCATATTTATAGTTTAAACGTATTCATTTTCTTTTTAGATACTTTAAATTGAGACTTTGCTGCCAAAGAGGCTTTCTCAATGGTATTAAAAATCTTGTCGATCTCCTCAGCAGTATAAGAATAAGCACTTTTATTAGAACAATTACTCAATACTTTTAATTTTTTTAATACCTCATTAGTCCTAGCTGAAGCCAGCCTCTTAAATCTTTCTCTTTTATTTTCTAGCATATACTTTATATTATTATTTAACATCCTAATACCAGTATATTCCATATTTATATAAATGTCAAGCTTCCTAGTATAAATAAAACTGATAAAGTATACAGCATAATTGATTATACCTATATAATACTACTTTTTAACCTAAAACTAAACAAAACCACTATTTTATTTAAATTATCTATTTAATTTCATCAAATTTTACTTTTTCTCCCTTTATTACCCCTAATGCTGTTAAATGAACAAAAAACATTTTCCATCCGGACCCGTTTCCCTCTCCCTTGCATTCATCTTTATTGTATTTTAATCCTTTCCATAATTTATTTTTTTTATCGTAGATAATCACCACCTTCCAATCTTTACTCTCATCATACTGATTATAATAAACCATAAGCTGCTCATCTTCTTTTTCTTGAAATGTGGAAAAATCAGGATAATAACAAGCAGTGCCAGACATATCTATTCCATTAATGTTAGCAGAGCTCATAAATAGAATATTAAAAGGAAAATTATTAAATTTTGGAAACCCTTTCATCTCTAGTCTGTGTGGTATAAATCCAAACGTACTCTGAGGATTTCTATTTTTTTTAATTGCATTGCAATCTTCATTGCTTATTTCTTTTTTCATATATATATTATTTATTTTTAGATTTAATATATTCAACCATAGGTCTTAAAATCTTGAGTCGTTCTTCTTTGGATATCTTCTGCCAATTTTTTAAACCTATTGCTTTTAAATCTACTAATTTTCTTTTCATATTTTTATAGTTAATAACAATAAAACTCTTTCCCGAGAAAGGAAAGAGTTTTATTGATAAAAATAAAAATCGACCTTTATCTTTCCCTTATCAGGCTAGAATTAGCACCTTCCGAATGGTTTCCTCCGGGGTTGCTGGCAGGTCATAGGGCTAGTTCCCTCTCTGCACTCTTTATAAAACGATTATTCAATTGTAATAATATTATAGCAATATTTTCTCAGCCTGTCTATAAACGTCTTCTAATTCAATTACTATAGGACTATTTAGCTTTATCTTTAAAAGCTTTAGAACTTCTTGATACAACCAAAGTTTTCTTCCTTTAGGAGAATTAAAATTATCCCAAAGTGCTTCTCCCTTCTCTTGATAGGCATCAATCATAGATTGAAGATTATGAATCTTATCGGCCGCACAAACCATTAAAGATTCTTCGCTATCATGCTCTAATGTGGATAAATATTTTGCCTTACGCTCTTCCCAAGTAGCTTTTTCATCAATTTCAACATTGGGGTCCTTATCCTCACTAACACCTTTTACTATTTGAGCAATCTTTTCTCCAAAATCACGAACCATATCATCATAGTAGTAGCCCTTAACGTCCTCTAGGACGTCATGAAGCAGGCCAGAAACGATAATATCCTCATCATTGGTGTAGTTGCTCAATATCCAGGCTACAGAGTAAGGATGGCTTATGTAGGGTAAATTATTATCGCCCTTTCTGACTTGACTAGCATGTAGACGGCTAGCCAAATTAATTGCTCTTTGTATTTTTTGAGTTAATTTCATAATATCCTTGCAAATAAATTGAATCCTTCTCAAGTGTTCCTAGAATTTTTATATTACTTTCCCCAAAATACCCTTCTCAATCATATCTAAACTAAAAATATAATCATTATGATTAAAAGTCTCTCTAAGCGGTCTTGTCGTGGACTTCCAACCATTTCCGTCAGTAATCCAAATAAATTTATATTTTCCATCTAATACATTATATAAATCACGATACTCGCCAGCTGTTGATTTTAATTTGGATCCGTTTCCGCCATAAAAATTAGTTTCAAAAATAACCAATTCTTTGCCAGAATTAATAACATAATCGTAGCGACGAGATGATTTATCAACTGGAACATCTAAATTCCACTCTTTCTTTATTTTTTCAGCCGTTGCCTCTTTTAAGAATTGAAATCCTTTTGTTTTACAGATATCAGCCACGAAAAAGCCAACAATAGCCTCCATGGAATGTCCGCCCCTGTTTTTACGTCCATTGCTATCAAGACCAGCTTCAACACCAATCATATAATCAACAAGATTCTTAATTTTTTGAGAAACTATTAAATCTTTAAGCCCAGTTTCTTTTACAAATAATAAATAATTTCTAATATCTTCATCCGATATATTTTCCTTAGAAAAATCATAGTCTTCGTAGACCAATTTCTTCTTTTTATAATCAACCAAAATTTTAAATTTAGTGTTATTTTTGCCATCACGAACAACTAATGATGGTATTACTTTTATAATTTCAGGATGTTCTTTCACTAAAAATTTAAATTCCTTATCGAAGTCATCTTTTCCAATTAAATAATTTAAACTATTTAAAGCTAATTCAATTTTGCTAGTATTTTCAAAAACTTTTTCCCAATTAACAAAATAAGACCAAAGCTTATTGCTTGGTTTAAGATTGTTTAGTAAGTAAGTAAAAACTTCATCTTCGTTTTTACACCCCAAAACCTCCTGATAAAATTTAAGAAATTTCATATATTTAATTTAATTAGACTAACACGTTTAATCTTTGCAAAGAAACATCCAAATAATTTTTTTCTAAATCTATACCGACAAACCTACGATTATATAAATTAGCCGCTACACCAGTAGTTGAACTGCCAGTAAAAGGATCAAGAACAATATCGCCTTCTTTTGTACTAGCTAAAATTATTCTTTTTAATAAAGATAATGGCTTTTGAGTCGGATGCTTACCAAATTGTTTTTCCTCTTTTTTAGGAGTATTTACTGACCAAACCGAACGCATCTGTAAATTAGGCTTTTTGATTTTATCTTCCGACCAATCACCATTTTTCATTTCTTGATAATTGAAAGTATGTTTTGCTTTTTTCTCTTTCCTGGCCCAAATTAAAGTTTCATGACTAGCAGTAAAAAATCTACAACTTAAATTAGGTGCAGCATTTGGCTTAAACCAGGCAACATCATTTAAAATATGATATTTGATATTTTGTAAAATAAAACCACATTGATATATAGAATGATAAGTTCCACTAACCCAAATTGTACCATTAGGTTTTAATACACGACGGCATTCTTTTAACCAATTCAAATGAAAATTAAAATCATCATGAAAACCTTTACTTAAATCCCAATCACCTTTTTTGACACTAACCATTTTGCCATTTTGACAACTAAAACTACCACTCGATAAAAAATACGGAGGATCGGCAAAAATCATATCAAAATAATTTTCTGGAAATCTTTTTAACTCTTCCAAACAATCACCCTGATAAAGAGCAAAGTTTTTTTTCTTTTTATATAAACACATACTTTATTTATAATTTCTTACTACCACTTCAGATACATCCCCTCTTTTACTACCTATACAATTAATAAAACGCTTAGCTTTTACTCTTGTAATATTCCATTCTTTATATAGATTACAAATAAAAGGAGTATCTGAGTTACTTAACATCAGTATACACCCTCGAGCATCAAGTTTCTTGAAAGTTTTTACTAATTTCTCCTGTTCTTTTTCTAAAAAACTTTCCTTGGTATAAGTAGTAAAATTTGAGCTAATATTTAAAGGATAGTATGGAGGATCAAAATAAATAAAGTCTCCTTTGCGTGCATTTTTTAAGACCTGTTCAAAACCTGTGTGTTCTATTTTAGATTTTTTTAGTATTTTACTAGCCTCCAATAATCCAGTCTCATTAACTGAAAACTTTTTATGCTGACCAAAAGGAACATTAAACCCACCCTTGCTATTAACTCTGTATAAACCATTAAAACAAGTTTTATTTAGATAAATTAAATAAGCCGCCTTAGTTATTTTGTCTAAACCGTCCGCATTATATTTTTCTCTTATTTTTAAATAGAATTCTTTACTATGTTTTTTTTCGTATTTTTTTAAAATCTTTAAAAGTTCTTTTAAATGTAAGTTAACAACTTTATAGGCTTCAATTAAGTCCTTATTTAAATCAGAAATAATTGCCTCTTTTGGTTCTAAATAAAAAAAGACAGCCCCTCCACCCAAAAAAGGTTCAATATATTTTTTATACGATCCCTCTTTTGGAAACAATGGTTTAAATTGTTCTAATAGCCGAGATTTACCACCAGCCCATTTTACAAATGGTCCCACCCTCTTTTTAACAATAATTTTCTGCATAATTATCCAATCCATTTATTAATAGTACCTTCATATTATAGCCTTATTTACTTATATTTGAAAGTTTGCAGAATAAATGATATTAAAAAGATATTTCTAATAATACAAAAAAATCTTAAATATAAGCCCCTTAGGTTTATCCAACACTAAATTGTTTTAAATACAAAACGTGATTCAAAATAATCAACATGTAAACAAATAAACACACACACCCTCCTCTGCCCATACTGCTAGGAAAAATTGTCTCCATATTGTATCCAGAAGGTGGGTATATCTGTCCGCGTCTGTCCACTTGTGACAAACATAAAAGTAATAAATACGGCTATATTAATTGGTAATTGTGTAATAATCGCTAAATTATCAATTCTCTTTCTTTGGGTTCTCATCCTGGTAATAGGGGTTCGATTCCCCTAGGGACTACATTTATCGAGACAGGCATAAAAGCCTGTTTTTTATAACCCTTCCATTTTTAAATAATAACTGATAAAATTGTATTAATAT
>CAZTIC010000022.1:0-17974 GCA_964613625.1 uncultured Gammaproteobacteria bacterium | reverse complement strand
ATCAGTCTTCCAGGTTATCATGAAAAACCTAGAAGAGATCTTTGGTTGGGTGGGGGCTATTAGGAGGTAGGGAAGAAAAATAATTTAATTTTATGTCAGAGTTAGCTTTTAAAATTGAGCAGAATAAAGAAGATGAGTTTGATTTAGAAAAATTTTTGTCAGAAAAAAATATAGCACCTGAAATACAAGAAGTAATTAATAAATATGATTATTTACCTGAAGCACTAAAACAGATAGTTGAAAAATTAGATGAATATCAGGTAAGTCATGCAGTTGGAGTAGCCGAGAAATGTTTGTTTTTGTCAAAAGAAATAGGTCTTTCCGAAAAAGATACTGATAAAGTTATTCAAGCTAGTTTTTTACATGATATTGGAAAAGCTGCAGATGACGAGATGATACATTTAGTAACAAGCGATGAAAAGTTTAGCAAGGATAAGGATGGTGAAGAAAAAAGAGATAAAATAAATGAACACCCCGATGAAACTAGAAAGTGGTGCAAGCAAAGAAGTGTTCCCAAGGACGTTATGTATATTGCTGTTGGGCACCATGAGTACAAAGATAATAAAAAAAGTTACCCCAGACAACAAATAAGAGCAGAAGTTGATGACAACTTAAAAAAACTTAAAAATATCTTTAGTTTAGTTGACAGGTACGATGCTTGGAAAAATAAACGCTTTTATAAGGAGGCTATGTCATTAGAGGATTGTGAAAAAGAAATGAAAAATAATGATATTACATTAGAAGAAGATAAAGAAATTATACGAATATTATTAAAAAATGATCTAAATTAACGGTTTATACACATTGACAAAATTGGCAATGTTTGATACAATATAGTTAAGAATAAAAAAGAAGATAAAAAATTATATCTTTTTTTAAATTCCTCAAAAAAACAAAAATAAAAACAAAAAATGCTAAATACAAACAATACGCTTTCTACCAATGCGCATAGATTTGATTTTGTAGGGTGGAGAGCATACAATGAAATAAAAAAGAAAGCAATGGAGCAGAAGTTCAGTATGTCTGGACTTATAATAAGCTTGTCCATTGCTTTTTTTGTTGTTATTTTAAGCGCTTATATTTTGAACGTTATTTATGTGTCAATTGAAGAAGCTAGAAAGCATGAGATTTTTTTGAATCAAAAAATATATCAACTTGAAAATAAGGAATTATTAGATACAGATATAATAAGTGATTTAAAAAATATGATATCAATTCCAACGGCATACGCTAGTGAGGTAGAATATCAGGGTGGGCCAGTGTTATATACTCACCATATTGACATAGAAGCTGGTGAAGCGAAGGAATATGAAGTAGTTATAAAAAATACTGGAGATAAGATATGGGAAGAAGGAGAAGTTAGTTTAGAAATTGGCCCCTATTTAAAAAGTTTTTCAAAAGTAAAACATAATTCTTGGCTCAAATACTATCAAATAGAAAAGATTAACAAAAATATTAATCCTGGCGAATCAGTAATTATTAAGTTTTACCTACAATCTCCAGATAATATTAATGGAATAATTCAGGAGAATTTTTATTTGGTGGTTAATAATAGAATAATACCTGGCACAGAGATGAGATTTTTTATGAGCTTGAAAAGTATAGATATGGTTTTTGATGAACCTCAAAATAGTACTATTATTCAAGAAGTTGTCAATGAGAAAACAGAAGAGGAATCCGCCTTCGCTGACTCGGCCTTCGTAGCCACTTCGGCGAAGGAAGTAGCTACGGCGGACAAGGAAGATATTGATTTTTGCAATGCTCTTACTGAAGTAGAAAAAGAAGAATTTATAGAATGCCAAACAAATAGTAATGAAAATGATGTTACTAGTGGGATAAGTGAAAATATTCAATATTCAGAAGAGCCAACCATAAGAGTCGGGTTATTTAATACAAAAAGCGCTCAAAGATTAACTAGTAATACTAAGTATGATGTTTATTCAGGTGATAGATTGATTTTGCAAAATTTATCAGCCAGGTTTGTTTCGACTGTTTCATATAATACAAAAAGAAGTCTGTATATAATTAGTACTTCTGGTATTACTAAATTTTTGGATAAACCAATACGTTTTGTTCCAGTTTCAGAAAATGGAATTATGACTTTATTTGATTTTGACAATCGAGCAAGGTGGAATAATTCAATTAATTATAATCAATATAGAAATATAGTTGAATTTAATTATAGTTTAAATACAGGTAGGCTTTGGATAATTAATGAGCTACCAATTAGCTCTTATTTAAAAGGTCTAACCGAAACAACAAATTACTCACCAGTTGATTATCAAAAAGTGATTGCAACGGCAGCTAGAACTTATGCTCTTTATCACTATAATCGAGGTATAGAATATGATATACCTGACGGATCAACCAAGCATGCCAATGAACATTTTCATTTAGACGCGACCTATGATCAAGTTTACAAGGGATATGTTTCAGAGAGCTTGCTTAGTAGATTAAACGAAGCGGTGGACGCAACAAAAGGGATAGCAGTGACTTATAATAAAGCGATAGTAGTTACACCGTATTTTTCTAGAAGTGATGGACGGACTAGGTCATGGCAAGAAGTTTGGTATGGTGGAGACAAGCCTTGGTTACAAAGCGTCGATGTGCCAGAAGATAAAGGTGAAACACTTTGGGGGCATGGTGTTGGCATGAGCGCTCAAGCAGCTCTAGAAATGGTGCGAGACAAATTAATAAATTGGGAGAAAGTATTGAAGCATTTTTATACTGATATAAATTTACAAAAAATATATTAATATATTTTGAAATTAAGGGTCTAGATAATTAACGCCCGAAAAGAAATAAAAATTAATTAATTAAAAGTACATTAACAATCGAATAGTAATGTGAATTACGAAATAGCTCACTACTGCAATTTTTATATTTTGGTAAATTTATTAAAAAATTTTCTCAGCTTAGCGCTTGCTAGGCTTTTAAAAATTATTTAAAAAATTTCCTCAAAATCTAGAAAATTTCGTTACGCGATCTATTTCGTAATTCACATTAGAAATTAAAAAAATCAAATGATAAAAACAAATATCATTAGATTGAATGAACTTTTTGTTATATCAGGAAGTTTTGAAAACGTAGTTATTGTGGAAATAATGTTTTGTAAGATGAAATTATGATATTGAGTTTATCATGAAAAAACGCTCTTTAATAAAAAGGGCTATGTCAGTTTATTAATCTCAGAAAGAAGAATTAAGGACGGGTATAGCCCTCTCTTTCTTGACTTATTCTCGGATTCTAAAAGAGAGTAGGTCGAGCACGGGGAATAATAAAAAAATCTCGAATTTTCGAGATTTTTTTATTTTCTTGATTTTGAATAGTTATACTGGTAAACTAGTTTTATAATATCTAATTACTTAAATATGCAAAATTACTTGGTTATTTTATTGTTTTTAGTGTTGATAACACTTTTGGGTGTGATTATTTTTTTATTACTTAGAAAAAAGGAAAATAACGGGAATGGTGAAGAAAAGATGATACAAATGATGGAAAGATTATCTCATTTAAGTGAGCAAAATAAAGATTTGCGTCAGGTTATAGATCAGAAGTTATCAGAAACACATAAAGCTAATCAAGAACAATTTGGTCAAGCAACAAAAATTATACAAGGAATAACTGGTCAGTCAGCAAAATTAATTTCTGATGTAACTGAAAAGTTAACAAAATTAGACGAGACAAATAAACAAGTTGGTAGTTTTGCTTCTCAGCTTCAAAATCTTCAAGATATATTAAAGAACCCAAAACAGAGGGGAATACTTGGAGAGTATTTCTTAGAAGAAACACTTAAAAATGTTTTACCACCAAATTCTTATCAAATGCAATACGGATTCAAAGATGGAAGCATTGTTGATGCTGTGGTTTTTGTAAAAGATAAAATTATTCCAGTTGATTCTAAATTTTCTTTGGAAAACTATGAACGTATTTTAGATAGTAAGGATAATGAGACAAGAGAAAAATATGAACGCTTGTTTAAGCAAGATTTAAAAACAAGAATTGATGAAACTGCCAAGTATGTAAAGCCAGGAGAGAAAACAATGGATTTTGCATTTATGTTTATACCAAGTGAGGCTATTTACTATGACTTGCTTGTAAATAAAGTTGGAACCGCACAAGTGAATACTAGAGATCTAATTGAATATGCATTTAAAGACAAGAAAGTTATCATTGTTTCTCCTACTTCTTTTTTAGCTTATCTTCAAACTGTTTTGCAAGGTCTTAGGGCTATGCAGATTGAGGAGAGCGCTGTAGCTATAAGAGCAAATGTTGAAAAATTAGGTCGTCATATAAATAGCTATGAAAATTTTATGAAAAAATTAGGAATTAGTATGTCTGCGACTGTTAATCATTATAATCACGCTTATCACGAGTTAAAGAAAATTGACAAAGATGTAGCAAAAATTACAGAGGGCGAGTCAAAAATGGAGGCTAGTTTAGTAGATAGGCCAAAAGTAGAATAATTAATAATTATGAATATTCGAAAAGATAAATCAAAAAATTTGCAAAGAGCGATTGTGGAGGCGATTGCTTTTTTTGATTTATTTGATTTTCCGATGACAGATTTTGAGATTTGGCAAAATGTTAGAATTCAGTGTGATTATGGCGATATAAAGAGTGAGTTAAAAAAAAATATTTTATGCTTAGAAACAAAGAATGGTTTTTGGTTTTTGAAAAATAGATCTTTTATAATAGGAACCAGAATGAGACGGTATAATTATACAGATAAAAAATTCAAGAGAGCTTTGAGAGTGAGTAGAATTTTTAAATTCATTCCTTGGATAAAAATGATCGGCATCGGAAATATAATTGGTACTCATAATTTAAAAAGAGAAGGCGATATAGATTTTTTTATTATTTCTGAAAAAAATAGAATTTGGATAACGAGATTTTTTTGTGTATTAATTATTAAATTTTTAAGACTTAGGCCAGAGCAAGGAAATATTAAAGATAAAATATGCCTTAGTTTTTTTGTTGATGAAAAAGAGATGAATTTAAAAAATTTAATGATACAATCCGACATCCCTGATTATTATTTTGTTTATTGGCTGGCTGGTTTAGTTCCAATATATGACACAGATGGTATTTATAATAAATTAATTAAGGAAAATATTTGGGTAAAAGAATTTTTACCAAATTGGAATATAAAAAATGTTTATTATTTAAGAGATGTAGGAAATGGAAATTCAAAATTTTATCGAGATGTATTGGATATGCTTATTGGGGGTTTTGAAAAAAAGTTTCAAAAATTATCACTTAAAATACTTCCGCAAAATATTAAAAAAATTATGAATCAGAATGATGGGGTGGTTGTGAGTGATCATGTATTAAAATTTCATGTGAATGACAGAAGACGAGAGTTCGCACAAAAATATAAATTTAAATTAAAAGAATTAAATATAAATGAATAAATATTTTAAAAAAATAATAGAACATGGTTTGTATATAATAGTTTTTTTATTATCTTTACAGGCGAGGTTGTTTATTCGAAATGGAGAAATTGAAGGTGGTTTTTCAGAATATTTGACTATCAGTTTGTATGGAGTAGATATTTTACTCTTAATTATTATATTGTTAAATGGTTTTATTTTTTTAAGGGAATTAAAAGCTAAAAAGTTTGATTTTAAAATTAGTAAATTATTATATTTGATTGGAGGGTTGGATTTAATTGTTTTTATTTCAATTTTTTTTGCAGAAGACAAAATATTGGCTTTATATAAATATAGTATTTTTTTACTTGGAATTGGTTTGTTTTGGTTAATTGCTGGTGCAAGTTATAATAAAGCAAAATTATTATGGAGTTTTTTAGCGGGAATTATATTGCAAACATGTTTAGGTATTTGGCAATTTTTAATGCAAAGTAGTTTTGCTAATAAATGGCTAGGTTTGGCAATGCACGATTCTAGTGATTTAGGAGTTTCTGTGATAGAGGTTATTGGAAGTGATGGAGTTTGGGAAAGATGGCTTCGAGCTTATGGAGGCTTTGATCATCCGAATATTTTGGGTGGAGTAATGGCTATTGGTTTGTTGGTTTTATTAAATTTGTATTTAAAAAATTCCAACTTGATCACCGGACAGTCAGGTTTTCAAAAAATAAAACAATATTTATTACTTACAGCATATATCTTGATGTTTATGGCTTTGATATTTTCCTTTTCTCGTGCTGCTTGGTTGGGTTTTATTGTTGGCATAATAATTTTATCATTTATTTTGGTAATTCAAAAAAAATATTATCAACAAAAAGAATTACTTATTATTATTTTGATTAGCGTGGCTCTGACGTCGTTAATATATTCGCAATACAGTAATTTATTTCAGACTAGATTATCTATTAATTCCAGATTGGAGAATATTTCATATGCGGAAAGGGTGTCTTCAATTAATGATTCTAAAATAATAATTAAAGATAATTTTTTGTTTGGAACTGGGATTGGTAATTACGCTTTAGAGTTAGATAATAATACTATCAATAGTCACCCAAGTTGGTATTACCAACCGGTGCATAATGCGTTTTTATTAGTTTGGTCAGAGCTTGGAATTTTTGGTTTATTATTTTTTGCTTTGTTGTTAGTTTATTTGTTGTTTAATAGCTATAAAAATAAAAAATATTTTAATATTGTAATAATATTATCATTGATAACAATAATGATGTTTGATCATTGGTGGTGGAGTCTGCATTTTGGAGTGTTGTTTTGGTGGTTTGTAATGGGGATGGTTTATAGGGACAATAAATTCGTGTAAATTAAACCATTTTAATAAATTATATTTGTTATTAATCCTTTTTAATCCTAGCTAAAAGTTTTTGGTATTGACATAAATACCATTTTTTGTTATGATACTATGTTAGTTTTGGCTTTCTTTGTGTATATTTTAAAATAGTTAATATTTACTAAGAAGATCAAAAAAATGGTTTTCCTCTTTGCCAATATTGGCGAGGAGAATAAGCTTTCTTAAAATGAGGAGGCAAAAGGAGAGATCATGAATACTTTGCGTTCAGTAGCACATCTACAGAGGGAACTCGGAGGCGACCTTTTTAATGTACTGGTCAGCTCCGACAACACCGAGGCCGTCCGACAGCTTGCCCGAGAGTTGACGGAAAAAGCTTTGCCGACCAAAATGACCATCGGAGATCGAACCTACGAAATTCTCTGTTTTCTGCGAGGAGAAGAAACGTCAGTGGTCGGCTACACTATGGTCGACCGAGCCAAAGAGATGAACGCACATCTCGGACAGGACGACGGGGAATACATCTTGAAACATCAGGACGAGATTCCCGCTAGCCTGCGAGGTAAAGTGGGGTTCGTTTTTACGGACTGGCGTCGTCCCGTCAATCCCGGGGACGTCTGTTACGTTTACTGGGACGGCGACCGCTGGGTTCGGTATTGGCATTGGCTCGACGACGATTACTGGGACGGTGGTGATCGATTTCTCCGTCGCAAGTAGGCACTTGGAGCCTCGTGTCCTTGGAACTGGAACTTTATCCCTTGGACACTTGGTAACTTGTCGTCGTAACAACAAAACCCCGCACGTTTTATGCTTTTAAGAAGCAGACGACGCGTGGGGTTCTTTATTTTTTGTATTGAATTTTAAAAACCCATCTATTTTTTGAAAATAGGTTAAATTGGGGATAAATGATTAAAAAAATTGATAAATAATTATTATTGTATTATTGTTAGTATAGTAGATCTAATAAATATTTCAAAAAATAAAATTATGTATAAAAAAGTAGAACTTAAAAATGGTTTAGAATTAATTACCGCTCCAATTGAAGGGACAAAGACCGCAACTGTTTTTGTGATGATAGGAGTTGGATCAAAGAATGAAGAGAGAAGTAACAACGGAATTTCTCATTTTTTGGAGCATGTATTTTTTAAGGGAACAGAAAAAAGACCAGATACTTTAACCATTTCTTCCGAGCTAGATAGTATAGGGGCTGATTTTAATGCTTTTACGACTAAAGAGTTTACGGGATTTTGGGTAAAGGTTGATTCATCAAGGATTGAATCTGCTATTGATATACTTAGCGACATGTTGCAGAATTCAAAATTTGATTCTAATGAAATTGATAGAGAGAAGGGAGTAATTATAGAAGAAATAAATATGTATCAAGATAATCCGATGATGTACATAGAAGATGTGTTTGAGTCTTGTCTTTATGGCGACACTCCTGCGGGACGCGAAATAATTGGAACCAAGGAAAATATTACAAATTTTAAAAGAAAGGATTTTATCGATTATATAAAGAATCAATATAGTTCAAAAAATATTAAAATTTGCGTAGCTGGAAATTTGGGTGATAAGTCAGGAGATCTAATAGAAAAATATTTTTCTAAATTAAATAATTTTAATCCAAAAGCTAAATTAAAAACTACAGAAAATCAAAAGGAGCCCAAGGTTAAAATTCATTATAAAGATATAGAGCAGGCGAATTTGGCCTTGGGTGTACGGACTTTTCCTATAGAGCATAAAGATGAAATTATTTTGAAATTATTAAGTATTATTTTAGGCGGATCAATGAGCTCTAGGCTTTTTATTAGTTTGCGCGAAAGAAGCGGTTTAGCTTATTACGTAAGAACGCAAGCTGAGTTTTATTCTGATACTGGATATCTAACCACCATGGCAGGTGTGCCGGCTAATAAGGCGGATGAAGCTATTCAAATAATTTTTGATGAATATAAAAAAATGAAAGAAGAGTTAGTTTTGGAAGAAGAATTAAGAAGAGTAAAAGATATGATAAAAGGTAAGTCTATAATTCAATTAGAATTATCTGATAATGTAGCTAATTGGTATGCGAAGCAAGCTGTAATTAGAAAAAGTATCTCAACCCCAGAAGAATATTTTAAAAAATTAGAAGAAGTAACCGCAAGAGATATAAAAAGAGTGGCAAATGAAGTATTTGTTAATAAAGGATTAAATTTGGCAGTGATAGGGCCTTTTAAGGATAAGAAGTTTGATATTCAGATTAACTAGATGTGATATATTTAAAAAATCATCTTAATGAAATAAGGTGATTTTTTATTTACTTAATGTTATTAATTTTTTTATGATAATAACATGATTAATGTTGAAAATATTTATCATATATATAATCGAGGCGTGGATAAACGCAATATATTTTTAGATAAAGCTGATTTTATCAGATTTGTTATTAGTATGAGAGAATTTAACAAAGTGGAACCGATTGGGAGTTTGTATAGAAAACAGCATGAAGAAAACAGTATTAAAAACACTGAAAGTGAGAAAGGTGTCCGACACCCTATAGGATGTCGGACACCTTGCCAGAGAAGTTTGGTTGAAATATTTTCATATTGTTTGTTAGATAATCATTTTCATTTTGTTTTAGGTGAAGTGGCAGAAGGAGGTATTTCAGAGTTTATGAAAAGATTAAGCGGGGGTTATACTAATTTTTTTAATAAAAAATACAAAAGATCAGGATCATTGTTTCAAGGTAAATACAAAAAAATAAAAATAAATAATTATAGCCAGATGTTAAAATTAATTGTTTATGTAAATTGCAATAGTGAAGCTCATAAAATTTCAAAAGCAAATAAATGGATTTGGTCAAGTTATCTAGATTTAATTGGTTGTAGAAATGGAACATTGTGCAATAATTCTTTAATGAGAGAAGAATTTAAAAATTCAATTGAATTTTTAAATTTTTGTAATCAAGTTTTACCTGATATAATAGAAGATAAGGAGATTAAAGAAAGTTTGTTGGAATAAATATCGTTTAAAAGGTGTCTAATACCCTATAGGGTATTAGACACCTATCACGGAATGATTTATGAATAATGATTTAATGAAAAATCTAAATAAAGAGCAATTACAAGCTGTTCAACATAAAGATGGGCCACTTTTGATCGTGGCGGGAGCTGGAACCGGAAAAACCACCGTAATTACACAGAGAATAGCTTATTTAATTGAGCAAGAAATGGCTAAGCCCGAGGAAATATTAGCTTTGACATTTACAGAAAAAGCAGCTGGGGAAATGGAAGAAAGAGTAGATCGATTGTTACCTTTTGGCTATGTAGATCTTTGGATATCAACTTTTCATAGTTTCGGTGAGAAGTTGTTACATGTTCACGGCTTGGACATTGGATTGCAAAATGATTTCAAGTTGTTAAATGAATTTGAACAGTATTTGCTTGTGAAAAATAATCTTGATAAATTTGATTTGGATTATTACAAACCAATGGGAAATCCTACCAAATTTATCAAAGCTCTCATAAAACATTTTTCAAGATGTAAAGATGAAGATATATCGCCGGCTGTATATTTGGAATACGCAAGTGGGTTAAAAGAAAATATCGATAGCATGTTAGGCGGGATAAAAAAAAGATTAAAGACCGAAGGTAAAAAGTCGAAAGTTTTAGATATATCAAATTTTCAAAATTCAGATGGCGAATTTAACAAAGAAATGGCTGAGCAGGAAATTTTGCGGATAAACGAGGTGGCTAATGCATACCACACTTATCAGCAATTACTTCTCGATAATAGTGCTCTTGATTTTGGAGATTTGATAAATTATGCTTTGCGATTATTTCGAGAGCGTCCAGTTATTTTGGAAAAATATCGACATCAGTTTAAGTATATTTTGCTGGATGAATTTCAAGATACTAATTTGGCTCAGTATGAGTTAATTAAACTTCTAGCTTCCCCAAAAAACAATTTAGTAGTTGTCGGAGATGATGATCAGTCTGTTTATAAATTTCGAGGAGCGTCGGTTTCAAATATTTTGCAGTTCAAAAAAGATTTCCTCAAGGCTAAAGAATTGGTGTTGGTAAATAATTATCGAAATAAGCAGGATATCTTAAATTTGTCATATGAATTCATCCAACAAAATAATCCTGATAGATTAGAGGTGAAACTTAGCACTAGTAAGAAAAAGCTGGATAAAAAATTAAAATCTCAAACTGGGAAAAAGGGAACTATAAAAGTGATAGAGGGGTCTGACCTACAAGATGAAGTTCGAAGTGTGGTGGAGGAAATATCTGATATTAAAATTAAAAATAAAAATTCTTCTTGGAAGGATTTTGCGATACTGGTAAGAGCTAATAATAGCGCGAGTGAATTTTGTTCTGCCTTGGACGAAGCGGGATTTCCTTATCAGTTTTTATCTTCACGTGGTTTATATTCTCAGCCTGTAATTTTAAATGTAATATCATATTTAAAACTTCTTGATAATTATCACGATAGTATTGCAATGTATCGGATATTAAATATGCCTATCTTTGATTTTGCTTATCAGGAATTAGTTAATTTTAATTACGCGTCCAATAAGAAGGCTTGGTCAATTTATACTGTCTTGAATGATGCGAATGGTAAGTTCGGTAAAGAAGTACAAGGTAAAATAAATAAAGTTTTAAATTTAACTAATAAGCACACTGTACTGGCTAGAGATAAAAATATATCAGAAGTATTTTTGGCATTTTTGAATGATAGTGGTTATTTAAAACATTTAAGTTTAATGGAAGAAGGGCAGTCGATTGAGAATGCAAATTTATTAAATAAATTTTTGAAACGAATTAAAATCTTTGAAGCAGGATCTGATGACAAGAGCGTAAAAGCGTTTTTAAGAGAGTTGAACGATGAGATAGGGGCCGGTGAGCAAGGTACTATGCCAGCTAATATAGAATCTGGACCGGACACCATTAAAATAATGACAATTCATGCTTCGAAAGGTCTTGAGTTTAAACATGTATTTATTTCTAATATGGTTGATAAAAGATTTCCTACTATGGAGAGAAAAGAGTCGATATTGATTCCAGAAGCATTAATAAAAGAAACTCTTCCAGAAGGAGACGTCCACCTCCAAGAAGAACGTAGGTTGTTTTATGTGGCTGTAACCAGAGCCAAAGAAAGTCTTTATTTTTCTTGGTCTCGAGATTATGGCGGAGCAAGAGATAAAAAGCCCTCAAGGTTTTTAATTGAAAGTGGTTTGGTTGTAGATGAGAAGACAGAGAAGAAAAATCAAAAAAAAGATAAAAATATTTTACTAAAACAAAAAACACAGATTTTAATTGAGGAAAAATCTTGCATTAATATTCCACAATTTTTTTCTTATTCCCAGTTATCAGCATTTTCTAAATGTCCTTATCAATATCGATTTGCTTATATTTTAAAAATACCTAGCACTGGGAAGTATGCTTTTTCTTTTGGAAAAACAATGCACTCTACTTTGCAAAAAACTTTTGAATTAGTTCAATCTAGAAGAGCAAGTAAACAAGAAGACTTGTTTGGTGAAGATAAGAAAAACAAAAGCGATAACCCTAAAGTGAATTTAGACGAAATGATTGATTTTTATGAGAAGAGTTGGATTGATGAATGGTATCAGAGTGAAAGGCAAAAAGATGAATACAAACAAAAAGGAAAAGACAGTATTAAGGAATTTTATAAGAAACATAAAGATAATTGGCCAAAAGCAGAAATGCTTGAAAAAGGGTTTCATTTCAAAATAACAGTTGATAATAAATTGTACACTATTCGGGGTGCAATTGACAGAGTGGATAGTGTGGGTAACAAGATTAAAATAATTGATTATAAAACTGGCAAACCAAAAGAAAAATTAACATTTGGAGAAAAAGAACAATTACTTTTGTATCAGTTAGCAGCCAGTCAAATTTTTGATAAAGAAGTAGAGGGATTAAGTTTTTATTATTTTGATAATAATTCTGAGATTGAATTTTTGGGAACAGAAAAAGAGCTGGAAAAAATTCAAGATAAAATAATTGGTACGATTAGGGATATAAATAAATGTGAATTTCCACCAAAACCAGGACCACTTTGTGCGTTTTGCGATTTTAAGGAAATATGTGAGTTTAAAAAGGGGTGATGCTAATTTGCGAATAAATGCGAATGCTGCGAATTGTGAATTATGAAATTTGCCAAAGGCATTTAATATAGTTAATATTAATATATGGAAGAAATAAAAGAAGAAAGAATAATAAACGGAGAAGAAGTAAATAGCGACAAGGCGTTTGATGTGTCTTTGCGTCCAAAAAAATTTGATGAATATGTTGGGCAGGAGAAAATAAAAAATAATTTAAAAATTTCAATTCAAGCAGCTCAAAAAAGAGACGAGCCGATTGAGCATGTCTTATTATATGGCTCTCCTGGATTAGGCAAGACTACTTTGGCTCATGTGATAGCTAATGAGTTAAATACTAATGTGAAGGTAACATCTGGCCCGGCTATAGAAAAAAGTGGTGATTTGGCCGCGATTCTTACAAATCTCCAAGAAGGCGAAATATTATTTATAGATGAAATACATAGACTTAATAAAGTAATCGAAGAAATCCTTTATCCTGCTATGGAGGACTATGCACTTGATATTATCATTGGTAAAGGTCCGTCAGCTAGAACGCTTCGGCTTGATTTGCCTCGATTTACGATTATTGGTGCGACAACCAAGGCGAGTCTTTTATCAGCACCCCTTAGAGATAGATTTGGAATGACACATCATTTAAATTATTACGAAGATGGTGATATAGAAAAAATAATAAAAAGAAGTGCTAATATTTTGAATACCAAAATCGAAAAAGATGCTTCAGTAGAGATTGCTAAGCGAGCCAGAAAAACACCAAGAGTAGCGAATAGACTTCTCAAGAGAGTTCGAGACTATTGTGAAGTAAAAGGAGACGGCGTTATTGATCTGAGGAATTGTAATGCTGGCCTGAGCGTTCTTGAGGTAGATGAGTTGGGACTTGATTCTATTGATAGGGAGATACTAGAAATAATTATTGATAAATTCAAAGGCGGGCCAGTAGGACTAAATACTATTGCGGCTGCAACTGGAGAGGATATGTCCACGATCGAAGAAATGTATGAGCCGTATTTAATGCAATTGGGCTTTATCGATCGTTCTCCGCGTGGTAGAATAGTAACAGATATAGCCTATAAGCATCTTGGCAAAGAAAAAAAAGGACAGAATAAAATAATATAAAAATTAAAATTTAAGCATGAGTTTTCCTTTATACTACATATTAATTTTATATTTATCGTTTTTGATAGTTTGGGCGGTATTTAGTTTTGTAGCTTTTTACCACATGCTTAAATATGGTTTTAGAAATTTCACTACATTTTTTATTATTATTATATATATTTTAATCTCTGTTTTTTTATTAATGTTATCTTTTCGATATTTAGGTGAAATTGATTGGCAGGTTAATGTTGCAATTTTTGATAATATCTTCAATAATGATTTTCCGTATCAATAAATTTTTTTAACTATAAAATAATTATTTATTTATGCTTTCATTGTATCGTTTGCCAGGAAATATAAAAGATGAAAAGGTCTTAAAAATATATAGACGTGATTTTTTTGTTTTATTTAAAAAAGTTTTGTTTTTCTTGGTTTTGTCTATATTGCCAGCCTTATTGTTTTATTGGATTGCAGTTAATTTTGATGAATTTATATTTCAAGGAGCAATATCTTATTCATTGTCAATAATTTTTACTAGTTCGTATTATATTTTTATATGGTTGTTTTTCTTTTTTTCTTTTATTGATTATTATCTAGATGTTTGGATTATAACTAACGAAAGGATAATTGATATTCAGCAAAAAGGATTTTTTTCCAGAATAATATCAGAACAAAGGCTCTATAGGATTCAAGATGTTACCAGTGAAGTGCATGGATTCTTTCCAACTGTTTTTAAATACGGAAATGTCTATGTGCAAACTGCTGGATCAAAACAAAGATTTTTCTTTAATGAGATTCCAAATCCAGAAAATGTGAGAGATACTATTATTAAATTAATAGAAAGACACAAGAGAATTCATAACAAATAGAATGATTATTGAATTCTTGACTTATGTATCTTCTTATACTATGATAAGTAAAATTAAAGATTAATATTTTTTAAATTATGTCAGTACCAAAAAAGAGAAGAACTAAAAGTTCGGTAGGCCAAAGAAGATCACATCATAGCTTGAGTAAGGTTACATTAAATAAATGTACAAAATGTGGCAAAAGTGTAAAGCCTCATCAAGTTTGTGCTTTCTGTGGATTTTATAAAGGCAAAGAAGCAATTAAAGTTGCAAAGTCAAAGAAAAAAACAGAGAAAAAATAATTTTTAAAATTTAAAGATTGTGTCAAATCGTCATTTAGCTAGAACCATCGCAATGCAAACACTTTTTACTTGGGACTTTAATAGTCAAAAGAGTAAAGAGCTTGATATTTTAATTAAAAATAATTTTAGTCATTTCGCTCCAACTTTTGATGATAAGGGTTTTGTAAGTAGTTTAGTTAATGGAGTGTTGAAGAATGCTAAGGCGATTGATAAGTATATTATTAAATATGCTACTGAATGGCCGTTGGAGCAGATTACTATTGTTGATCGAAATATTCTCAGGATAGGAGTTTATGAATTGATATATGATAGTGATATTCCTCACAAAGTAGCTATTAATGAGGCTATTGAAATTGCCAAAGCTTTTGGTGGAGAATCTTCTGGAAAATTTGTGAATGGTGTTTTGGGTGCAATTTATAAAGATATACAAAAAAAAGAAGAATCAAATAAAAAATAATTATTGCTGCATTATTATATTGTTATATTATTTTGATTAATTTAACAATTTAACAATCTAGCAATCTAAACACATGAAGAGTCTTTCAAAACTCGAAGAGATAATAGGGATTAAGTTTAAAAATATATCTTTATTAAAACAAGCAGTAGTTCATCGATCTTATTTAAATGAACATCCAGAATTTGAATTGGACCATAACGAGAGATTAGAATTTCTAGGGGACGCTGTACTTGAAATAATCGTAACTGAATATTTGTATAAAAAATTCCCCACCACTCCAGAAGGGGATTTAACTAATTGGAGAGCTAGTTTGGTAAATTCAAAAATGCTTTCGGAGGTGGCAAGAGAAAACAAGATAGAAAAATATTTATATCTATCAAAAGGTGAGTCTAAAGATGATAATTCAAAAGCCAGAAATTATATTTTGGCTAATTCAGTAGAGGCTGTCATTGGTGCGATATATCTCGATCAAGGCATAAGGGCATCAACGAAATTTGTAAGCAAGAATATGCTTTTCAAGCTAGATTATATTTTGGAAAATCAATTATATATGGATCCAAAATCTAAGTTTCAAGAAAAGGCTCAGGAAATATATTCCATAACTCCTTATTACAAAGTATCAAAAGAAAGTGGTCCGGATCATGATAAAATATTTGAAGTTGGTTTGTATTTGGGTGATGAGCAGGTTTCAGTAGGAAAAGGATCGTCAAAACAAGAAGCTCAGGTGAGTGCGGCCGCCAAGGGTATAAAAAAGAAAAAATGGTAAAATATTAACCATATTAAAAAAGACTGATGTTTGTACTGACATCAGTCTTTTTTTATGTTAGAATTAGTATATATAAGAATTGTTATATAATTAAGTATAATTTAATAATTTTGTTGATATTATGAATATTCAAGAACTATTTAGTAAAGCAGTTAAAAAAAATGCCTCTGATGTACACTTAATAACGGGCTTGCCCCCGATTCTTAGAGTAGATGGGGAGTTGCTGGAGTTAAAAGAGCATAATCCAATTAAGTTGAAAGAAATGGAGCAAATTGTTTTTTCGTTAATGAGTGTTGAACAAAAAGAGAAATTTCTTTCTGAAAAAGAATTAGATTTTGGATACGAAAATAAAGATGGTAATAGATTTAGAATAAATCTTCATTTTGAAAAAAATAATATTGGCATGGTAGCTAGGGTTATATCTGACAAAATTCCATCTCTAGATGATATTAATATACCAGAGGTGGTGAGAGATTTATTAAATTTAAAACAAGGTTTGATATTAATAACAGGACCGACTGGTTGTGGTAAGTCCACTACTTTAGCAGCGATGATAAATGATATTAATATTAATAGGAGTCTTAGTATTATTACTCTTGAAGATCCAATTGAGTACATATTTAAACCAGTAAAAAGTATTATAATTCAACGTCAATTGGGTTCAGATATGAAAACGTTTAATGATGGTCTGAGGCATGCTTTGCGTCAAGATCCGAATGTAATTATGGTCGGGGAGATGAGGGATTTAGAAACAATTTCATCTGCCATCACTTTGGCTGAGACAGGGCATTTAGTTATGGCTACTTTACATACTTATAGCGCTGCTCAAACAATTGATAGAATTATTGATATATTCCCACCACACCAACAAAATCAAATAGGAATGCAATTATCAATGACTCTGGCTGGTGTTATATCTCAAAGATTATTGCCTGGAATTGATGGTGGCCGAGTGGCAGCTAGAGAAATACTTATTAACACATCAGCAGTTTCAAATCTTATTAGAGAGAATAAAGTTTCTCAAATAAAATCAGTAATCGAAACTTCGTCTAAACAGGGTATGGTTAGCATTGATCAAGATTTAAAAAGACTTTATAAATTAAAAATGATTACAAAAGAAACCGCTCAAGCGCAAATGGATGATCCTGGTTTTATAGAAAAATTTAAGTTAGTCTAGGTGTTGTGATAATTAAAATTGGGGATAGCCTGTGCTAAATATTTTTGATTATCGATAAATATAAATAGTAATTATAGAAATAATAAAAAATTATACTAAAATTAGCAAATTTATTTAATTTTTAACTCATTATTTCTGTTTTCCATATTGTCTTGACACTATTTATAATTAATGTATAATATATATTACAAGTAAATTAAATATAAAATATGATAAATAAGATAGCTTCTATTATTAAACATAAAAGCGGTTAAAGATACGTTAATTTTTTTGAACGTCAAAACCGCTTAAACGCGGTTTTTTTAGTTATCTTAGAAATTAGTAATTAGAAATATAGAATTAGTTAATTTTGTATTTCTAGTTCCTAATTTCAGGAATTGTGAACATTAACAATTTAGAAATTTAGAGCATCAAAATAATAATTAGAGAATCAAAAATATATTAGCCACATTTTAAATCGAAAATGTGGGAAAATCGCATTAAGAGTATATGGTGGATGC
>CAZTIC010000021.1:0-18247 GCA_964613625.1 uncultured Gammaproteobacteria bacterium | reverse complement strand
GTAGTACAGGGGTCTCCAAAACCTCCAGCGTGGGTTCGATTCCTACCGCCCGTGCTTAGATGATTCTGTGTAAACAGACCCGAACACTAGCGTTTCGGGGTTTGATTCCCAAAGACCAGCAAGAACCTGGTAAGGAATCGAACTAAAACTCAGGAGCGTTTTAGTGTTCGATTAGCACGAAGAGTGCAGATAAGATCATAGCTAATATTAGCTATGATTTTTGGTTGATACAAGCATTATGATTCCGTATATGTTACAATAAGCTTATTATAACTACTTATAGTATTTTGGTTTTTGATTGATGACGGTGAATGGATTTATTAATAAAGAATTTATTATATGAATATAAAAACATCTTTCTTCTTAGCGCTTACCTCTATTAAGAGAGGTAATAAAGGAACGTTGATAATGACTATTTTGATTATGACATTGGCTTATGTTAATTTAGTTTTTATTTCTTCTGTCTTTGGTGGGATAGTAGAGGCTATAAATACACAATCAATAGACAATCAATATGGTAATATTGTGATAGAACCAGCGGTTGATGAAAGATATATAGATAACAGTGAGGCAATGAAATTGATAACAACTATTCCTGGAGTTATTGGAAGCGCTGCTCATTACTTGGATAATACTATTATTAAATATGATGAACGACATGATGGTAAAGATATTAAAAGTGGTAGATGGCTTCTAAAGTCTATAAGCCCATTGGATGAAAAAAAAGTTACAAAAATTCACGAATCAATTATAGAAGGTTCTTTCCTTGAGACAGCAGATAAAAATAAAATATTAATTGGAAAAGAAGTGGCTGGTGGACATGGCGGAAATTTGGATCATTTAAGTCTTGGTGTTTCGATTGGTGATGAAATAGACGTATATTTTAGTAATGACATAAAAAGGTCTTATATAGTTAAGGGTATTTTTAGCACCAAAAGCACCGCGGTAGACCAAATGGTTTTTGTGACAAAAAAAGAAATGGAATCTGTTTTGAATATCCACAATAGTGCTTCAGAAATATTGGTTAATATTGAAAATACTGGTAACGAGAGTGAATATATAGAGGAGATAAGACAATTAGGTTTTAAAAATGAAGATATAAAAAAATGGAGTGACTTGATGGGGTTCACATCAAGCGCTAGTGCAAGCTTTACTATGATCAGTATTATTCTTGGAGTGATTGGTACGATTGTGGCCGGGATTACCATCTTTATCATAATATTTGTGAGTGTGGTAAACAAAAGAAGGCAAATCGGAATATTAAAGGCAATCGGAATGACAGAAAGTACAATTATTTTGTATTTTGTTATGCAAGCCTTGTTTTATGGAGTGATTGGAATCATTCTCGGCGCTTCACTTATTTTATTTGTTATACGCCCATATTTTATATCGAACCCCCTAGACTTTCCTGTTGGCTGGGTGTCATTAAAAGTAACATTTAATATTATAAGGATAAGTAATCTCAGCTTGATGGCTGCTGCTTTGATAGGTGGCTTCTTTCCTGCATATCGTGGTGCCAAAGAAAGCATATTAAAATCAATTTGGGGTTAATATTATATAATTTATGATTATTGAAGTAAAAGATTTAAAAAAAACATATGAAGGGAAGGTTCCTACTTATGCACTCAAAAATATTAATTTTGAAGTGAAGAAAGGTGAATTTATTGCTTTGATGGGGCGTAGTGGTTCGGGGAAATCTACACTACTACATCAACTTGGTCTTTTAGACATACCAACCTCAGGAGAGGTTATTATGGACGGAACTAATCTTATGCTATTTACTGAAAAACAAAAATCTGAATTTCGTTTAAAAAAATTAGGCTATGTTTTTCAATCTTATGCGTTATTGCCAGAGTTAACTGCTCTTGAGTCGGTCTATTTACCATTGATGCTTTTGGGGGTTGCTAAAAAGGATTATATAAAAAAAGCTTCTGAAATGCTAAGAAAGGTAGGACTTGGTGATAGATTACATCACCTACCGAAAGAAATGTCAGGAGGTGAGCAGCAGAGAGTGGCTATTGCCAGGGCATTGGTAAACAACCCCTTGATTTTGTTTGCTGACGAACCAACAGCAAATCTAGATAGTGAATCGTCAATGGTTATTTTAAAATTATTTAGGGAGCTTAACAAAAAAATTGGTCAGACAATTATAATGGTTACTCATGAACCAGATGATAAGAAATATGTAGATCGAGTGATATGGTTGAAAGATGGTGTTATAAAGGATTAGATATTTTGAGTTTATATAAATTTCTATTATATCTCGAAACTTGATTTGATATATCTGACCTGAACGCCTAATATCCTTCTCCTTAATAATCAGGGCAGACGTGGGATTAAATTTGTAATTTTTTGTGAGTGGGTCAGGATTTGTTAATGTTGTTGATAGATATTAGTTCTAATATCGTCCACAACCCCGTGCTATTTTAGATTTGGAATATAGATTGGTTGGCTTATTCTTAGAAAACAAGTTCGAACTAGTATAGTCACTCCGTGCAGAATAAAGAAGGGTGAGATTTTTTACCCGTCCGAAGCTCAAAGAGCGTAGGCGGGCCTATTGCTTGTATAAAAATAATTAAGCTAATAATAAAAAATATGGAAACATTTTCACCAGATACAATTAAAGATAAAAAAAGAGAGCAAGCAGAGAATATTGCTAAACGTTTAGTAGTGTATATAAATATATCATTGCGTGACCGTTACAAGGAAGGAGAAAATTCTTATTCAATTCCCTTAACAAATTTATCGTCAGAAGATAAGCCATTAGATGATAAGTATGTAAATGATGATGTGTTGGATGTTTTAAAGGAGAAATATGGAACGTGTTGGGATATTGAAATCGACAAAGAGCCATCAAGAGATGGATTTTCTACAATTAATCTAAAAATGATAGTTAAAAGCAGTGATGAAAATGATTTAAATATTTTGGACACTGATGTTGTTTCATTTGATATGATGAAACAAACAAGCGAGAAAGAAGATGAAACTGCGGAAGCTTTATTTAAGCATGTAGAAAAAGAAATAAGAAAAGCAGAAGAGAAAGGAAGAAATGAAAATGTTTATTACATTCCTTTACAAGGGCAGGAGAGGCTAAAAGAAGATGATATAACATTTAGAGTGATTAGTAAATTAAGAGATAGATTTCCAGATTATACCATACATGATGAAAAAAAATATTCTGTTCGTGGTTTTGAGAGATTGTTAAGCGTTAAATATGATCCAGTCGAAGATTCTGTGGATGCACCAGCAGGAGAGAGTTTCAAATTTCAAGGTAAGCCATATAATACTTCAAGCGATGCTGGAGAAAAAAAATCTACTTTTGATTCGAATAAAGTTTTTACTCCAGACATGGCAACAAGTTTATCAAATGAGGAGCAAGAATCATTTGAAAAATTAATAAAATTCGTCAAGGATGAAATAAGAGAAACATTTAAAGACGGAAAAGCAGAAATTCGCTGGTCAAGTCATGCAAGTCTACCTGTACATCCGAAATATGCTAATAATAAAAGAGTTGTTGACGCAATTATCGAAGAATTTAGTGAACATTGGGATGTTGAGCCAATAAAGAGGGAATCGCCAACAGGAACAGTTACAGATAGTCTTATTTTTACCGGTAAAAATAAAAAAGAATAAATTTAATATAAATACCTATTAAATAAAATTAAAAATTTTGCATATACCAACTGTTTTTTATAAATTCGGTTTTAACACCATCCACGACCCCATGCAAACAAAAAAATCAGCCATGATCGGCTGATTTTTTATTTTCTTGTATATTATTAGATAAATATATAGAATAAAGATATGAATAAAATATATAATAAAATTGTAGAAGAGATTAAAGATAGTAAACGAAAAATTTTGATTGTGGCTGTTACGAAAAATGTTGGTATTGATAGTACAAATGAAATAATCAGAGATGGGGCTACTGCAATTGGTGAAAATAGAATTGAAGCGTTTGCCTGCAAGGAGGCCAGTCTTCAACGGTGCGAAAAACATTTTATTGGACAAATTCAATCAGGAAAAATAAAAAGAATCGTTAAATTATTTGATTGTATTCAATCAGTTAGTTCAATCAAGCATTTGAAAAAGATTAATGATGAGGCGATAAGTCAGAATAAAGACATTAGAGTTTTATTACAATTTAATATTTCTGAAGAAACACAAAAAGGTGGTTTTGACCCTCGAGACACAAAACAAATTATTTCGGATATTGGGGAAATCAAAGGTGTGCGTATGGTTGGGGTTATGGGTATGGCAACTGATACGGATGACACTGAAATAATTAGAAAGCAGTTCAGGCGACTTAAGTGTATTCGAGATGAGTTTCGTCTAGTTTATCCAGAGATGGTTGAGCTTTCTATGGGTATGTCGAATGATTACAGAATTGCGATTGAGGAGGGGGCGAGTATGTTGAGGATTGGGAGTGTGTTGTTTGATTAAATATAAAATAATAAATTAAATAAATTATATGAAAAAACTATTTTTACTTGCAATTATTCTTATTTTTACAACAGGTTGTTCTCAATCGATGTCATTGTTTGGTTCAAATAATGATGGAGGTGATAATATTGAAGATGCCATGGATGAACAAGCTGCCGAGCAGGAACATGAAGCTAATATGGCTGATGATGGAAATGGAGGCGATAACATTGATTTTGATGATCTTATGGGAGATATTGATGCTGAGCAAGAACATGAAAGAAATATGGCTGATGATAACGATAACATTGATTTTGATGATCTTATGGGTGATATTGATGCTGAACAAGAACATGAAGCTAATATGGCAGATGATGGGGATAGTGATGTTGATGATGTGAAGACCCCAGAAGAAGAACGTCGAGGTGGAAGTTGCAATGCAATAGCGAAAACATCAACTTGTATTGACTATATAGGTTCATTCTGGACAGAGACTCAAATGAGATATAGCTGTAGCTATTCTGGAACATTTTCATTTGATTTGTGTGAAACTGGAAGTATCGGTGGTTGTAATATTGGCAAAGGGAGTTTTAATGATATGATAATTTGGATGTATCCATATGGTGGATCTCCAATTGCAGCTGATACCGCAAAGTCTGCTAAGCCGGCTTGCGATATGAATCCTATGGGAACTTGGGTGAATGCTAGATAAAATAAGTATAAATAACTGAAACTAGCTATTTTGAATATATATTTTTTCTAATACTGTCTACGACCCCGTGCCAAGAAAAAATACTCCAGATTGGAGTATTTTTTGTTTGTATTTGCTATAATCAAGTTATGGTAGTTAAAAATATTTTTAAAAAATGCAAGGCAAAAATAAAAAATCATTTTAAGAAAATAATTGTTCTCAAAATGACACCCCAGTCTATTGCTATTGGTTTTTCTATTGGTAGCTTGATCGCGTTAATCCCAACTTTTGGGTTAGCTTATTTTGTTGGCCTTGGAATCATGTTTGTTACATCAAAGATAAATAAAATTTCTTTATTTTTGGGAATTGCTTTTTGGAATCCATTATTATTAGCGCCGATTTATAGATATAGTTATAAATTAGGTAGCTTTATCATGCGTGATTTACCTGGTCATACTTTTGAATTTCCTTTCAGTAGTGATATAGCCAAGGTGTCACTTAGATTTATTATTGGAAACTTTATAATTGCTTTATCAATATCTGTGCTTGTTTATTTTGCTATATTAATATTCTTTAAATATTTGAATTTCAATAAAAATAAAAAATAATTTAGTCGATATATCACTACTCGTGTACAATTAGAAAAAACTGGCTAATAGCCAGTTTTTTGTTATAATTATAGTATTGTAATAAGAAAATAAGTAAATAAGGTATGAATGTTATAAAAACTAAAAGTTTTGAATTGGCTATAAACACTAAGGGTGATGAAAATGCTTTAAAATTAGCTATTTTGTTACCTGGCCGGTTGGACACAAAAGATTATGCTCACATAGTCAGTCATGTCGATTATATGGCTAGTAGGGGATATTTCGCTATTTCCTTTGATCCACCTGGGACATGGGATAGTCCTGGTAGTATTGATCTATATACGATGACAAATTACAAAAAAGCAGTTAACGAGATAATTGAATATTTTGGAAATAAACCCACTGTACTTATGGGGCATAGCCGAGGTGGTAGCATGGCCATGCTTACAGGACCGAGTAATAACCATGTTACTCATATTATTGCAGTTATGTCCAATGTTGCTCCTAGTAAGCTGAAAAGTGACGATGCACAGGATGGTGTTAATATATCATATAGAGATATGCCACCGAATGACAGAGAAAATAAAAAAAGATTTGATCTTCCAATGAATTATTTTGTAGACGCAACTAAACATGACATTTTAGGTGGTCTAAGAAAGTGTGATAAGCCCAAGTTATTATTTTATGGAACAAAAGATGTGCTTGTTTCTCCTGATAGGGTAAAAGAAACATATGAAGAATCTTTGGGGCCAAAAGTGATATATGAGCTTGATACAGAGCATGATTATAGATTTCATGATGATATTATTGCAGAGGTGGAAGAAAAAGTTGGTGAGTTTTTGGATAAGTATTAGAATCCTATAATTTTATATAATAGGTTTTATTATTAATAGAAAAAAATATGAGAAATCAAGTAAAATTTCAAGGAGTGAAATTAATATTATTTTTGTTCATTGGTGTTTTTGCGTTAAGTGCTTGCACTATAGATATCAATTGGCCAGAAGGCATGAATGTTGGTACGGATAGTCAAGAAGAAAGTGGAGTAGAAATTGAGGGGGAAACATCAAGTGAAACAGAAAGCACAAATCCAGAAGAAAGTGGATTGTGTGGTAATAATGAATGTGATGAAGATAGAGATAGTTGTTGTATGGACTGCGGTTGTGACGAAGGACTTTTTTGTTCCGAGGATAATATTTGTAAAGAAGTTTTTCAATTCAAACCTCTTCCTCTTGAGGCTACAATGCTTTTTCAAAATGAGGAAAAAGTATCACCTATTATGAGTACAATAAAGCCAATGATGATTACCTTTGGTATCGCTCCAAAAACAGCAACGATAATTTCGGAGAAAGAAATGGGCGGAGTTAGTCGACCAAGTATATATGGAAATAAAGTAGTTTTTCATGAATTTGAAAGCTCAAGCCCTATTGTCAAGATGTACGACACTATCACCAAGCAAATTAGTGAAATACCTTATGAGGGTAGAGCAGAGACTCCAAATGTAGGAGCTGGAGTGATAGTCTGGACTGATTATAGCCGGGGTTTTGCCGATAATAGCGATATTTACTATTATAATTTTTCAGAGAATCAACAAGGTTATGTTTCACCTCGTAATGACTATCAAAGTGGTGCCAAGACTTTTGGGCAAGCGGTTATTTGGAGTGAACAAGTCGATAATACGGGAGGGCGAGCTTTGTATTTACTTTGGTTGCCTAGCATGGAGGAGACTCGGATATTTTACAAAAAGAACAGGATAATAAATGATTTTGAAATTTGGGGAGCCTCTGTTGTTTATAGTGTTACTGATTGCTCTGATATGTCTAATTGTTTTTCAGAATTACGTCATTATGATATTGCCAAAAAGGAAGATAAAGTATTACTTACAACTGCCAAGGAAGATATATATAGTGTTAGTATTTGGGATAATAAAATATCCTACATTGCTGGTGGGGACAACCAAAGCTTATATTCTTATGATCTGGATTCAAAATTAACTGACAAGCTGACAAGTGTAGTTAGTGAAAAATATGACACAGCAACTTATATGGACATGGTTGTTTGGGCAGATAAACGTGATGGAGACTATGAGATATATTTGTATGATTTGGCAAAGTCAGAAGAGAAGAGGTTGACTGACAATAATAAGGATGATCGCTATCCTGATATTTATGATAAGAATGTTGTTTTCAAGAATGGTAATATGAATATCGAATTGATTGAAATCAATTAAAATAGCTTAAAAAATAATAAAATTGAAAATGTTTCGCTTGTGATAACAGGTGGGTTTAGAGTATCATCTGATATTGCCAAAGCTTTAGCAATGGGGGTTGATGCGGTGGCACTAGGAACCGCTACATTGATAGCGACAGCTTGTCAGCAATATAGAATATGCCAAACTGGTAATTGTCCGGTTGGGGTTACAATTCAAAAAGAAGATTTAAGAAGTAGACTAAAGATAGATATTTTAGCGAAAAAATTAGAAAACTATTTGAAAGTTACGATTAATGAATTGAAGCAATTTGCCAGATTAACAGGGAGCAACGATGTTCATAAATTAAGTATTAATGATATTTGCACTGATAATTCAGAAATTTCAGATTATACAGAAATAAAACATATCTAATTAATATATAAATTAATAAATAATTTTATTTTTAGCGTTATTTTTATTATTTTGATTGACAAAACTGTTATAATCTGATATAGTAAAAAATTGTTAATTTAAATAAAAATAATAGATAATATAAAAAAAGGGGAGAGAAAATGAATCAAAATTATCAAATGATGGAGGGGGTTGTTCATAGCTTTGATAAAGAGAAAAGAGTTGGAATTATATTATCAGAAAATGGACAAAAATTTTTTTTTGATGGCAGGGATTATTGTTGTTGGAGTGAGAAAGAATGTTTCGCCACAAAACAAGTCAAAATTGGAAGTCACGTCATGTTTTTGGTTGATTTCTCAAATGGAGAACTGCTGGCGAAACATTTTATTTATCGAAAAGTCATAGTAAAAAAATAATCAGATAAATGGATTGTAGAATCCATTCGAAATCGGGCGTAAAAGACAAGAGAAAAAATTATATTTCTAGGAATAAATATAATTTTTTCTTCAAAAAAAAGATTCAAGCCAACAGTTCTGACAAAGAAAAAGTTGGTTCAATTCCAGTCAATTGAATTTTGCGTAGCATACGTGGCCTGGGCCGCTTTTAACCAAAAGTGGTCAGACGTTAAGAAAATTTGTGGCAAAGCCTCTGAGGTTATCGCCGAGCACAAACTCAATCAGTCAAAAATTTTTGAGGTAATTAGTCTTTTTGAAAATACCCCTCATTGGCAGGGGGATATAGAGTTAATGTTTTAATTATTTTTTGTATAGTAAGCCCTGTTTAGGATTTTAAATAGGGTTTTTTTATTTCCTGTTATTTGTTATAATTACTACGTATACATTAAAATGTATACGTAAAATAAATATTAGTTTATTTAAAAATATGGAAAAAGAAGCTAAAGAGAATATAATTATCAAAAAAACAGAAGGTATGACTAAGGAGTTATTAATCAAGTTAATGTCATGCGCAATGCTGGCTCTTTTTTGGGTTGTTTTTGTTTGGAATTTTTGGGAAGAGGGAATATACGTATTGGGAATAAACGCTTTTGTTTTCTTGTCTTTGTTTATCGGGTTGTTTATCTGGGTGTTATATAAAAAAGAGAGATTATCTAAAGATGATTTAATTTGGATTATTCCTCTTGGTTTAATTAGTTTTAGTTTTTTGATTTATAATAATCCATTTTTAAAAATTACCAGCTTGTTAGTGTTTCCGGTTTCGTTTGCAGTTTTTTATAACTATGCTTGGCTGGATGATAAAAAAACAAGACATTGGGATATTAATTTCCTCTCAAATACTCTGACAAGAATATTTTCTTTTCTGGGTCGCATTGGTGCGTCTATAACATCGTATATTGAATTGATGATACCGGCGGGTAATGCTAAGAGAAAAGTGATCGCCAAAATTGTGTCTGGTGTTATATTATTTCTGATAATAGCTTTGACCGTATTTATTCCACTATTATCATCGGCTGATGCAGTATTTGGTGATAAAATGCAGGTTATATATGATTGGATCCAGGAAGTATTTTCATTTCCGATTGTATACAAGATAATATTTTTTATAATCTTTTCAGTCTTAATGTCCTCAATGCTTTTGGCTTGGGGCAGGTTATTTAATTACGAAGAAAAAGGGGAGAGTGATAAGAAAATAGATTCAATTGTCTCAGGTATTGTGCTCGGCGGAGTGTTGGTGTTGTATTTACTTTTTCTATGGGTGCAAATTGAACGTTTGTGGGTAGGTACGTTGCCTTTTGATTTCAAGGAGACAGAGAATTTGGTCAAAAGTGGTTTTTGGCAACTATTCTTCTTGTCGATAATAAATATTATAATTTATTTCTTTACCTACAGAAAAACAAACCGTGTAGTGCAATGGATACTGACTGGATTTACAGTAACTTCATTGTTACTCTTGTCATCTGCAGGCTACCGTATGGGACTCTACACCACCTATTACGGATTTAGTTATGAGAAGTTTTTTGCGTCGTACACTGTACTGTATTGTGCAATATTGTTCGTATGGCTAATATCGAGATTGTTTATCAAAAAGAGATCCAATATTGTGAAGTTTTTAGTAATACTATTTCTTTGGATGTACGCTTTCGTTACCGTATTTCCAGTAGAACAATTTATCGTTCGCGTTAACGTGAGTTTGGCTAGACTAGAACAATCAAGAATTAGATTATTCGAGCTAACAATGTTGTCTCCCGATGTTCTCTCTCTAGTCAAGAAATATGAATCCCAGGGATTATTGAAAGAAAATAATAACTACCTCCTTCGTGAGGACTCTCCAAAATCAGAAGAACAATTCAACTGGGTTCCATGGATAGAGAGACAAGAGAAAATGGTAAAGGATAAAAAATGGTATGAGAGGAATATTGTTAATATGATTTATTTGAGTAAGTAGTTGTTTATTTAAAAATAAACGTATAAAATTTAGGAATATATGACAAACAAAGAACAGACGAATAGTTTTTTGATTTTTTTTCTAATAATACTAGCAGCCATACTTGGTGGGGGAACTGGTGTTTTTGGTAAAATAGCTTTAACTGAAATACCACCTTTTAGTTTTACGTTTTTGAGATTTTTACTTGCCTCTATAGTATTGATACCATTTTCTTTGAAATATTTACCCAAGTTCGGAAAAAGTGATTACAAGATTATTTTATTGTCTCTATTGGCCTCAGCTAATGTAGTATTATTTGCTTTTGGAATCAAGCATACAACAGCCAATATCGGTCAGATGATCTATACGGCAGTACCAATAGTTTCGGCAGTGTTTTCTTATTTTTATTTGAAAGAAAGATTTGGGATCAAGAAAATAATAGGTATAGCCATAGGTTTTGCAGGTGCCGTATTGATTATATTATTACCTCTTATTTCTAGTATTGGTAATGAAGGGAGTTCTATCTGGGGAAATTTAACAATCGTTGTTGCGATGTTATCTATTTCTTTGTATTGGGTATTATCTAAGAAATTTCAAGAGAAATACTCTCCATTTGAGATTAATAATTATTTTATTTTTACTACTACTTTTTTATTGTTGTTTTTGTCAATATTTGATTTTGTTAATTATCCAGGCTGGTACACTAGTGTTTCATTAAATTCTTATTTGTCATTATTATTTGTAGCGATATTTAGTACAGCCATTTATTATTTGATTAGTCAGTTGATTATAAAAAAGGCAACTCCAGTTACGTCTTCTATGATTTTGTACGTACAACCATTCGCAACCTTTGTCTGGGCGTATTTCTTCCTAGCAGAAACTTTGTCAGTTTTATTTATTATTGGGGCTGTATTAATATTATTTGGAGTGGGATTATATAATTTTTCAAATAAAAAAAATTTATTATAATTAAATATTAAATTCAATCCCGAAAAATTGTTTTACAATATCGGGACAAGAAATATATGCGTAGAAAACTTAAAAACAATAACACTCGAAAGATTTATGCTCATGGGAATAGTTTAGGAGTGACTTTACCTAGGGAGCTCTTAGACGAGCTGAAATGGAGGAAGGGGCAGAAGGTGGTTGTTAAAAAACGAGGGAAGGGGATATTGATTAGTGATTGGGAGAAGTAGATTTGCCTTTTTTGTCTAGTATTGCTATATTCTAGGTAAATTTAATACTTTTTAGTATAAAAATTTATAAATAGAAATATTTTATATATACCATAATATTTTTACGAGAATTAAATAAACAATATGTCAAAAGAAAAATATTATCCACCAAAACAAGCAGAAGAGAAATTTCATTGTCCACACTGTAACGTTTTTGCAAAGCAATTTTGGGCACATATAGAAGCGAGATATATTTGGAGTATAAGTACGATTAAGGGTTGCAAAGAATTTAAAGAAGTTTTCGATGAAGATTGGACAATATCAAGATGTGAACATTGTAGTGGAAAAATAATTTGGTTTCGTGAGAGCATTATTTATCCTAAGAAAATATTAGTTTCTCTTCCTAATGAAGACTTGGACGAGGATATAAAAATTGATTATTTAGAAGCTGCTAATATATATAGTGATTCGCCAAGAGCTTCAGCGGCTCTATTAAGATTGGCACTACAAAAGCTTTGTGTGCAATTAGGTGAAAAAGGAGATAGTATAAATGATGATATAAAAAAATTAGTTAAAAAAGGCTTAAATCCGTTAGTTCAGAAATCTCTTGACTCTCTTAGAATAGCTGGAAATAATGCAGTGCATCTTGGAGAGATAAGACTGGATGAAGAGCCCAAAAAAGTATTAAAACTTTTTGAGTTGATAAATTTTATTGCGCAAAAGATGATTTCAGAACCAGGGGAGATTGAAAGTTTTTATGGTGATTTGCCGGAAAATTTAAGAGAAGCAGTCGAAAAAAGGGATGAATAAAAAATTGTTTTGTAATTTATATTTGAAAATAATGATTAATTAATGTTAGGAATTTTTAATAAAAAAGAATTTGATTTTAGGGACGCTAAGAGTTCTTTTTGTTTTTTAGATGAAACTGGTTTAATAAATTCTTCATCAGATAAATTTTTTGCTATTGGTATATTAAAGGTTTCTAGACCAGAAAAAATTTATAATAGAATAAGAAAATTGAGACAAAAGTTAAATTATAATGAAGAATTAAAATGGTCAAATATAAACAGAAAAATTAGGTTAGATGTTGCTAGAGAGTTTGTTAAAATTTTTTTAAAAGAAGATGCAGAGTTTAATTGCATTATACTTGATAAAAATGAATTAGATTTTAAAAAATATCATAATAATGATATGTATAAAGCATATCGTAGTTTTACAATTGCTTTGCTTAAAATAATGCTCGGTCAAAATCCTGATGAAATTTTGATTGTTCTTGCAGATGATTATTTTTCACCAGAAGGAGCTTATTTAGAAGAAACAATTAAGAAGTTTACAAACGATCATTATAAAAAGTTTGTAATTGGTGGCGTGTGTCAAATTGATTCAAAATCAAGCGATCTTTTACAGCTTTCAGATTTATTGTTAGGAGCGATTGTTTATGATTTAAAAATTCAAAATAATATTATCGGTAGAAGTCGCTCAGGAAGGTTTAAGAGAAGATTTTTAAATTTTCTTTATTTATCTTTGAGTGTTAATGGCCATTTTTTTGATAAAGGGAAGTCTGGTGATAATTATATTTATAGTGGTGGTAAGATAAGGGCAACAATTTTTGATTGTAAAAAATCAAAGGTTGTGAAACACGAAAAAAAATGTTAATAAAAAAAACAAGCCATGGCCCACAACGGGCGACGCTTGTTTTTAATTGATATCATGAGTAATGATATCTAAAATAAATATACCATAAAAAAACTAAAAAAGCAATAACAATTAGATGTGTGTATTTTATTCTAATATTAAATAAAAATCTAAATAAAGCATAGATATGAAATAACTATTTTTTAGTTATTTTTTAATTTTTTATAATTAATAATAATTGATATTATTAAGATAAAGGTTAAAAAATGTAAATGGGATATGTTATACTTACTTACGTATACATTTTAATATAGATTATAATATAGATTAAAACTTTAATACTAAATTATGAATTACGACGTTGTAGTAATCGGAGGAGGACCGGCTGGGATGATGGCGGCTGGACGAGCTGGTGAGCTGGGAGCCCGTGTTCTTTTGATCGAAAAGAATGATCAACTTGGTGTGAAGCTACTGGCTACTGGACATGGTCGTTGTAATATTACTAATGCTCGTGCCGACAACAAACAAAACAATGGTATCTATGGCCCGAACTCAAAATTCTTGTTTTCCGCCTTTAGTAAATTCGGCGTAGACAGCACTATCAAATTCTTTGGAGATCTCGGCATCGATACTATGACCGAAGAAAATGGTCGTGTTTTCCCTAGTAGTAATCAAGCCAGTGAAGTGCAACTCGCTCTGATTAAATATCTAGAGAAGCACAAAGTCGAAGTGATGCTTGGGGGAGAGGTGAAAGAGATCGTAGCAACTGATAAAAAAATAGAAAAAATAATACTCAAAAATAATAAAGAAATAATTGCTAAAAACTTCGTAATTGCTGTTGGGGGAAAGTCTTACCCTGGAACTGGTTCAACTGGTGATGGTTACGATTGGTTGACTAGTCTCGGTCACAGCGTGAATGCTCCTAGGCCGGCATTAACCTCTGTGGTAGTAAAGAATGGTATTGCGCGACAACTAGAGGGCCTGAGTCTAGCTAATGTTGGGCTTGGTGTCTATCAGAAGAATAAAAAAGTAATTAGTGACAGAGGAGATGTTATATTTACTTTTAATGGAATTAGTGGGCCGGCAATCATCGACATGAGTAGTCGAATCGGTGGACTACTGCCTGCGCCTCTTACTCTCCGGATAGATCTCCAACCCGAGATCGAGGCGGGTGAACTCGAAAATAAAATACAAAAGGACTTTCATAGTGCTAATAAAATATTCAAGAATTATTTATCTGAGCTTGTTTCACCTAAACTCGTGCCGGTTGTATTGAGATTGACCAAAATCAGTGGTGACAAACGAATAAATAATATTAGCAAGGCAGAGCGAAAGGCCTTGGTACGAGCGCTAAAGGAATTTACTTTGGAGATTGATCGGCTCAGTGGCTTTGAAAAGGCTATGATTACCGCTGGTGGGGTAGATGTAAAGGAATTTGACCCAAAGACCATGCGTTCACGTATGATTGATAATCTATTCCTAGCTGGAGAGATATTTAACCTAGACGGCCCAACTGGAGGCTATAATCTACAGATTTGTTGGAGTACCGGTTATGTGGTTGGCTCTTCTGTCATTCCCGGCGAGCGATAGCGAGGGAAGGGAACCTATTCTACTTCTCAACCATGGATTCCCGCCTTCGCGGGAATGACAAGAATGTGCTAGACACCTCAGTATTTAAAGGGTAATATAAGTATAGTGGTAAATTAATAAATAATTAGCCCGCTTACGCATAAAGCTTTGGCGAGGCGAGGTAAAAATATGGGAAAATATAAAGGTGGAGATAGGTTTGGTGCTAGTAGTCGCGATAGAGGAGGACGATCTGATAAACAAATGCATCATGCAGTTTGTTCTGATTGTGGTCGGGACTGTGAAGTACCATTCAAACCAAGTGGTGATAAACCAGTATTTTGTAGTGAATGTTTTGGAAATAAAGATGGTGGAGATAGAGATAATAATCGAAGATCAGAAAGAAGATCAAATGATAGATTTGATTCTCGAGACAGGCCAATGTTTGATGCAGTTTGTGATAAATGTGGTAGTGATTGCCAACTTCCTTTCCGACCTAGTAGTGATAAGCCTGTTTATTGTAGTGATTGTTTTGAAAAAGTGAGTAAGAACAATAACAGAGGTAATGCCGGTGGAGGTGATCAGAATAAGAAACAATTTGAGATGTTGAACGCGAAACTTGATAGTATCTTGGAAATGTTAGGAGGAAAAACTTCTGCAAAGAAAGAAATTGAAAAACCAAAATCCTCCTCCTCCGCTAAAGCTACGGCGGACAAGGGAAAAAAGGCAACTTCAAAAAAAGTGGTCAAGAAAGTTACAGTGAAAAAAGCCGTAGCTAAAAAATCTGCTAAGAAAGTAGCAAAAAAAACAGTTTCAAAGAAAAAGAAATAAAATTTTTTTAGAAAAAATTGAAAATAAAAAAGGAGGTTATCAGACATTCGATAATCTCCTTTTTAGTTTCACCGGATTTTATTTTTATTTTTCCAGTGAATCTAAAAATTTATCAATCTCTATAATAGACGTCTTTCCTTCATTGGATTCACCAATGTATTCATTGATGTCGTTTTTTATTTTAGAGATTTCTTTTTTGATTTTTTTGATTTTGTCTGGTTTAAAAGGTAACATTTTTGCAAAATCTAAAATTGCAAAGAGCTTGTTTAATGTTTCTGTGATAGTCATTCCACAAACGAAGTATTTAATATTTTCTTCAGTTATGGAATTAATTTTTAATACTTTAATTATTAAGGCATCTGTATAATTTTTTAGAGTGTCAATGAGCGCTAATGTGTACTGTTTTTCCATGAGTTGGCCTCCTTTTTTACAGTTAAATGATCTTTTAGTAGTTTAGCTAATATTGCTTATTTGTCAATCTATTGCAAATAATAAAATATGTTATAATGCAAATATAGTAAATATAGATAAATATGAACTCTAAAGAAGAAAAAATTCAATTTTCTTGGCTTGATCTAACGAGGTCAATATTTTTTTTGATGGACAAAAATAAAAATAAGTATCTTTTTTTTACTGGTATTTTGTTGATTTTATTTGTTTATCAATTAGTGCCACCTTTAATACTTGGTATAATTGTAGATTTTTTTACTGTTTACGAAAAAGGAAATAGTCTTAATACTTTTTATTACTTAACAGCATTTTTGGGTATATCGTATATTCTGGTAGCTTTTATTCGTTTATCTGTAAAAAGAATTTTATCAAACATAACAACAGAGTCTATTTATAATGTTCGAGTGAAAGGATTTGATAAGTTACTAGCTCAGTCTTTACTTGAACACAAAGATGAAAACACTGGAGCAAAATCTCAAAAGATCGAAAACGGAACTAGAGCTTTTAAAGAATTAAACAGCATGTTTAATAATAAGGTTTATATAGCAATTATAACTATTATAGGGATGATTTTGGTTTTTGCTGTGCTTAGTCCAATTTTTATTATATTTTTGATTTGCTATGTAGTTGGTTTTTTTACAATTCTTCTGTTATTTAATAAAAAAATTCAGAGATTGAATTATGAAAAAAATATAGCCACAGAAAAGGCGAGTGGATCATATATCGAGGGTCTAGGGAACATATTGACTATTAAGTCTAGTGGAGCGGAGAGATCGTTTAAGGACTCGATTGCCAAGAAAGAAGAGATCACTAGAGATTTCAGGTACAAAATCATAAGAACCAGCAATAACATGTGGAAGTTCCACCAAGCTTTGAATGGTCTTGGAATTGGTGTTTTTTTATTTTTTGTTGGACGAGGGGTGATGCTTGGCTCTATTACTGTGGGAGCAATAGTAATCTTTTATACTTATATCTATAAGCTAATTGATAGTGCAAATCGTTTTTTGAATATATATGCAGAATTAATTGACGCGAAAACAACACTCGGGAGAATGATGCTTATTTTTTGGAATAAAGAGCGAGATGTTCGAGGAAATAAAAATTTCCCTACTGATTGGAAAACAATGAAGATCGAAAATGCCAATTTTACCTACAAAAAAGAAGAGCAAGACAAGTTTCGTACCGGAGTATATGGTATAGATTTTCAGATAAATAATCTAGAGAAGATTGGTTTCGCTGGAAAGACTGGGAGCGGGAAATCAACTCTAGTGAAATTATTAATTGGCCTATATCCTTTTGATTCGGGAAAGTATTTAATTAATAATACAAAATTTACTGATATAAAAAATGAAGAAGTGCTCAAGAATATTTCTCTTGTTTTGCAAGAGTCTGAGATGTTTAATCTATCTTTGAAAGATAATATCACCCTGATGCATGAGTATGATTCAGTATTGTTCAAAAAAGTAATCAAGATTGCGCAACTGGAAGACGTAATCAAGAAATTACCTGAGAGTCTCGATACTTTGATCGGGGAGAAGGGTTATTATTTGTCAGGAGGAGAAAGACAGCGTGTTGGTATTGCTCGGGCAATATACCGAGACTCGCAAATTATTATTTTTGACGAGGCTACTTCGTCGCTCGATTCCAAGACTGAGAAGCTAATTCACGATGCTATCGAAAAAAAATTAGCCAACAAGACTTTGATATTTATAGCGCATAGAGTATCGACATTGAAAAACGTTGATAGGATTTATGTTTTTGATAAGGGCAGGATCGTAGAACAAGGAAAGTATCAGGAGTTGCTCCAAAACAAAAAGTCGGTTTTTTATAAGATAAATAAGTAGAAATATTTTTTCATGAAAATAAATAATATAATAAGAATAGAAGAGGTGACTATAGGTATAGATGA
>CAZTIC010000020.1:0-20211 GCA_964613625.1 uncultured Gammaproteobacteria bacterium | reverse complement strand
AATCCCTTGATTTATCAAGGAGATGGTAACCCGGCGAATTGAAACATCTTAGTAGCCGGAGGAAAAGAAAACAATTCCACCTTTTGGTGGAACATTCCCTGAGTAGTGGCGAGCGAAAAGGGAACAGCCTAAACCTTATAAACTGCGACCAGTCACCTTCGGGTGACAGGTCAGAAGGATCTGAGTCCATATGTTTATGGGGTGTTGCAAGATAGTTGCGTTTACTTCTCAGAACAGTAAGGTAGAGATTAGAAATTTAACTTCCCTAGTTGAATCCTTTGGAAAAAGGAACCAGAGAAGGTGATAGTCCTGTAAAGCGAAAGGGGTTATAACTCTACTGTAACATGTCTTAAGTACTGCGGGCCTCGTGAAATCCCGTAGGAATCTGGGTCGACTATGATCCAAGGCTAAATACTTCTTATGATCAATAGTGAAGAGTACCGTGAGGGAAAGGTGAAAAGCATCCCGGTGAGGGAGGTGAAATAGTACCTGAAACTATATACTTACAAGGAGTCGGAGCTCTGTTTACAGGGTGACGGCGTGCCTATTGAAGAATGAGCCAACGAGTTTATTCTATGCGGCTTAGCTAATCTCCAATTGGAGTGGAGCTGCAGTGAAAGCGAGGGTTAATAGCCCGTATCCTTTTATTTTGTAGGCGAAGAAGCTTTCTTTCTCCTACAAAATATTTGGAATGTCGTATGGATAAGACCCGAAGCCGGGTGATCTAACCATGGCCAGGTTGAACCCTGTCGAAAGACAGGGGGAGGACCGAACCCACTAGTCGTGCAACACTAGGGGATGAGCTGTGGTTAGCGCAGAAATTGTAATCGAACCCGGCAATAGCTGGTTCTCCTCGAAACAGTTTTAGGACTGGCCTCGGATGCTGACTGCGGGGGGTAGAGCACTGAATGAGGGCGGGTCCTTCGGGATACCGTCTTTAATCAAACTCCGAATACTCGCAGGTGTAGTCCGGGAGTTAGACTATGGGCGCTAAGGTCCATTAGTCGAAAGGGAAACAGCCCAGACCGCCGTCTAAGGTCCCTAAATCTATGCTAAGTGTGAAAGGTTGTGTCGTAACTACGACAACTAGGAGGTTGGCTTAGAAGCAGCCATCCTTTAAAGATAGCGTAACAGCTCACTAGTTAAGTTGTTTCGCGCCGAAAATGTATCGGGGCTAAGCATAGTACCGAAGACGCGGACTTATCACTTTTAAGTGATGAGTGGTAGAGGAGCGTTCCATGGGTGTTGAAGTTAAGTCGTGAGGCTTAGTGGAGCGCATGGAAGTGAGAATGTTGGCATGAGTAGCAAAAAGGCAGGTGAAAACCCTGCCCACCGAAAACCTAAGGTTTCCTGGGCAACGCAAATCGTCCCAGGGTTAGTCGGTCCTAAGGTCAGGCTCGTGTAGTGCGAGCGCAGCCGATGGAAGAGCTGGTTAATATTCCAGCACTACTATAATTTTCCGATGGGGAGACACGGTTCCAAAGTTTGAGCGTATCTATGGTATGTACGTTGATTGCTTCGAGAAATGATCTTGGCAAATCCGGATCAATAATTTCAAGAGGTCGTCAGAAGATGAAGCTTTTGTGGATTCAACTCAAGTGTAGGAACTGTCTAGAAAAACCTCTAGGGCTAAGATTATAGTAGCCGTACCGTAAACCGACACAGGTAGGTGAGGCGAGGAGCCTAAGGTGTACGAGAGAACCTTCGTTAAGGAACTCGGCAAAACAGCGGCCGTAATTTCGAGATAAGGCCTGCCCTGAGCAATCAGGGCCGCAGCTAAAGAGCCCGGATGACTGTTTACCAAAAACATAGCTCCCTGCTAACTCGTAAGAGGATGTATAGGGGGTGACGCCTGGCCAGTGTCCGAACGTTAAGAGGATGGGTTATTCCTTCGGGAAGAAGCCTTGAATTCAAGCGCGGATGAACGCCGGCGATAACTATAATCGTCCTAAGGTAGCGAAATTCCTTGTCGGGTAAGTTCCGACCTGCACGAATGGCGTAACCACTTGGGCACTGTCTCAACGAAGGACTCGGCGAAATTGCAAGACGAGTAAAGATGCTCGTTAACTATAGTTGGACGAAAAGACCCCATGAAGCTTTACTACAACTTGATATTGAATTAGGGTTAAGCATGTTCAGAATAGGTGGGAGACCTCGGTCAAAAGTGAGATACCACCCTTGTTTATTTTTAATTCTAACCCAAATTTTTTTGGGGACAGTGTCTGGCGGGTAGTTTGTCTGGGGCGGATGCCTCCCAAAAAGTAACGGAGGCGTTTACAAAGGTTGGCTATCCCGGAATGGAAACCCGGGAGATAGTGTAAAGGCATAAGCCAGCTTTACTGCGAGACTTACTAGTCAAGCAGTTGCGAAAGCAGAACTTAGTGATCCGACCGTTCGATATAGGACGGCGGAAGCTCATCGGATAAAAGCTACTCCGGGGATAACAGGCTAGTCCCGCCCAAGCGTCCACAGCGACGGCGTGGTTCGGCACCTCGATGTCGGCTCGTCGCATCCTGGGGGTGAAGAAGCTCCCAAGGGTTGGGCTGTTCGCCCATTAAAGCGGCACGCGAGCTGGGTTCAGACCGTCGTAAGACAGGTCGGTCTCCTATCCACTATGATCGTGGAAACTTGAGAAGGCCCTTCCCTAGTACGAGAGGACCGGGAAGGACGAAGCTCTAGTGTACCAGCTGTCCCACCAGGGGCATCGCTGGGTAGCTACCTTCGGTTTGGATAAGCGCTGAAAGCATCTTAAGCGCGAAGCCGTCTCTGAGATTAGGTTTCATAGGTTCGTGGAAGACTACCACGTTGATAGGCTCTAGGTGTAAGTGCAGCAATGCATTGAGCCGAGGAGTACTAATAAACCATTTGATTTTCCCACATTTTTGATTTAAAGATTCTACGAATTACAAATTTTTTACAAATATGATTAGTAAAAGATTTGTAATTCGTAGAGATACGTTATTGTTTTGTTTTTTTATTAAAATAAAAAACACCATCGTTCTGGTGGTTTTAGCGAGAGGGTCACACCTGATCCCATCTCGAACTCAGAAGTAAAGTCTCTTAGCGCCGATGGTACTTGGGCTTGAGCCCTGGGAGAGTAGGTCACCGCCAGAACAATGGTGTTTTTTGTACTCAAAAAAAGAACAGTTTATTTATAAAACTGTTCTTTTTTAGTTGGGTTTATTGAAAACTTCAACTATATTACAAGAGACGAATGGAATGTGTTGCACTCCAGTTGTTAATGCGAGAATGCACGGTTGAATGATTTTTGTTTTTATTTAATTCACAATATATTATTATAAAAATAGAAAAAATTCAACAGTAAATAGTAAGAAAAAGGTGTTTTTTTAGATAAATAATGTTAATATTTAAATATGATGAATAAATACTTTTTATTTCTATATTTTTTTATAATATTTTCTATTAGTTTTTTTCTAGGGTGGATAAATATTTTTTTTTTACCTCTCTCATTTTTGGTTGTTTATTTGTTATATTTTAATCAAGATATTGCGAAGGAGAAAATTAAAATAAAAAAATATTTTATAATAATTCCTATAATAATATTTTTGGTTTCAAGGTTTGTGCCTTTTTTATCTTCACCTCATCCTTTGGGCTACGATACTGGTTTTTATAATTATAATATAGAAAAAGAAAGAATAATTATTCAAGAAAACAATAAATCAAAAAGAGGTGTAGTTCAGAAAAAGAGTAAAAATATTATTGGTTTAAATCTGGTAGACAAGTTTAATTTAGTAGAAGTCGAATCGGTAGGTAGTAGGTATATTACTAAATCTTTAATTAAAATAGGTTTAAATAATTGGATAATTTTATATGCTTTTTATATTTTGATGGGATTTATTACAGGAGTATTAATATATTTTGTAGTAAAAGAATTTTTTAATAAAGAAGCAGCATTTTTTTCTTTTTTAATTTACTCTCTATCAACAGTACAGTATGTTTCGTATTGGAATATGTTATGGAAGCATGCAATTGGATTAAATTTAATTTTACTAGTTTTGTTGTTACTAGAAAAAAATAAAAATATTTATAAATATTTTTTTATTCCAATATTAATAATTATTTTAATATTTACTCACAAAACATCAGCAATATTATTATTGATAATATTATCTATTTATTTAATTTTAAATTACAAAAGTAATAAGTTTTTTATTTTTGTATTTATTATAATTGTTTTAATAGCAACTTATATTTATAATGATTTATTTATTTATTTATGGAGACAATATATTAGTGGCTTTAGTTATTATTACGATTTTTTTTCTGTCAAAGAAGGTGTGTTTATGGATATAAAAGATTATTTATATAAAGCTGTTGTCTATTTACCTTTTGGAATTTTAGGATTTTTAAATTATGCAAAATTAAAAAAACAAAAATCAATTGTATTATTATTTATTATTACTGCTTTTTTAGTCAGTATAAAATTTATTTTTTACAAAAGGTTGATTATTTATTTTGATATAGCTTTAATTATTTTTTCTGGATATATGTTTTATCAGTTTTTGTCAGTAGTTAAAAATAAATTGAATAAATATATTTTTAATATAATAATGATAGTGTTCTTAGCAATTGGGATAATATTATTATATAATGAAGTGCAAATAAAAAAACCACTTTTAGAAAAAAATGCTATAAATAACATTGTTGATATAAAATCAATCTACCCTCAGACAGAAATTTTTGTTTTTGATTCATATTTTACACCATGGTTGTATGGGTTTTCGGGTCACAAAATTTTTGCTCCAGGCTGGGGGGATGAAGACTGGGATTTAGAAAAATGGATAGATTTTTGGAATTCTGACGATAGTAGAAAGATTGATATTTTGGAAGAAAGAAATAAAGAATACATTATTTTTACTAGCAGAGGGTTTATGGAAATAGAAGATGATAGATTGTTAAATATAAACAATAATTTTTTATACTTCGGTAACAATTTGTAAAGTTTATTAAAATTATGTATAATATTAATAATTATTAATAAACAAAACTATGGAAAAAAAATTAAGACCAATTGACAAGTCTTTAAAAGAAACTCAATCGTGGATAAAGAGCAGTTTAGTCTTTATTAACAAAAAAGAGATTAAAACTTGGCAAGGAATATTTGTAATTGCTTTTATGGCTGGTATTTTTGCCACATTAGCTTTCACAATCTCAAGCGGAATTCATCCTTTTTCACAAGCAGCAAAAATGGCTGAAGATGAATGTGTAGCTGAGCCAGGCGGAGGATCTTTTTCTAGCCCAACTCAGGTTAATATTAAATGCGGAAGACTGGTCACTAGAGCAACTTATTATTGGGACTATAGATATCCTCAAGAAGTTGAAAAGAAAAATAATCGTTTTAGTGGAACCACTACGTATGATGCTAGAGGAATTAAAGTATTACGAATTTATGGAATGGCTACTGATAAAAAGGGAAATAATGAAAAATATTTTAATCGAACTTATATTTTTAAACCTTCAAATGCTTGTTATGATTCAGATGGTGGTATTAATTATAATTATAAAGGCACAGTAAGAATTAATGATGGATCTGGATATGGTTATTATGGATATGGAGGAAGCGAAACATATACTGATGAATGTCAAAATAAAAAGAGGCTATTAGAGTATTTTTGTAATAGCGAAGGAGACGTAGGCAAAGAAACTAAATCATGTACAAAAGGATGTGAGGATGGAGCTTGTAATGTAGATTATGAGCTTGCTATGAAAATAAAACATAGCGGCACAATCGCTACACCTAATGATCCTGGTGTACTAGAGTATGGCGATATATCTTTGATGCAGGGTTATGCAGCTGAAGGGAGAGTATTTAAAGTGAAAGCGAAAGTAGAGCACTATCCAAATAATACACAATATAATTTACCGATAGAAAATTTCGAGGATTTTAGTTGTAATTCTTATGACTACAACCCCAAACAACCCTCATCTAGTTACGGGGGATGGATTGAATGCAGTAAAATTAGCTATGAATTAATAGATAATTATTATGATGAAGTTAAGTTTCATTTTTCAATTCCAATAGCTAGTCCATATCATGGAAATATAGGTGTTGGACAATCAGATTTGTATAAGGACGGAGTGTATAGGGTGAGTGATTCATTGTTTGTAAAAGAAATGCATGTATATATAGAAAAAAGATAATATAAAAGTAGTGAAAAAGGCTTTATAGTTATAAAGCCTTTTTTTGTAATATAAATGTGTATAACTAATTATTTGAAGAAATATTATTGACAATAGTATAGGTAATATTTAGCTAATATTATATAAAATATAATAAAATCGATAATAATGTAGAAAAAGTATTGACAAAATAGCAAAACAATAATAGAATAATATATATGAATATATCGTTGTTAAAAAAAATAGGCTTTTCTGATAAAGAAGTAAAAGTATATTTTACACTTCTTGAATATGGAGCTGTTTCAGGACGAAAATTAGCAGATGAGACAGACTTAAATAGAGGGACTGTTTATGATATACTAAAACAACTACAGCAAAAAGGTTTGGTTAGTTATTTTCATAAAGAAACTAAAAAAAAGTTTGTGGCTGAGGACCCGGAAAAGTTAATAAAATTATTAGAAGAAAAAGAAAGGCAAGTTAGTAATACAAAAAACCAAATTAATGAGTTGATGCCGGAGCTAAAAGCCCTGCAAGAAAAAGGCGGGAATGCGCCTGTGACAAAGTATTACGAGGGAGCAAAAGGTATCCGAATAATTTTGGAAGATATACTTAGTACTTTGTCTAAAGAAAAGGAAAAAGAATATTATGTATATTCTGCGAAAGAAGTGAGTGATGATATAAATAATGCTTATCCTAATTTTACAAAAGATAGAATAAAGAAAAGTATAAAAGTAAAAGCAATATCTATGGCCAAAGGAGGAGGAATGAGTGGACTTGATGAACGTCGTTGGTTGGGGACTGATAATCAAACAGCTACGTTTATTTTGATTTATAACGGTAAGTGCGCATTTATATCTCGAGATTCAAAAAGCATGCCGGTTGGAGTAATAATAGAAAATCAAATGATATATGAAACTCAGAGGACTATTTTTTTACAGCTCTGGCAATTGTTAGATGAAAAATAGTATAATAGTAAATAGTTAATTTTTATTATTTAAATTAAATTTAAAAATATGTGTGGAATAGTTGGGTATTTAGGAAAAAACAAAGCTTTACCAGTTCTTTTGGATGGATTGAGGCGTCTCGAATATCGAGGATACGATTCTTCTGGTATCGCGGTACTTGATAAGGAGGTAGTCACTATAAAAGCAGTAGGTAAAATAAAAGAGCTAGAGGAGAAAATTAAAAAGAAAAATATTGAAGGCTCTATTGGTATAGCTCATACCAGATGGGCAACTCATGGACAACCCACAGAGGCTAATGCTCATCCACATTCAGGTTGTAAAGAGGATATTTGGTTGGTTCATAATGGTATTATTGAAAATTACAAAGAGCTAAAGATAGAACTTGAGTCGAGAGGGCATGTTTTTAAGTCCGAAACAGATACTGAAGTTTTAGCCCATTTACTAGAAGATTTGTATGACGGTGATATTACAAAGGCTTTGCAAAAAACTTTGAAGTTAGTAAAAGGAACTTATGGCATTGTTGCGTTTACTAAAAATGAACCAGAAAAATTGGTAGTAGCTCGTTTTGGTAGCCCACTGGTGATTGGTCTCGGAGATGATGAGACTATAGTTGCTTCTGATGTATCAGCAATTTTGAGACATACTAAGCAGGTTATTTATTTGGATGATGGTGAAATTGCTGAAATTAAAGAAAATGGATTTAAGATTTTGAATTCAAAAGAAGAAGAAGTAGATAAGACGCCTGAGGAAATAGAATGGGATTTGGAAAATATTGAAAAACAAGGATATGAGCATTTTATGCTCAAAGAAATATTTGAACAACCAGAAACAATTATAAATAGTGTGAGAGGTAGAATGATAATAAGGGATGGAAAAGTAAAATTGGGAGGACTTGATGATGTGGTTGATCGTTTACGTGAAATAGAGAGGATTCAAATTGTAGCATGCGGTACTGCTAGTTATGCTGGTTTGGTTGGAGAGTATATGTTGGAGGAATATGCTGGAATATCAACAGAGGTGGATTGCGCTAGTGAATTTCGTTATCGTAAACCAATAATTGATTCCAAAACTGCCGTTATCGCGATTAGTCAGTCAGGTGAAACGGCTGATACCCTGGCAGCTGTAAAAGAATCAAAAGAAAAAGGAGCTTTGGTTCTAGGTATTGTTAATGCGGTTGGATCAACAATTGCTCGAGAAACGCACGCCGGTGTCTATAATCATATTGGTCCAGAGATAGCAGTGGCAAGCACTAAGGCATTTGTTTCTCAGGTTACTATTCTAGCTTTATTTGCAGTATTGTTTGGTAGACAGAGAAATATGTCAGTTACCATGGGAGAAAGAATACTAAATGAAATAAACGTATTACCAAAAAAAATAAAAAGTATTTTAAAATTAAATAAAGATATTAAAAAACTAGCAAAAAAATACGGAAAGAGTGATAATTTTGCATACTTGGGAAGAAAATATAATAGTCCAGTTGCCTTAGAGGGAGCTTTGAAACTAAAAGAGCTTTCTTATATTCATGCCGAAGGTTTTCAATCAGGTGAGATGAAACATGGTCCGATTGCAATGATAGATGAAAACTTCCCATCTATATTTGTTTGTCCCGAGGATAGTGTTTATGAAAAAAATATTAGTAATATTGAGGAAATAAAATCTAGAAAAGGCAAGGTGATTGCAATTGCGACTGAGGGAGATAAAAAAATAAAAGAAATCGCAGATGACGTAATCTATATTCCAAAAACATTGGAAATGTTAACACCTATTTTATCAACCATTCCTTTGCAGTTATTTGCTTACCATGTTGCGATTTTAAGAGACTGTGATGTAGACAGACCACGTAATTTAGCAAAGTCAGTAACTGTAGAGTAGTGCTAGCGTATAAATATAAAATATTAATCCCCTCTTCTAGACAGGAGAGGGCTAGGGTGAGGTAGAAAAGGTTAATAGTATTTGTAACCTTAGTTACCCCCTCACCCCAACCCTCTCCCGGAAGGGAGAGGGGGTAAAAAGCTTATGAGTAAAAAAGTAGTCACAATCGGAGGAGGAAGTGGACAATCTTTGTTATTGTCTGCTATTCGAGATATTTCAGGTATTGAGATTTCATCTATAGTGTCTATGTTTGATAGTGGTGGAAGCACAGGTAGGCTCGTAAAAGAATTTGGTATATTACCTCCAGGGGATATTATGAAATGTATTTTAGCTCTTTCGCCAGATAGAGAAAAGCTAGAGAATTTTTTTAAATTTAGATTCAAAAAAGATAAAAAACTGCGAGGTCACTCACTCGGTAATTTGTTATTATTAATATTGAATCAGTATTCTGGAGATTTTGTGAAGGCAGTAAATGCCTTGAGTGAGGCAATGCATATTCAGGGAGAGGTTATTCCAGTAACAGAAACTTCAGCTGAAATCATGGCTGTGCTTGAAAACGGTGATGAGGTATTTGGTGAAACAAATATAGACGTGCCCAAATCAAAACGTTCACCAGTAAAAGAAATTAAAATAATAACAAAAGACGGAAAAAATATTAAAGCTAGTAGAAGAGCTGTTAATGCAATAAAAAAATCAGACTTTATGATAATTAGCTTGGGAGATATTTATACAAGTATTGTTCCTAATTTGATAATTCCAGAAATTAGTGAAGTGTGTAAAAATTATAAAGGAAAAATTATTTATATAATTAATTCGCTTAAGAAGAAAGGTGAAACTGAACATTTTGAAAGTAAGGATTATATATTGAATATCGAAAAATATTTAGGTAGAAAAATAGATTATGCTATTTTCAATGATGTTAAAATAAAATATAAAAAGCAAGAAGAAATTAATTTACCAATTAAAGAAGATAATTGGGAGGGTAGGACTGTAATAAAAGAAGATTTGCATGATGACTTGGTTGATTATTTGAGATATGATAGTAAAAAACTTGGCGAAGTAGTTAATAAAATAATTAACAGTAAATAAATGATTATTATATTTGATCTAGATTATACTTTGCTAGACATGAAGATTTGGAAAAAAATGTTAGCAGATGCTATGGATATTAGTGAGGAAGAATATTATGAAACTTATTCAGATTATTTTTATAAAAATAAAATAAAATATAACATTTTTAAGCACCTTGATTATTTAATAGAAAGAAAAATTATTTCTGAATCCAAGAAAGAAGTAATACTATCTCAAATTACTGAAAAAATAAAAAACATTGATAAAGCATTGTTTCCAAAGGCCGAGGAAGTTCTAGAAAAATTTAAAAATAAAAAATATAAACTTATTTTAATAACTTGGGGAGATAATGTATGGCACGGACTAAAGCTAAATAATTTAAAAATAAAAAAATATTTTGATAAAATAGTGATAGCTGACAAAAAAAAAGGAGATTGTGTAGATTTTTTGAAGAACGATGAAGATAAAAAGGTATTGATAAATGATAATCTAAAAGAAAGTATTTATTTGAATGAAAAACTAAAAAATTCTGAAATATTTTTGATCAAAAGTAAGTATTCTCGTAATTGTTCTGAGTTATTGCCAGAATATTCTCTTAAGGATTGTTTAAATTTAATAAAATAGTAATATGGAAATTAAACAAAAAAAAATTGAAGCACAAGGGATTAGATTTTTTATAATTTTAGATGGTGAAGAAGTGGCGAGCGCATATTTGTATCTATTAAAAAACAATCATCACAAGCGACCTTTTGGATTAATTGAATATGTTATTATCTCAGAAAAATTGCGTGGTCAAGGCATTGGCACAAGAGTTGTAAAAGAAATGATTGAAACTGCAAAGAAAGAGAATTGTTATAAATTGATATTAACAAGTAGACATTCTAAGCCTAAAGTTCATGAACTATATGAAAAACTAGGCTTTGAAGATTGGGGCAAGGAGTTCCGTATGAATTTTTAACTTTATACTTTATACTAAATTTTATGCAAGCAGTTATATTAGCAGCCGGTAAGGGAACAAGATTGAGGCCAATAACATATCATGTACCCAAGCCAATGGTAAGAGTTGCTGGAAAAAATTTATTAGAGCATAATCTGGATAAGCTACCAAAAGAGATAGATGAGATTATTTTTGTTATAGGATATTTGGGTGAACAAATAAAAAATCATTTTGGCGATGAGTTTGAAGGAAGAAAGATTAAATATATCCGACAAAAAGAACTTTACGGAACGGGCCATGCTCTTCATGTTTGTAAGAATTTGTTGAAAGATAGATTTTTAGTTATGATGGGTGATGATATATATAATAAAGATGATATAAAAAGATGTATTAAACATGATTTTGTTATGCTTGTTAGTGAAGTGAGCGGAAAATTTTCAGGAGGAAGAATAAAACTGAACAAAGATGGAAACCTAGAGGATATTGTCGAGGGGACACACAAGCGTAAAACTAGTCTTGTAAATACTGGTCTTTATGTTTTAACAGATAAGTTCTTTGATTATAAACTTGTTCAATTGCCAGATAGAAAAGAGTATGGATTACCACAGACTCTCGTGACCATGGCAAGGGATTATCCAGTAAAAATAGAAAAAGCCACATCTTGGTTACAAATAAGTGATCTCAAGGGATTGGAAAGAGCTAAGAAGATTTTAGAAAAAAACAGATAATTTTTTTTATATTTTATTATGCAACAAATAGCCGATCTACATATCCACTCAAGGTTTTCTCGGGCTTGTTCTCGGGAATTAACTTTAGAAAATTTAGACAAGACTTGTTGTATTAAGGGAATTAATATTATAGCAACAGGTGATTTTACATATCCAGAATGGTTTAATGAAATCAAGAATGAACTAGAGGAAACGAAAGTCGGAAGTGGACTTTATAAACTTCAATCAGCACAAGATGATAATGTGAAATTTATTTTATCAACTGAAGTTGCTTTGATTTATAAAGACAAGGATAAATGCAGAAGGCTTCATTTAGTAATTCATGCTCCGAATGTTGAAGCAGTAGGGGAGTTGAATAAATATTTAGATAAAAGTTATAATATCCGATCAGATGGGAGGCCTATATTAGGTATGAGTGCTCAAGAATTAGCAAGGCTATGTTTATCTATTGATCCTAAGTTTTTGATATATCCCGCTCATATTTGGACTCCTTGGTTTGCAGTTTTTGGATCCAAGTCTGGTTACGATAGCCTAGAGGAATGTTTTGGAGAGTATGCAAAACATATATACGCATATGAAACTGGTCTTTCAAGCGATCCAGAGATGAATTGGATGTTGTCTGGTTTGGATAAATTAACCTTGTTATCAAATTCCGATGCTCATTCTTTGCCAAATATTGGTAGAGAGGCAAATATTTTTGATTTGGAAGATTTTACTTATGACGAGATATATAGGGCGATTAAGGAAAATGACTCTAAAAAAATAAAAGGTACAATTGAATTTTATCCAGAGGAGGGTATGTATCATTATGATGGTCATAGGAATTGTGGAGTAAGTTTTGAGCCGACTGAAACTAAAAAACATAAAGGTATTTGTCCAGTATGCAAAAAACCTTTAGTAATTGGAGTAATGAATCGGGTTTATGAATTGGCTGATCGTAAATTTGGATACAAACCAAAGAATGCTCGAAAATTTATTAAGTTAGTTGGACTTGATAAGATAATTGCCGAAGCGATGGGAATAAAATCTCGTTCAGCTAAAAAAGTAAAACTTGAATATAATAATTTAGTTAATAATTTAGGAACAGAACTTGATATACTTATGAATGTTGATATTAAAAAGATTCAACAAGTCACGCTGTCGGAAATTGCTGAAGGTATTAAGAGGGTTCGAGAAGGGAAGTTAATAATAGATCCGGGGTTTGATGGGCAGTATGGTGTAGTAAGAATATTTAGTGATAAAGAAAAATTGAGTAGGCAGAAGAAATTGTTTTAATATAATTTATTTACTTTTTGAGACCAAAAAGTAACAAAAAGCCCTGGGGTTCCAGATTCGCTATAGTGCCAATTGTTATTAAGATGCGTCTAGCAAGGGCGCTCACTTCCACCCCAGACCCCTTGTTTGTTTTTAAATTGATTCTCAAGGAAATACTAATAAAATATTAGATAAACAAAATCCCGATGTTAGTCGGGATTTTGTTTTCCTCCTCTGCAGTCGAGGTTAGTTTCCCCCTCTCCAGATATTTAAATATAAATTATTATATTCAAATTCCTGGAGAAAGCGTTACAACTATTTTCTCTTCTTCTTTTTAGCTACTTTTTTCTTAGCAACTTTTCTTTTCGCTGGTTTTCTTTTCGCTGGTTTTCTTTTCGCTGGTTTTCTTTTAGCTACTTTTTTCTTAGCAACTTTTCTTTTTGCTGGTTTTCTTTTTGCTGGCTTCTTTTTTTTAACTGGCATAATTCACCTCCCTTCATTAAATGCAAAATTGCATTAGATTAATTTATTATTTTCTATACTATAATTATATAATTTTTTTAAGAGTTAAACAATGAATTTATTACTACAAATTACAAATATGTTGCAAGTATACAAATAATTTTTTAACGACTTAGTCATGAAGAAATATTTTGCTGAAGAAGTTTTAACAACGGTTTTAATGTCATGTTTCAGCCCTCACCCCAGCCCTCTCCTAGCTTAGTAGAGGGAGTAGCAGGAGACAATTTAACAATTTAACCATCAAGCAATGATTTCTATTTTTTCAAGTAAAAAATGATGTTTATTGTTTAGTTTTTATTTAATATTAGCTAAATAAAGCTTTAGTTACTTGACAAGTTAATGTATATGTGATAGTATAATTAATCAACCTTTCAAACTGAATATGAAGACCATTTTAAGCGGGTCAGGCACGACAAGCATGGGGATTTTCATCTAGGGTTTTTGGGCCTGTTAGAGTAAATAATTATTATTTTTTCTAATAGGCTCGAGAATTTCTAGATAAAATTTTCTTGCCTGCCCGCTTAAGGTGGTCTTTTTTTGTTTTTGAAATAAAAGTTATCCACATTTAAGTAGAAAGTGATTAAATATTTTTCTTTTCCGCAGTGATATCGTTTTTTTGTTGCGATGACGTTTTCTCTTCATTAATATTTTCTTCTTCGCTACTATTGCCAGAATCCTCTTCTGATAATTTTTCTACTCCAATTAAGCAAACCTCTTGCCATGGTACATAATGGGAAGAGAATCTTTCTTCATGGGTTTCTCTGTCAGGATAATTAATAGTATAGTCAAAATATGCATCTGCTCCATTATGAGCATGCTCGGTGCATTTTTTTATTCCAGGAGACAGATCTAGCGTTTCTATTAATTTAGTTGGTGCTGGTCTAGTGATGTTATAAATGATTGGATAGGTGGTGGTAGCAATTCTACCATCGTTAGTTCCCCAAAAATCATAATATAAATCATTACCCTCCATTCTTGTTTGAATTAGAATGTGATGATTTGTGTCATTAATAAATTTAACATCCGGCCAGGGGATATAAACAGCTGCATCTGTTCCGGCGGGTTCATAATAAAAAACTCGATAAGAATGATTTCTTCTGGCTGTTATATCAAGACCTGAAGATAGAGCTGCTCGAAATAAAGTAGTCGCAACCTGACATAAGCCTCCGCCGTACTCTGGTATGGTTTCATTATCCTTAATAACTAATTCTGGCAAGTAACCAGTGCTGGCCTCTATCTCTCCTAACGCGTTAACTAAAGAGAATTCTTTTTGAGGAGCGATTAGTAGCCCTTTTATAGAATTTGAGCCTGTGCTTATATTGTGTCTCCTATTGCTTGGAGAGCCGACAAAATTTGAATGACCAGTACCTATTAATTCTTTAATACCCATGTCGTTGACTTCGCTAGTACCAATTGTGCTATTGGTTTTTTCAACTACTAGTTCAATTTCATTCTTATTTCCATTAATAAATTTATCATTAATTTTTTTAGTTGAACTAGATATTTTTAATTTCACTCCTTCATTGCTTGCTTGAAACTCAGCTACTCTGCCATTTTTTATTTCAAACTTTGCGTCAATTGGTTCTTTATTTATATCGGGAGCAATTTCTTTTTCTAAATATTTTTTCATTTTAGCTTCTCCTATAGTAATTGAGATATTTTTTTCTTTATTTGATGTTAATGATAATAGATTAGCGATTCTTATTTTGTCTAAGGTCCATTTTTGTTTATTATAATTTAATATTAAAGGAGCTTTAGAAATAATTTTTTGAGCACTTGATTCAATATTTAAACAGTCTTTTTTATAGACAATAGGATAATCTGTTATAGAAGCTAGATTTATGGTTGAGTTATCTAGATTAGCTAATTGATTTTTTAATTTATTTATACCGTCTTGATAATTAATTATTTTTCCATATTTTTCTTCTTGAATTGAAAAAGAAATTTCGTTTTTTTCTGCTAAAGAAATGGAGCTTGTGGCCAGAGTGGCATCTTGAGCTGCTATTTCGAATTCTTTAAATTTTTCTTTTAAATTTTTTTGAATTATATCTTTATTAATATTAAAGTTCACTAAATATTTTTTATTAAAGAAAGTAGAGTTTGTAATCTGACTTATGTTTATAAAGAAATTATTTCCTCTTCCGTAGTTAATTGCTTCATCAATGCTTTTGTCCAAATCAAATATGATAACTTGTTGAGCTAAGTCTATTGAAAAAGAAGAAATAGTTGGCGTAATGACAGTTTCATTATTATTAAAAATAAATTTTACGCCAGCTTGATCAATAATGTTTAGTTTGTTTTGTAATATTTTTTTTGTTTCTTCGTATGTCTTGCCACTAATATTTGTTTCCGCTACCCAAATACCAGGATAAAATTTGTTATCATAATATTTTTTAAAGCCAAAATAAGAAATTATTAATATAATTAAAACAATAAAAAAAACAGCTCCAATTAAGAGAAGCTTTTTTGTGGTTTTGTTTTCTAGGAAAGAAATCATAGATGATAAAAACTTATTTAATCTTCTTCGGTATCGAGAATTTCATTGAGAATATCTTTGGCTTGTTCCTTTTTATTTTTTTGCGCATCTTCATCCTTTAGTATATCAAAAACTAAAACAGAGCCTTCTTTGATATCTTTTGGTAATTTATCTTTTAGCCAAATTATTGTTGCGCCATCTTCTGTTTTGAGGATAGCTTTCCCATTCTCAAAGCGATCAATTGTAAAAATTATATTCATAAGTTATTATCTTTCTTTTACTTTTACAGAGATTTGTTTGCTGGTTTTAGCTTTTGGTAGACTTACAGTTAGAACACCATTTTCTAGTACAGCTTCTATTTTTTCGGCATTCACTTCGACTGGTAAAATAATAGATCTAGAAAAAGATCCCCAGTAACACTCTCTGTATAAATAATTATCTTCTTTAATAATTTCTTTATGCTCTCTTTTTCCTCGAATAGTAAGCATGTCGTTATTAATAGAGATATCAATATCGTCTGGTTTTACTCCAGCAATAGTAGATTTGATAATAATAGCTTTTGGAGTTTGATATACATCAATAGAGAGTTGACCCTCTTCGTAGTTGTCATCAATCCATTCTTCTTCAGTATTTAAAGACATATCATTAATATTTTTTTCAGATAAGTCATTATCATCTTTGGAAATACCTATTTTTTTGTTATCTAGACCTGCTAATTTGTGGAAGAAGTTTTTCATATTACTACGAATTACAAATTTATTACACCTGCCTGCCGGTAGGCAGGAATATACAAATAATAAATTTGTATTTTTAATATTTATGTATTTATTATAGGATTTTTTTTATATAATAGCAATATTTGTATTTATTATTTAAAGTATGTTAAAGTATTTGTTCTATGTTAATATTAATAATATTAATAATTGTTCTTTAAAATAATTAGCCAAATATTAAATTGAAAAGGAGATGCGCAATGGATATGCGTGGATTTGAGTTAGTGTTGTTATTTTTGACTTTGATTATCTTTGCCGGTTGCGCCTCTACTCCAATGAATGGAGGCTATACTGGACGAAAGCCAATTCCAGACAATGTGCGACTTGAGTATGAGTATGAAAAAAATAATGTAAAAGCTTCTTCGGAAATAATTGAAGAAACTGATGACTATGTTTTATGGAATGTTGTGCTTCACGGATGCTATAGCATTAACGGTGAGCACGATATTATCTTGGATTACTACCAATCAAAGAGTCTTAAGAAGACGCCGGTAATTTTGGTCTTGCCGATATTCGGCGGATCAAATTATTTCTCAAATACTTTTGCTAATCACTTTGCCGGAGAAGATTTTTCGGCTGTTATAGTTCATCGGCAGAAAAAGAATAAGGATTTTAAGGATCTCGATATGATTAATATTAATCTCACTCAGATTATGTATGATCTTAAGCAAGCACTTGATTGGATTTGGAGACAACCTGGAATTGACGCTAAAAAAATTGGTGTATTCGGTATTAGTATGGGAAGTATCAAAGCAGCACTCATTAGTTCACTGGACAATCGGATAAAAGCTAGCGTGATGTGTCTAGTCGGCGGGAATCTTGCCGAGATTATCGCCACATCTAATGAAAAAGGAGTTAAAAGACGGCGAGAAGCATACATGAACGAACATGATATATCTCAAGATGAGCTATATCATGTTCTGCAGACTAAGATAACTTGTGATCCGATGAATTATGCAGAGTATATTGATGCAGAAACTGCCTTGATGATTTTTGGGTGGTTTGATAGGGCAGTTCCATATAAAAATGGAATAGAGCTCTGGGAGAAAATGGGCAGGCCAGAAAAGATTACTATGCCAACTGGACACTATACTGCGATATTGGGTTTGTTGTATATTGAGTATAGATCATATAAATTTTTTCTTAAACAATTTGGAGGTAGCAAATGAGGAAAAGGAATATAATTGTTTGTTTATTGTTTTGTGTAATGTTTATCGGTGGATGTTCAAGTTTCCCAAATTGGTATGATGTGATGGGTGCGATTGGAAGCTGGGGTATTCCAGAAAATAAATTAACACTGGAACAGAGAACCGTATTTTTTAATCACCGGTCTGTTGATAAAGTCATTGACATGGCTCGGATCATTGAAACCAAAGATCCTGCATACAATAATATTAAAGTGATTATCATGAAAGGGTCGCCCTATGAAATGGGATTTCAGAACGGTTACTTGAATAAGGAAGACATCCAAAAAAATGTTTATCATGTCTTAGGTGTGGTACTTGCTTTTGGAAAATATCTTGGCGTAGATGAGTCTGCTCTTGATGAGGTGTGGGATTTAATGTCTCCGTATATACCATTAGAAGATAAGGAGGAAATGCGTGGGTTGGCTCATGGATCTGATATTCCCCTGATTGTAATTCAACGTTTCAATGCTATACCGGAACTAAGTGAGTACGGTGGCAAGAAGCAGTTTATAGGTAAAAAATATAAAAAAACAAAACTTGAAAAAGGAAGCTTATTTGACCCAGATCTTAAAACTTGTAGTGGGGTGATTGCCTTTGGTGACGCTACAAAAAACGGAGAAATTTATCATCTAAGATCACTTGATTGGATTCGGGAATTGGGAGCACAGAGATACCCGGTGATTCATGTTTATCAGCCGGATGAAGGGTATTCGTCTGCATCTTTTTCTTACGCTGGATTTACCGGGTGCATTACGGGGATGAATGAAAAATATATGGCTTTTGGAGAAATGGGGTATGGGAACCTAAAATTTGAAACACTTGAAGGTGTGCCGTTTGTTTTTCTTTTCAAAAAACTGCTCCGGGAAGCAGGCTCTATTCAGGAAGCGGTTCGAATTGTAAAAGAATCTCAACGAACCTGTTCCTATGTTTATCAATTCAGCGGGACAAGTCAGGATCTTGGTGTAAGTGGAATTATGATGGTTTCTGATTATCAGCGATTTGATATTTTATTTGATAATCAGGAGTTTTACGATGAAGGTGATGAAATATGGTATAAAGGAATCAACGATATCATCTTCGCAGGCCATGAGACCGGCGAGCTTCGTGAATTTATGATGAAGCATTATGGGGAGCATGATCTTAAATCATTTAAGGAACTGGCAAAAGTGGCAGCCATGAGAGGCAATGTTCAGGATGTCATCATGAAACCCGAAACCCTGGAAGCATGGATGGTGAATGCCTCGAATACGACCAAGGATGAGAAGGGCAAAGCCTGTAATCAGCAGTGGTATTATTTCAATTTTGGAGAAATAATAGGAAATAAATTGGAGGTAAAAAAATATAAATAGAAAACAAGCAAGGCCCTTGATATGAGCAAGGGCCTTGCTTGTTTTACTTTGTCATCTCGGATAAGCACCCACAGGGCATAAACTTCGCGAAGATCCGGCCTGCCTGCCGGCAGGCAGGGATCCAAGAGTGGACCGTAGGTATGTGAATTATTTTTATTACAATAAAACAAGATTAATATATGTAAAAAGTATCGTTTTATTAATGTACTTGAAAAAAAAATTATATAATGGTAAATTAAAATCAATTAGAAGGTTGACCTTCTTTTTTTAATAAGGGCCTATAGCTCAGGGGTTAGAGCACCACGCTTATAACGTGGGGGTCGATGGTTCAATTCCATCTAGGCCTACAAAGCATTTTCTTAAAAACTTGGACGCGTAGCTCAGCTGGTTAGAGTACCACGTTGACATCGTGGAGGTCAGAGGTTCAAATCCTCTCGCGTCCACAAAATGTGTAGCCGTATTATATTAAAATAACCCGCAAATGCGGGTATTTTTTTATAGTAAAATTTTACTTGATAATTAAATTATAATTTTTTTCATCTTTTCTTTGATTAACTCTATTATTTCTTTTTCAGCAATTTGCAAAGGTTTATCTGTGATTGCAATGGCAGTTTTTTCTGTTCCGTGAGGGTTTAATTCTTTGATCAAATTCATTGAATTAACATTTTTCATTGAAAATACCATTACTTTTGTTTTTTCTTGAAATTCATATATCAAGGCAATGACTTTTGCTTCTGGGATGTTAATAATTAATTCATCGATAATGTCGCATAAGTTATTTTCTTGTGATTCAGTTTTGACGAAATCAACTTTTGATAGAGTTGACCAAATAAACGCATTATCTACAGCTCCATTTAATCTAGCTAAAACCCTACCCCAAAGTTTTAATACATTAATACTTCGAGACTTATATAAATTATTAACTATTTCTTCACG
>CAZTIC010000019.1:0-20812 GCA_964613625.1 uncultured Gammaproteobacteria bacterium | reverse complement strand
AATTTGCTAGAAACGTATGCGGTCTTGATAAAGCTAACTCAGAAGAAATAGATCCAAAAACTCCATATCCTGTAATACACGTAATGCCAGAACAAAAGAAACTATTAGAAAAGAAACAATACGGAGGCACAATAAGACTTGGGGGCTGGCCTTGCAAGATAATAAAAGGTACTCATCTAGCCAAGGCTTATGAGAAAAAATTTGGTAGTAAAACGACTGTTTCTGAAAGACATAGACATCGATATGAATTTAATAATGAATACAAAAAAATATTAGAAGAAAACGGACTTATTATCGCTGGAACATCTCCAGACGGAAAAATTGTTGAAGCAATTGAAATAAAAGGGCATCCATTCTTCATCGGAACTCAATTTCATCCAGAATATATCTCAAGACCACTAGATCCACATCCATTGTTTGTAGAATTTGCTCGTGTTTGTTTAAATATGAAAAATAACAAAAAGAAAAAATAATTACTTTTTTATAATCAATTTTTTCAAATTAAAAGGCGATTAGTATAAAACTAGTCGCCTTTTTTATATAGTTTTTATTATTTTTGAGGTAGAATACTAACTATTTTAGTATCTTTAAGTTTTGTATTGAATTTGATTAATTTTTTTGAACTAAACTTAACTAAACCAGAAACTGTAGCAAAAAGAGTGTCATCTTTGCCTTTTTTTACATTCTCACCAGGATGATATCTAGTACCACGTTGCCTAATGATAATAGAACCAGCTTTTGCAAACTGCCCATCTGATAATTTTACGCCTAGACGCTGACTACGGGAATCTCTTCCTAAGCCCGTTGAGCCCCCGGCCTTCTTATGTGCCATATTTTTAAAAAATAAAAATGCATAGTATATGCACAAATTATTTGTATTAATTATTTACTAAAATATAATATATCAAAAGCAGAGAGATATGTCAAATAAAGACCTCGCGCTAATCCTTTCTATCTAAAGAAGAGAGTGGCTATATGAATATTTTAAAATATCTAAAAAATATGTTATAATAATTACAAACCTAACAACTAACATCCAAAAACTAATTACTAAAACAATGATCAATAATAACTCATTTTTTTATCTACAAAAAATACTTCTAGAAATCATCTGGGATATAATTTATTTCCCTATTTGGTGGTATACGAAAGGTTTTATTAACAATATCCTTAAAGCAAAGCAATTCATAATAAATAAAGAAAAAAGCTTAGCTTTAATTGTTTGGATAAAAAATATTCTTAGACCAATGTACGGACAATATGATTGGCCTGGAATTATTATCAGTTTTTTTATTAGAATATTTCAAATAATAGTAAGAAGTATTATTTTACTTATTTGGTCAGTATTTAGTTTGGCACTGCTTTTACTTTGGTTAATTTTGCCTTTATTTATTATTTATGAAATCATTTTTCAACTTACTTAATGCTCGATAATAAAAGCGCACAATTCATCATCTGCCCCAAATGCGAGGGGAGCAGACACAATAATTCCGGTATTGCCTGTGTTAACTGTGGAGGCCTGGGAGTAGGATCATTTTTGGATGATAAATTCATATACTGGGGACTAAGTCTGGGAAAAGCCACTATAAAACTAAGACACTTTAAAAAAGCCATAAATATCTTCATTAATATTAGCTTTTTTACAGTTGGGCTTTTTGGCCTTCTCTCGCTTGGCTATATGATATATCTCTATCCTGAAAAATTAGATATATTTTCTTTTTGGAGAATAAAGAATGGTTTTATTTTATTTTTTTGGATAGGACTAATAGCTGAGTTATTTGTTTATTACAAATTAAATATTGAAAAAGAAAAACAAAAAAAAATAATTAAATTTATAAACAAAAAAAATACAAAACTTCCCAACAACTGGAGCGAACTTAGAGTCTCAAAACAAAAAATAGATGTGTCAAAAAGCTACCTCGAAAATACTATTACAATACTAGAGTCGTCATTTGAATTAGCAAGCAAATTAAAAAATAACTCAGTCACAACCAAACATTTATTTTTTTCTCTTCTAAAAAATCAAGAAATAATAGCCTTATTTATTAGATTAAATATTGATATAAAAAAACTACTAAGTAAATCGCAGCAAAAACTAGACTTATTAGAGAAAATATCAGATAAAAAATTACAATTATCTTCTGATTTAAAAGAAGTGCTCATCGAGGCTTATGCTGATGCTTATAACTCAAAACAAGACGTAGTGACTCCACTAAATTTATTATTTCCACTAATTAGCAACGATTTAGATATCGAAGAGTTGTTAATTGATTTAGGTGCAGACAAAAATAAAATCAAAAATGCTGTTATTTGGTTTATAATAAATGAAAAATTAATAAAAAATTACAGAAATTTCAAGAAATTAGCCAAGCTCAAGCCAGGCAAACATATGAATAAAGCCTATACGGCAGTTGCCACTCCTATTCTGGATCATTTTGGCTTCGACCTCACAATAGCAGCTAAATGGGGGAGGCTGGATATGTGCGTTGGTAGAGATAAAGAAATAAATAATATTTTTGAAACAATAGAAAGTGGTCACTATGGCATCATTCTGACCGGGGAATCAGGAGTAGGTAAAAAAACTATTATTCACGGATTAGCGCAAAGAATGGTAGAAGAAGATGTACCTAAATTCTTACGTGATAAACGTCTAGTAGAGTTAAATATTGCCAGGATTATTAGTGGAGCCAGCCCCGAAAAAGTTCAAGAAAGATTATTATTGATCATCGATGAAGTAATTAAATCAAGAAATATTATTTTATTTATAGAAAATATAGAAAATATAATTGGCATAAGTTCCGGCCAAGATGAGAGTCTAGAACTATCAGAAGTCTTGGCCAATAGTCTTGATAGAAAAAATATTTCTTGCATTGCTATAGCATCAAATACCAATTATTCAAAATATATTGAGAGTAAGCCCCTTGGAGAAACTATGAAAAAAATTGCCATAAAAGAACCATCGGAAAATAGCGCCATACAAATCATTGAAAGCAAAATCGGAAGATTGGAAAATAAATTCAAAATTTATTTTTCATACAATGCTATCGAGGCAGCGGTAAAATTGACTGATAAATATATGAAAGATAAGTATTTGCCAGAAAAAGCTATTAATGCACTTGAACTAGTATCAGCTAATATATCAAAAAAATGTACTATCGACTCAGAGCAATGCATGTGCACTGAAAATGACGTAGCAGAGACAATAAATAAAATTACAAATATACCTATCCAAAAAATTACTGAAAAAGAAACTGAAAAATTATTAAATCTCGAAAAATATATCCATGAAAGAATGATTAATCAAGAAGAGGCTGTCAACAAGGTGGCTAGCAGTCTGAGACGATCTCGAGCTGATATGAGAGAAAACAAAAGGCCAATTTCTAGTTTTTTATTCTTAGGTCCTACTGGAGTAGGTAAGACCGAACTAGCCAAATCTGTAGCTGAGATATATTTCGGTGCTGAAAAGAATATGATTAGAGTTGATATGAGTGAATACCAACTACAAGATAGTGTCAAAAAAATGATTGGAGACTCTGACGGTACCTTGGGATACCTCACTGAGTCAGTTCGAAAAAATTCATTTTCTTTGATTCTATTAGATGAATTTGAAAAAGCTCATGGAGACATTCTAAATCTTTTCCTTCAAGTCATGGATGATGGTCGAATAACAGATGGGCAGGGTAGAACTATTGATTTTACAAATGCTATTATAATAGCAACTTCCAACATAGGGGCTACTTACATTCAAGACGAAATCAAAAAAAATACAAAATTATCTGAAATAAAAAAAGTATTAACAAATGAACACCTAAACAAAATAATTCGTCCTGAACTAATAAATAGATTTGATGGAATCATTGTCTTCAAACCTTTAACTGAAGAAAATACAATTGATATTGCCAAACTAATGTTAAACAAAACAAGAAAAATGTTGGAAAACAAAGGAATGCTTTTGGAGTACAGTCAAGAAGGTGTTATCAGATTAGCTCATGAAGGCTATGATCCTCAGTATGGAGCCAGGCAACTCCGTAGATTAATTCAAGAAAAAATTGAAAACAATATTGCCAATGAATTATTATCAAATAATTTAAATACAAGGGACACTGTTTTTATAAACAAAGAAGCTAATATAGAAATAATTAAAGCAAACAAAACATAATATGTATTTTACTGACATACTGCCATTAATTGGCTCAATTATTACAATTTCTTTAGGCACATTAATTGTCTTGAGTGATAAAAAATCAAATCTAAACAAAATATTCTTTCTAATCACGGCTTGTATAACTATCTGGCTCTTTGGGACATTTATGATGTTCTTAAATAGAGACAACACTATAGGTGTTATATTTTGGGACAAATTTATTTACATTGGCGTTGTTTTCGTACCTGCCTTACTATATCATTTTGGCTTAGAATTAATGAAAAGAAAAAATAATATACTACTATATTTAAGTTATATTATTTCTTTTATTTTCCTCGGAATAAGTAGGACGCATTATTTCATGGATGGAGTTTATTACTACAAATGGGGCGTGCACACTCAGGCCGGAATAATGCATACTGCATTTCTAATATACTTTTTCATAATTGCTATTATTTGGTCATATCAAATTTTTTTCTATTACCGATCTCTAAAATCGGAATACTTAAAACAACAATTAAATTATGTAATAATTGCCTCAGCCATAGTACTACTAATCGGACCGATTGCTTTTATACCAGCTTATGGAATTGAAATATATCCATTCTCTCATATATCTGCCGTTATTTTTGTTTCAATTCTAGCATATTCTATAATCAAACATCGGATAATGAGTGTTAAATTCGTAATTAAAGACTTCTCGGTTTTTCTAGCCTCGATATTTGTGGTATCAATCTTAATTCTGCTTCTTAAATATTTAGTAAGCCAATACTTTATTAAGCTATACTTCTGGAACGACTTCTTGATTGTATTATTTGCCGTGGCTCTGTTTCCTTCTCTCTATAAATATTTCACAACATTAGCTAATAAATATTTCTTTTTTTCTTTATACAATCCAAGGGAAATAACCAAAAAATTAAATGAAAAAATTCTTTCAACTTTAAATCTCAATGAACTAATAAACCATGTATTTACAGCTCTTGACACAGCACTGCATCCAAAAAATGTTGGCTTACTAAAAGCAGAACAAAAAAATAATTTTTTATATTTATACACAAAAAATTTCAAAATAAGCAACGAAATTAATATTAATTTTGATAAAAAGGTAATTAACACATATTTCAAAAAAAACAAACCTATTCTTACTGAAGAATATATAAACTTTAATAAAGATAACATTAACGAAGAACTACTAAGTTTTTTAAACAAATATGAAATAGATCTCTTAATGCCTTTGAATATAAATAATAAACTAATTGGAATTATTTCATTGGGCAAAAAAAAATCCAAAGAGCTATACAGTACCATTGATCTTGAATTAATTGAAATAATAGCTGGTTTAATTACCTCAGCACTAGAAAACGCTAGTTTGTATGAAGATATAGTAGAAAAAAATAAAAGTTTAAATGAATTAATTGAAATGAAAAGTGATTTTTTACGTGTAGTTCACAATCAATTAAATTCTCCTTTATCATTGATACAATATTCTCTAGAAGCTGGGGAACAAAATGAAATGCCCTTTAATGAAAGTCTAATAATAGCGAGAAAGGGTCTTGAGCGTATCAAAAATACTTTATCTGATTTTTGGATTGCCTATGATCTAGAAGGTGGAAAATTAAAAATGGATATTGACATTGCTGATATTGAAACAGTGGTCAGAGACGCTATAGACGACAGATCGAAAGTTCAATTAAAAAAAGATAAAAAAAAAATAATCCTAAACAAGCCAAGCTTTGTTTTAACTCCAGTTAAGTGTGACCAAGACCAAGTCTATCATGCTATAACGAATTTAATAAACAATGCAATATTCTATACTCGAGAGGGAACAATAACAATTTCTTACAAAAAAATTTCAAAAGATAAAAAAAATTATATAAAAATATTAATATCAGACACTGGTGTTGGGATAAACGATGATGACAAAAAAAGATTATTTAAGAAATTTTCCAGAGGCTCAAAGGCATCCTTGATTAGACCAGAGGGCTCTGGATTAGGTCTCTATGTATCTAAAAAAATAATAGAGGCTAATGGGGGAGAGCTAAAATTAGAAAACTCCAGCATTGACAATGGTTCCACTTTCAGCTTTACCTTACCTTTATTAAACCAATAGTATGATAATTTTTTATACAAAAATATTTATTATATGTTTGCTTCTTAGTGTATTTTTTACATATATTGTAAAATTTCTAGCCAAAAAATTTAATATCTTAGATCGCCCAATAAACACTAGAAAAATTCACAAAAAAAGCACCCCTCTTTTGGGAGGCACAGCTATCTTTTTGACATTTTTTTTAGTTTTATTTTTTGTAAAAGATAAAATATTAATAGGTGAATTGGATCCCTGGCATTGGCTAGGATTTTTTATTGGTAGTATTTTTTTAATAATAGGAGGATTCTTGGATGACAAATATAACATAAAACCAAAATGTCAAATAATTTTCCCTATCTTAGCAATTATTTCTTTAATTATAGGCGGAGTAGAAATAGAAAAAATTACAAACCCATTAGGGGGATACCTATTCCTAGATAACACTTTAATGAATATATTTACATTTTCAAACATAATGATATTTTCTTGGCTTATGACGCTTATGTACACCACCAAACTACTGGATGGTATTGATGGACTAGTTACAGGCACGATCATGATTGGAGCTATAATTATTTTCTTATTTACCATGACCACAAAATACTATCAGCCCGATATTGGCTTGTCTTCATTTATTTTAGCGGCTTCATGTTTTGGTTTTTTAATTTTTAATTGGCATCCGGCCAAAATATTTCTAGGTGAAGGCGGGTCTTTATTTTTGGGCTTTGCCTTGGGCGTGCTAGCTATTATTTCCGGAGGAAAAATTGCTATTACATTATTAGTCATGGGAATACCATTACTTGACCTAGCCTGGACCGTCGTTAGAAGACTTGCAAAAAGACAAAATCCATTTTCTCACTCAGATGACAAACACATTCATTATAGGCTTCTAAATATTACCAAAAATCAAAAAAAGACTGTTTTAATTTATTATTCCCTGGCTTTATTTTTTGGTCTTAGTGGTTTATTTTTACAAAGTATAGGTAAGATGTTTGCCCTTGGTTTAATTTTTTTAATTATGATTATGATATTAATTTTTTTATCGTTATATGAAAACAAGCAACACAATAATTAAAATAAAAAAATTTTACTTTCTTCTTTGTTGGTCTTTCTTTATTTTTTATGTAACTACATTTCCAGCAGAGCAAAGTTATAGTACAAATACAGGGTATTTAGATAAAATATTTCATTCTTATTATGATATACTATTCGGTGCGATTGGCATTATTCTATCTTTAATCTACATATTTTATAAAAACAAAAATAAATGTTATAATAAAAATGATGATAAAAAATAATAAATTATTAATAATAGTCTTCTTTTTACTAGCGACCTTGATTATTGGGCCGAATTTTGCTGTTGGCGAAAATGAAGATGTCGTAAATACAGAAGTAAAAACACTAAATAACGAAATACAAAAGAAAAAAAATCAATTAGATGATATAAAAAACAAACAAGAAGAATATTCAAACAAAATAAAAAAAACGCAAAAAGAACAAGCATCTCTATCGAATCAAATGTACATCCTTGATAATAGAGTGCTAAAATCAGAACTTGATATTGAGGAAACTAGCATTGAGATAGATAAAGTGAATCTGGAAATAAAAAAAACAAACCTCAAAATAGAGGATAAAAATTTACAAATAGACAGCGAAAAAGAACATATTGGGAATATATTAAAATTAATGTATAAACAAAAAAGAGCTAATACATTAGAAATATTACTATTAAACGATTCTTTAACTGATTTTTTAAATCAAATTAAGTATTTGGAAGATGTAAATAATGAAATGTCTGAAAGTCTAGGTGATTTGGAAAAACATAAAACTCAACTTGAAAGAAGTATTAAGAATCTAAATGAAAAAAACACCCAACTCATAAAACTCAAAAAAGATTTAGAAAATAAAAAACTTGCCCTTGAGTCAGAGCAACAAAGTAAAGAATATTTACTAACTGAAGTTGTTAATTCTGAAAAAAAATATCAAGAATTATTACAATCTGCCAAAGAAGAACAAGCGCAAGCCGCTGCAGATATAACAAATTTAGAAAAAAAAGTCAGAGAGAGAATGTCTAATCTGTCAGGGGACAAGCTTGAGTTTAATGATAATGGCTTGATATGGCCAGTCACAAAAAATATAATTACTGCATACTTTCATGACCCTGAATATCCTTTCAGATACCTTTTTGAGCATCCAGCAATAGATATAAGAGCAGGACAAGGATCAATTCTTAAAGCATCAGCCTCTGGGTACGTGGCAAGAGCAAAAAACGCTGGGCTTGGTTATAGCTATATCATGATAGTACATGGAGACGGCCTCTCAACAGTTTATGGTCATGTTTCAAAGATATATGTGCAAGAAGACGAATATGTCGTTCAAGGACAAACTATAGGCCTCTCAGGAGGCGCTCCAGGTACTCAAGGTGCAGGCAGACTTACAACTGGACCACATTTACATTTTGAGGTTAGATCTAACGGTATTCCAGTAAATCCATTAGAATACTTACCTTAAGTAATCACTTTATTGAGTAAATGAAAAATTTATATATAAACAAGTAATGTATCATATACATTTTTTTATGAAACACGAAAAATTAGTACAAAATATTTGCGACCAAGCTCTTGAAACAATTGGTGTCAGAAATCTCCAATTCAAACCAATGCAAAGAAGGGGAGAGGTGAATAGGAGAACAATAGTGCTTGGTAGAACCAACCTAAGAACAGGCTCTATTACTATTGATATATTTACTCCAAGAAAACGAGAGCCAAAAAAGATTTCTAGCATACTAAAAATACTTTGTCATGAAGTAGCACATCATCAAAAAAAACCTTTTAGACAGTTTTATAAAATGCACTGGATTTTTAGACAGCATTATCCAGAATTCTACACTCAAGTTACTGAAAATATAGAACTATTAAAAAAAGATACAAACTTAAAGATTCATTTTTAAGAAAATTTTAGAAAATAAAAAAGGTAAACGCAACTAAGTATTGTTGCGAATACCTTTATGTTTCAAAATATCGGATGATTTTACCATGAATACCGATTTCTTTTTTTAGGAGTTTTTTTGGTTTTTCTGGGACGGCCCATTGCCTCCATCCTGATGAGCTGCATAACTTTCAATCCTTGTTTTGTAAATGGTCTTTTTTTTGATTTTTTCATGACACCTCCTGAATTTGCGGTTGATAAATATTTCCCTCTTTTTTTGTACTAATATTTAATATTATTTATTTAATCATCTATAATTATTTGTGTCAATTATTCTTTAATCTCTTCCCGCTATGCAACTTCTTATGCATATCTCGTAGTTGCTTATTGGTTACATGAGTATATATCTGTGTAGTAGCTATATTTCTATGACCCAGAAACTCCTGTACAAGACGTAAATCTGCCCCCTGAGAGAGTAAATCAGTAGCAAATGAGTGTCTTATGGTGTGTGGAGTTGCCATTACTGGTAAACCAGCAATTATAACGTATTTTTTTACAATATCTTCTATACTTTTAGGAGTTAAGCGTCTTGAAAGACTAGTTTTTTCTATGCCTGGTTTATAGTTTATAAATAAAGCCTGGTCAATGTCTTTTCTCTTGTTATAATATTCTCTAATAGCACCTATGGCCCTCTCTGAGAAGTATACCGTGCGCACCTTACTTCCTTTACCAACTATAGATATTTCAAGTTCTGTTGTGTTATTCTTGATACGTAATTGATCCCGATTTAGACTAACAAGCTCTGCTACACGAAGGCCAGTGGAAAAAAATGATTCTAATATCGCCTTGTCACGAAGACCTATGATAGTGTCTTTTTTTGGAGCAAGTAAAAGTCTCTCTATTTGATCTAATGACAAAAATTTAACCTCTCTATCAGACTTGTCTTTAGCTAGTTTTATTTTCGAACTCGGTAATGACTTAATATCTTTTTCAGCAAAAAATTCTAATAAACTTCTAAGAGCTATTAGATAATAATTTTGTGTTGATTTTTTTAACGTTTTTTTGGTCCTAGGGTCCATATGCCTAGCTAAAAAAATTCGATATTTTGATATATGAGTAGGGGAGATGGACTCAGGCTTGAGCTTATCTAATTTATTTTCACCTAACCATTTGAAAAACTTATTTAGAAATCTAGAATAATTTTCTTGAGATTTATTTGCAAGACCTTTTTCTATTTCTAAATAATCCAAGAAGTCGGGGAGGTATTCGATTATTGGTTTATTTGCCATACTTAGAAAGAGTAGTATATAAGAGCTTTAAAAACGTTATATACAGTACTTCGCATAATGTAGATTAATTAACGTATTATATATATTATAGTATATCTTATCTATACTATAGTCAAGCCAAACATATGTATTTCTGGGTTAATAAGCAACACAGCCTTCAAGATTAATAAAAACATTCCAATAATTAATATACAAAATGCCAAAACTGCTATAAATAATACAAATTTAAATGTCTTTTCCATAGGCTACAAATTACAAATTATTTATAAATATATAAATAAGTATATTTATATAATAATTTATAAAATAATATAATAAATTATTTATCTTTAACTATATTTTAACAGATGCTATCAATTTACAAAAATCTCTATTTGTTTTAAAATTATTTTTTATTACATACATTACATAGCTTCTCCTAATAACTTTATACACTCACTTCCCTTTTTATGATAATTTAGCTAAAATTAGCTAAATAATACATATTTTAACTAATATTAGCGATAATACACCCTGTCTCCGAATCTTAAATCAATATAGCTCTTTGTATCAAAATCATTCTTTAATTTTTCCTCTTTAATGATGTCTAGTTTGCCCAATTGATCTTCTAATATATTATTTAGATTAAAAATAATCTCAGGTCCATCTACTAGTTTCAATTTCAACGTATTTTGATCCTCAGACAAAACAAATTTATCTATTTTATATTCATCACTTTTATTAGATATTGAATTGTATGCATCTATTGCAAAATAAAAAACCGTTTGATCTAATTCTATTTTATTATTTGCTATTTTATTTTCAAGTTTATTTTCCACGACAGGATATTTTTTTTCTTTTATATCCAAGGGACTAATTTCTTTAATAATATAACCATCAATATCAGAATAATAATAAACATCATTCTCTACCCATACAAACGCATAAGACTTTTCTTGAACTTCTATATTTAATGTATGAGAAAACTTTTTATCTATTTTAATATCTTCGAAACTAAATCTACTATCAAAGGCCTTAATTAGATCATCTTTATTTGATAATAATAAATTATTTTGAGGTAATATAAATAATTTATTTGTTCTTATTTGTTGCCAAGCAATGTCTAGTAATTCATTTTGTCCCACTCTATTATTCCCGCTTATATTAATATGATTGATTCTCAAAAATGGAGAGTAAAAAATAGTATATAAAATAATTACAATAAAAACAAAACCACTAAACATTGCCAATTTACTTTTCCAGTTCCAAGAAATATTAATACGAAAATTTTTAACATTTCTCCTAAAATAAGGATTGCTATATGTTTTTGATTTATAAACTTTTTTCCTCCTAATCTTTATCATATTTTATTAATATTTTTTTGAATAGCTAGCTCGACTAAAAACGCATAAACATGATGCTCGCCAAATCGGTTGATATCGTAATTATTTATAATATTATTGTTAAGAATTTTAACAGATTGTCCGTCTTTATTTTTGTTTATTTCTATCGCTTGCCAATCTGATTGCTTCTCTATACCGTATGTTATTTTTTTAGCTTTAAAGTTTTTTAAAACTTCAAGTATTTTATTATTGTCATTATTTAATATTACTAGTCCATCACTTGATATTTTATTTACTAAATATTTATATTCATCTAATAAACAATTCAAATCTCTGAAGCCCTCCATATATCTTTTGGTTATGTCGGTGATTATAACCACACTAGGTTTCACTATAGAAAGTAAATATTTCATATCTCCCCTATCAGACACTCCTAATTCTAAAACTAAATATTTTGGAAATTTAAATTGAAAAATTCGACCAATTGCTTTAAATATTATTTTTAACCAGCCCACATACGAGCTATAAGCGCTAGGTAAATTAAGAATAGCCAAAGGCAACCCAATTTCAGTATTAAAATTCTTTGAATTAGCTCGAACGCTGTATCCCCTTTTCTTTAATACATCGCGCACCCTTTCCTTAACAAAAGTCTTATTAACGCTACCTGCAACTACAATAATTCTTGGTCGATGAATCAACAAAACAAGCTTGGATGTATATTTTAATATATATTTTAATGTATATGTAAATATTTTTTTCATTTTAGTAACGATCAATTATTTTAAATAACTATCCATTCTATCAAATGCTTCAATTAAATCTTGTTCACTTCTGCCAAAATTTATTCTAAAATGACCTTCGCCGTTTGGTCCGAAAGCTACCCCGGGGACAACGGCCACATGTGTCTTTTCTAATAAACTATCTACAAATTTCCATGAATTTTTCTCACCTGATTCAATTTTGGGAAATACATAATAAGAACTATTTGGTCGTACGTAACTAAAATGTTCTTTTAATTTATCCAATCTATCACAAGTAATATTTAATCTTTTGACATACTCTTTATTAAACCTTTCTATATCCCCCTCCCCCATCTCTAGAGCGCCCATAGCGGCGTATTGAGATATAACGGGCGCACAAGTTACTAGACAGTCATGTACTTTCAGGATTTCTTTTACAATTGATTCATCACTATGTAGATATCCTACCCGCCAGCCAGTCATACAATATGCTTTTGAAAAACTAAATAGTCTTATCACTCTCTTTCGTAATTCGGACACCTCGGCAAGTGAAAACATTTCTGTGTCATCGTATATAAAATCTTTGTAAACATCGTCAGATATTAAAAATAAATCATGCTTTTCAGCAAGTTTTCCTAGGTCTAGTAATTGATCTTTTGTGTATATTGTTCCGGTTGGATTATTTGGATTACAATAAAAAATTGCTTTTGTTTTATCAGTAATTGCTTTCTCATATTGCTCGAGTTCAAAAGCCCAACCCTTAGATTCATTCAGAGGAACAAATACTGATTTACAGCCCGCAAGAGTGATTACTTCTCTATAAGAGGTGTATGTAGGCTCCGGAATAATTATCTCGTCTCCTGGATTTGTAATTGTAAGAATAGTAGCTGTTATTCCCTCTATGGATCCAGCTGTAACAATAATTTCTTTTTGCCAGTCATAAAACATATTTTCCTTGGCCAGAGATATTTCTATTAACTCTCGTAACTCAGGAAGCCCAGGAGACAATGAATATTTAGCTGTCACTCCCCTATTTAAAGCTTTTTCAACTCGTCGTTTTATACAACCCGGGGTATCAAAATCAGCTATACCCTGAGCGAGAGAAATAGAGTCAAAGTATTTGCTTGCCTTGAGTTCGATTTGTTTTATTATGGAGAGATTAAGATTTTTCGTTCTTTCAAACATTATACTTAGTTGTTAGTGAGTAGTTTGTAGTAAGTAGAGATTTTATTTTTTTATATTAAAAGAAATTAATTTATCTAAGAAATCAGAAAATTCTATACCAACTGCTTTTGCAGCTTCTGGAGCCAGGCTTACTTTTGTCATTCCAGGTATAGTGTTTATTTCTATAAAGTATATTTTATCATTCACATCATCCCACATGAAATCAGCTCGAGACAAATCTTTACATCCTATAGCTTTGAAAACTTTAAGAGCGTTCTCGTGAAGTCTGTTTTGAAGTTCATTTGGAATGTCTGCAGGACAAACATGTTTGCTGCCACCATCAGCATATTTAGCTTCGTAATCATAAAAATCAGATGCTAATGGAATGATCTCTGTGATTGCTAACACTTCAGGACTATCGGATCCCATCATTGTTACAGTTAACTCCCGTCCTTTTATAAATTGTTCCAATAAAACATAGCTATCAAATTCAAAAGCTTTTTTGATCCCAGATTCTAACTCCTCTTTTGTTTTTGCAATTGAAATACCAACAGACGACCCTAGTTCAGATGGTTTAATTACTATAGGTAATAAAAGTGAATCTATGAAATTATCAAAATCTAATTTGTCATTTTTTGATATTAATATATCTTTTGGGACTGGCACGCCAAAGTCTTCGGCTAAAACTTTAGTTTTGTATTTATTCATGGCCGTAGCACTGGCTAAGCATCCTGAAAAAACATAAGGAATATTAATCATGTCCAACATGCCTTGTAATTTGCCATCTTCACCAAATGGACCATGGAGAATTGGAAGCACAACGTCAAATTTATTATCAGTTGCATCGTTAAGAAATTTCTTTAAATCTGTTTTCGGGTCATAACGAAATATTTCGTATTTATTTTTATCTAGTGCTTCGTAAACCTGCTCTCCGGACACTAAAGACACTTCTCTTTCGCCTGAAATGCCTCCTGACAATAAAGCTAATTTTATTTTTTTCATATTTTAAAATGATATAGCACCATGCTTGCAAGCGCTTATACAAACACCGCAATCTAAGCATTTTGCTTCGTCTAATTCTAATTTATCTTCACGCACCAAGGCGCTAACAGGGCATACCTCGACACAACCAGTGCAAGCTTCACCGCAAGAGCAACTTATGCATTTACCATCTTTCCAGCAACACTTTTCGTAATCTATTTTTATTGACATGTTTTAATTCGAAGTGAGTAATTGGTGATTTGCAGAATACTACTCACTACAGCCTACTAACTACTTACTATTATTTTATTTTTTAATTTCTATTTTTTCTTGACCACCTGGCATATATTTTCTAAGTGATTTTGGAATTATCACACTACCATCTTCTTGTTGGTGATTTTCCAGGATTGCTATTAACGGTCGAATGGTGGTAAGCGCTGTATTGTTTATAATATAAACAAATTTTTTCTCATTGTCTTTGGTTCTGTATTTCACATTCAAGCGTCTTGATTGCCAATCAAGGAAATTCGAGGCAGATCCAGTCTCTCCCCAATCATCCCTACTTGGCATCCAAGCTTCTAGGTCGAACATTTTGTATTTTCCAGCACTCATATCTCCTGTACACATTTGTAACACTCTGTAAGGTAATTCAAGGTCACTATGAAGTTCTTTTGATATCTCTACCATCTCTTGATGCATCTTATCAGCTATATCAACATCAGCTGGACAAATACAAACCTGTTCTACTTTCATGAATTCGTGAACTCTATAAAGTCCTTTGGTGTCTTTTCCGTATGAACCGATCTCACTTCTATAGCATTGAGAGAAACCGCAGACCTTCATGGGTAATTGTTTTTCATCTAATATTTCATTTGAGTAATAAGCTAACAATGATGGCTCGGCAGTTCCTACTAAAAATTTATCTTCTTTATTCTTCTTACCATCTGCCTCTACTTCTTTATTGGCTATTTTATAGATTTCGTCCACCTCAGGATTGTACTCTGTACCAGCAAAATAACCACTACCAAACAAAGAGAAGTTTCGCACCAATGTTGGTGGGATAAAAGGTGTAAAACCTTTTAGGGTTAATTTTTCTAGGGCCAACATCATAAGAGCCATAGCTAAATTAACACCTTCATTCTTGAGATAATAACCACGATAACCAGAAACTTTTACTCCCCTTTCAATATCGATAATATCAAGATCTTTGCCTAGTTGAATATGATCTTTTGGGATAAAAGAAAATTTAGTTTTTTTACCAAATTCCTCAACTGGAACATTTTCACTTTCATCCTTACCGATCGGCGTATCTTTTGATGGAATTGTTGGCACTTTTACCATTAGCTCCATATAGTCCTTATCAATTCTACTGAGTTCAGTTTCTGCTGAAATTAATTCTTCTTTTAATTTTTTACTTTTTTCAATTACCTCAGCACTAGGCTTGCCACCTTTAGTTTGTTTACTTAATTCATTCTTTGTAGCTCGAAGATCGTCTGACTTCTGGATCAATTCTCTTCTTTTTTCATCAATTTCGAATAATTTATCAATATCAACTTTTATATTCTTATTCTTAGCAGCCTCCTTGATCGCGTCCTTATTTTCTCTGATATATTTTATGTCTAGCATATGTTTAGTTTATAGTTATTAGTAAGTAGTATATAGAATTAATAAAACAAAAATTATTACCCCGAGGGGAGATACTATTATTAAAGTTTAATAATATTTTATTTATAATCATCATATTCTTTTTTCCATTCTATGTTTCTTTTTTTAAATTCTTTTTTAATATGTTTTTTAACATAATCTAGGACAGGTTTTAGATCTGGAAATAATTTATAACCAGGATTATGATAGGTCGCCACTAAATCATTATTGTCAAAATCATTTTTTTGAAATTCTAGATATGACCATATTCCTTCAACTTTATCCATGGAATAAACAAATCTAGCTTCTAGACTATTTTGCTTACTATAGTCTTTCCATAAATTATAAATTTCATCACCAATATCTTTTGGTAACTCATTCTTTATTTCCCTCATTGCTTCTTTTTCATTATTGTTTTTATCAGTTTTCAAGTTTTTGTCTTTAAAAACTAAATATGCATCCAAATCACCAGTAACAGCTTCAGGTAGATCATGCACGAGAGCAATCTTTGTAGCATATAAAATATCAATGTCTAATTTTAACTCCTGAGCAACAATAACGATTAATAATGACATTCTCCAAGTATGCGCTGCAACTGTATCTCCTTTTATATCTTTAGAAGCTTTAAATCTAAACTCTTCTTTTAATTTTCCAACTGTTGTTGCAAATTCAAATATTTTTTCAATATTTTCCATATTACAATCCTAATTCATCAGAAATATTTTGTAATGCCTCTAAGCTAATTTTAAGAAAATCATCGATTGGGATATCTATTTTTTCACATTCATTTATAATATCTCTGTTACAATTTGCAGCAAATTTACAAGTTTTAAATTTCTTTTTTAGCGAACTTAATTTGACGCTAGCTAACTTTTTGTCTGGTTGCATTAAAGCGGAAGCGATAATCAAACCTGTTAAAGTTTCTGAGGCAGCTAAGGCATGTTGTAATCTAGTGGATCTTCTTTTATTTTTAAATTCTTCAGCTCCATGTCCATAGATATGAGATTGAATTGTATCTATTAGAAAATCAGTTCCACCTGCATTTTTAATTATAGCTACCATCTCCACACCATGGTCATCTGTATTGTCTTTTGTTATTTCCCAATCAATATCATGAAGTAAACCAATTATTCCCCATTTCTCTTCATCTTCATTAAAATGTTTTGCAAGAGCACGCATTATTGCCTCAGTTTCGATCATATGAAGCTTGGTAAATTTATCCTTGATATGCTTATCAACTAATTTCTTAGCTTTTTTATAATCTATCCCTAGTTCAAGTTCTTCACTTTTAACGTTATGAGAAACTGAGCTTGGAATATGGTTTTTTGGTTTCATGAGAGGAAATAAGGTTGATTCGCGTAAGGTCTTGTCTGCTAGAAATGCAAATAATCTCTCACCAAAGCCAAAGCCACATGTTGGAGGCATACCATGCTCAAGCATTTCTACAAATTCGTCATCACTCATCATAGCTTCATTATCTCCAGCTTCTAATAATTTTTTCTGTTCTTCAAATCTTTTTGCCTGATCAATTGGATTATTCAACTCGTTGTACCCATTACCAACTTCACTTCCCGCAATAATAATTTGAAATCTCTCTGTTAGGCCTGGAGAGTCTTTTTTCTCTTTGGCTAGAGGTGAAACTAGCTTAGGATGATTAACTAAAAAAACTGGGCCTGAAATATTTTTTCGACAATATTTCCATAAAGTATCAATTAATCTTTCACGATTTTCACCCTCGTATTTTACTTTTAATTCATCGAGTTTTTTCTTCATTTTTTCTTCATTGTCTTTCAGAACATCTATTCCTGTTTGTTTTTTAATTTCAGTTTGATAATCAATTTTTTTCCAATCGCCAGAAAAATCGAACTTATGACCACGAGTTTGAAACTTCATAGTACCAAAAACATCATTAGCAATAGTTTGATATAATTTTTGAGTTAATTTCATTCCATCTTCATAATCAGCATAAGCCCAATAAAATTCCATATTTGTAAATTCTTGAGTATGCTCTGGACTAGATCCTTCATTTCTATAAATTCTTCCTATTTCAAAAGTTTTTTCGAATCCAGCGGCCATCAATCTCTTTTGCCAAAGCTCACCAACGGAAATTCTTAAAAACAAATCTACATCATAATCATTATGATGAGTCTTGAATGGAGTTGCCTCAGCCCCTCCTGTAGTAAATTCCAAAGTAGGAGTTTCAACTTCAAAAAAACCATTCTTTATCATAAAACTTCTAGTTACATCCCAAAATTTTGATTTCTTTATAAAAATTTCTTTTAATTCATCATTAAAAAGAATATCTAGATATCTTTTTCTATAGCGGTCCTCATCATCCTTTATGCCATGCCATTTATCTGGCAAAGGCCTTATTGCCTTGGATAAAATTTTCCAATTTTTAACAAGAACACTCTCCTCTCCTTTGTGCGTAACAAAACACTCACCCTCTATTTCAACAAAATCACCCATGTCAATTAATTTTATAAATGTTTTATAATTTTCTTTCAATTCTGCCTTGGATAAAGCAATTTGAATAATACCACTAGCATCTTGAATATTTACAAATGTTAAATTACCATGACTTCTCATGGTTCTTAAACGTCCGCATATAGTTATTTTTTTCTTTGTTTTTTCTAGTTTTTTAAAATCTTTTAAAACATCTGCAATTACATGATTTCTATGTGATTTTGCAGGATATGGATCTATGTTAAGTTTTTTAAATTCTTCGAGTTTTTTTATACGCTCCTCTCTTTCGTTAATTTTTGTATTATTAGCCATAAATATATTATTATTTTTTACACAAGTTAAGTATATTCTAGTAAATTTAGCAAAAAATGTCCAATTTTTATTAAAATAACTAAATTGGAATAAATTTAATGATTTTACCCATCAATCCCTAATCTTCCCCACCCAACCAAAAATCTCTTCTAAGTTTTTCATGATAACCTGGAAGACTGATTCCTGTTGTCTAGGGGTAAGAATAGTATATATCTTTGATATAGCAGTATTGCCACCCGAATCAATAGATTCTACTCTGAATGAATATACTTTGCCTGGATCAAATTTAGTGATAACTACTACATGTCTCTTGGTATAGGAGTTTTCTTGTCCGGTTTGGTCGCTTAGTTCCTGATCAGCTCTAGCTATCCCCTCCTGGAAGTAGACCCTGGAGGTGGATAATTCGTTAGTAGCCCAGATAATGATAGTTTGGACTTTGGTGTTCTTGCCTGGTGAGATGGCTGACTTGGTCTGAACTTGGGTTATTACTGGTGGTAGGTCATCATTAGCCGTACTGAAATTATCAATAGTTTCGCTAGTTTGATTACCTTCGATATCTTTGCTAATTAGCTCTATGCGGTAAGTAATACCAGCTTCGAGGTTATTAATACCTATTTCGTGGATATTAGTACTTATTTCTAGATACTTTGTTCTAGATTCGTCATTGGCTAACACATTATTTCTGTATGGAGTGTATTTGATAGTAGAATCTGATTCGATATTAGTTACCCATTTGAATATAGCTTGTTCTGGACTAATTAATTCTACAGTATAGTTGGTTATCTGGATTAACTCAGACTGGGTGCGGAATGTGAAATCACGCGACTTAGCCATTGGTCCGATACTAGCCTTGCTTCTAAGTTGATAGTGGTAGAGAGTGTCTGACTCTAAATCATAGATTGGCACAACATGTTCTTTAGTAGCCTCCCCCGAGTTACCAACTACTTGGAGATAGACTCCGTCGTTGTTATCAGCTACTTTGTAGCTCCCTTCGGGAGCTAAAGCAACTAATGAATTAGAGTCTTTATCTGTCCTCCAGGCTACGGTAGCGCCAGTAGCGGTAGTGATTACTTTTGGTTCTCCGGAGAGTAATGGAGCTGGGATGGAACTAGCTAATATATCTATATCACTTACTTGTTCCATTAGCACTGATTCTAGAGAATCAATCGAGACACTAGAGGCCATTTTCTTGAATATACTCATAGCTTTTTTAGCGGCTAAGAGGAGAGTGGATTCTTCGTCTTCCAATTTCATGCCCTCTTCTTTAGATACTAGAGCTTGAATTTCTTCGAATGTTAATTCTTCTTCTAATTGTGCTTCTTCGGCTAATGACAAAGTTGCGAATGTTTTATTTTTTGACATCCCTATGTTTCCCCATGAATCAGTGGATAGAGCTCGAAAGTTGTAGGAGGTTGATGGTAATAAATACTCCAACACAAGTGAATGATTTGTTATATTATTAAACTCTCCTACCATCCTAATTTTATCTTGATAATCTTTGTATTCAATAAAACTACTAGCCTCTTCATCTGTCCTCCAAAAAATAGTAGTTGTTTTCGCTCCAAGTTTAGACACCTTAACATCCGATATACTAGGCGCCACTTTGTCTGTTTTATCTATAATAATAGTCCCGCCTCCGCCAGGGGAAGTAGCAGAACTTTCTCCTTCTGTCCTAGCTGTGTCTTCTAGTGTTTCTACTTCAGTTTCTCCGTATTGGGTTTCTAGAGTGGTGA
>CAZTIC010000018.1:0-21716 GCA_964613625.1 uncultured Gammaproteobacteria bacterium | reverse complement strand
CCTAATTGCATATATTAGACTGCTTCGCAGTCCAATATGTGAGTGAACTTATTCAATTTTTAAAATTATTCTAAATGAATATTTTTGTTTAGATAGTTAATTTTTTCTTTTAATATTGGTGAATTTTTTAGATTCTTATCTTTTTTAATTAGATTTATTGCTTCGGTTTGAGCTATTTTCATAAGCTCGTAATCAAACAAAGAGGCAAGACGTAGCTCAGGGAAGCCTTTTTGAGCTGTACCGTAGACTTCACCAGGTCCTCGATATTTTAGATCAGCTTTGGCTAAGTCAAATCCATTGTCGTATTTTATCATGGCATTTAATCTATCTATTGTTTTGGGTGAACTGTTGTCAGTAAACAAGAAACAATATGACTGGTGATCACTACGACCAACTCGTCCACGGAATTGATGGAGTTGAGCTAGGCCAAATCTATCAGCGCCCTCTATCATTATGGTAGTGGCATTTGGAATATCTACACCAACTTCGATAACTGAAGTAGAGACAAGTATCTTGGTTTTGTTATCTAGAAAATCTTTCATTATTTTTTCTTTTTCAACTGACTTGAGTTTGCCATGAAGCATTTCAATTTTTAGATCTGGAAATATATTATTGTTTAACTTCTCGTATTCTTCTTTTACTGACTTTATTCCGAGTTTACTCGCCTCGCTTTCGGCAAGTCGAAGCGGGTCCGATATATCGATAAGGGGGCAAATAACAAAGACTTGCCTGTTATTTTTTATTTTTTTGTAAATAAATTCATAAGCCTTACTTCTGTTTCTTTCATCTACCACTTTGGTTATAATTTTTTTTCGTCCCTTAGGCATTTCATTGATAATGGAAATATCGAGATCACCGTATAGAGCAAGAGCAAGAGAGCGGGGGATGGGGGTGGCTGTCATGCTTAATAAATGTGGATTGTTATTTTTGTCTTTAGTTTTTTCGGTTAATTTCTTTCTTTGGTCTACACCAAAACGATGTTGTTCGTCAATAATAACTAAAGCAAGGTTATTAAATCTAATATCTTCTTGAATTAATGAGTGGGTTCCTATAATAATTTGTGAATTATCTATAATTATAGATGAATTTATCTTTTTTTTGTTTTTGACATCTTTGTTTATTTTTTTATCACTTCTTGTTATTAATCCAATGTTAATATCAAAGCCTTTAAGTATTTTAGTTATTAACTCAAAATGCTGTTTAGCGAGTATTTCTGTCGGTACCATAAGAACTGCTTGTTTTTGATTCAAAGCGGTGTTCAGTAGCGCAATTACAGCCACCAGAGTCTTTCCACTGCCCACATCACCCTCTAGAAGCCTTGTCATTGGCTTCTTTTTGTCGATATCTTGTATTATCTCCCAACTTGCTTTACGCTGAGCGTTGGTGAGTTTAAAGGGGAGCGTATCAACAAATTTCTTTGTTTCTTTTTCAAAGAATTTAACAGGTTCTGAGATTAGATTTTTTATTTCATTTTTAATGAGTTGTGATTGGATTTGGAGTAAAAACAATTCATTGAAAGCAAGTCTTTTTTTGGCGGTATCTATATCTTTTTGATTTTTTGGGAAATGAATTTTTTTTATTGCAATATTTAAGTCTAAAAGATTTTGTGATTTTTTTATTTCTTTTGGTAACCAATCTGAAATTTTATCAGCCAGATTAATAATTTGACTGATAGTGTATCGTAATTGTTTTTGAGTTATATTTAGAGTGAGGTGATAATTCGGTACTAAACCCTGGGTGTGCACACTTTCAATATTTCCCTTCCTTACTAAGGAGGGGTTAGGGGAGGTCTGTATTTTTTCATAAGTAGGGGATTGCATTTGAAGTCCTCCATAATCATCAGTTACTTTACCAGCAAGTGATATCTTGTCACCAACTTTTAGAGTCTTGGCAATAAATGGTTGATTGAACCAAACTATTTTAATAGATTCAGTCTCGTCGCTAACTAGGGCTTCAGTTATGTTTATTCTCTTCCTCGGGCTGCGTTTGTTTTGGATTAGTTCAATAGTGCCCACTATATTTGTGATTATATTTGGCTTGAGAGAGCTAATAGGTGAGATATGAGAATAATCATCATAACGAAAAGGCCAGTAAAACAATAGGTCTTCTAAGGTATTTAAGTCTAGCTTTTTAAGTCGGCCAGCTATTTTTTCCCCAACTCCATATAATTTATTTATTTTTGTATCCAAGGTAAGCATGTATGTATTTTATCACAATAAATAAAAAAACACCTCAAGAGTGAAAATTTCTTGAAGTGTTAAATAACAAAAAATGTGAAATATTATTTATTAGATGTTATTTATATATTTTATAGTATCTAATATTGTTTGTTTATATAGTGGTTTTTTTAATACCATTTTAGCACCTTTAGCAATAATTTCTTTATCTGGTATTTCTTTTTTATCTTTTCCCATAGCATAACCTGTAACTACGATTATCGGGGCTTTTTGTTTTTCTGCCAATAATTGAATAAGCTCTAAGCCATGAGTTCCGGGCATAGTAAAATCAGAGATTATCAGATTAAATTTCTTAGTCTTAATAATTTTAAGTGCTTTATCGCCGGATGATGTAGTTGTAATGTCGTGTCCTGCTCTTTCGAAAATTTGCTTGATAAGCTCCCTGATTATTTCTTCGTCATCAATAAATAAAATTGAAATCATAGTGCTCTCCATAGTAAGAATGTTTATTTAGATGGTTTTTAAAAGAACAACTTTTAAATTATTTTTTATGTAATAAAAATAACAGAAATATGGACACCTGTCAAATTATGCTAATATTAGGAAATTATATTATGCGCTCTCGGCAGGGTTCCTGTCTGCCGATAGACAGGAACTTTAACTTTGTGTTCCTGATAGGATTTGAACCTACGACCTTCAGCTCCGCAAGCTGATGCTCTATCCAGCTGAGCTACAGGAACTCATTGTTTTATTAAAAAATCCCGATGAAGACGGGACATTTTCTTACGTATACATTAAAATGTATATTTTAATGTATACTTAAATTTTGAAAATTTTTGCCAAATTCTCTGATAAGGGCTGGTCTTTTCTTTCTAAGTCTTCAGTTAGGTATTTTAACAAATATTCACGAACTAGTAAAGGGTCAGTTTTCTCTAAATGTATAGAAATACGATGCCTAATAGCACTTTTGAATTCAAAATATAGATTTTTTATTCCAGCTTTTGGTTTGAATATAATAGAGAAATTATCTAATTCATCATAATCATAAAACTTTTTACCAATAGAGATTCCTTCGTCAGATAATATAATTCTTACTTTACCAGGATTTTGTCCGTCATTTAGTATAATTACAATAGCAGAAATTATTATAATAACTGCAAATAAGAAATTTGCGGTAAAAAATGCAAATAGTAGAAGTAATAAAGCAGTAATACTAGAAAGTATGTACCAATTTTTACTTCTTTCGTGTGTTTCGTATTCTGGGACTATCCATGATATATTTTTATTTACTTTTTTATTCTTTGACATATGTTTGACATTAGTGCATTTTTTTTATATATTTATTATAGCATTATAATATTTCTTGGTAAAGAAATCGCTAATAAAAATAGGTATTTCCTATTTTTTATTTAATTATAATAATTAATAGTATTTTTGGAGAGGTGCCTGAGTGGTTGTCAGCCCGAGGCTGATCCGCCTTGGGCGGAAAAGGATTTATGTATTATGTATACGTATTGTATAGTAAAAAAGTAAATAAATTTTATAAAGGGTATTCTAACGATTTAAAGAAAAGAATTTTTGAGCATAATAATGATAAGGTTAGAAGCACTAAATTTGGAAAACCATGGGAATTAATTTATTATGAAGCTTTTATAGATAAAACAGATGCAAGGAGGGAAGAGTTATTTCTTAAAACTGGCAAAGGAAGAGAGAAGTTAAAATTAAAATTGAAAATATATTTGGAGAGGTGCCTGAGTGGTTGAAAGGGGCACCCTGCTAAGGTGTTGTGCGTTAACGCGTACCAAGGGTTCGAATCCCTTCCTCTCCGCATATCAATTATGAATTGATAATTTAATTTTTGGAGAGATGCCAGAGCGGTCGAATGGGACGGTCTTGAAAACCGTTGAGCCTTCGCGGGTTCCTAGGGTTCGAATCCCTATCTCTCCGCCTTCGGTTCGCCGATGCGAATCTTCGGCGGATGCAATCCGCTTGAAGTTTGCGTAAGTGATATTGTTATAAAAAAGTACAGAGATATCTCTGTACTTTTTTTATCCATTAGCAATAACCAACCCCCATACCTCATTAGCACCATTTTGTTTTAGAGTCTTAGCACATTCATTCAGAGTACTGCCTGTAGTTGTAACATCGTCTATCAAGATGATGTTTTTTTTATCTAGACTATTTCCATCCCATACAAAAGAGTTTTTTAAGCTAGATTCTCGTTGAGATTTATTTAGTTTTGCTTGAGGTTTGGCGTATTTTATTCTTTTAAGATCGTTTGAAAAATCTAAGTTAAAATTTTTACAAATAACTTGTGCAAGAAGCTCACTTTGATTAAAGCCTCGCCATCTGAGTCTTTTTTGATGAAGGGGAACAGGTATAATAAGAGTATTTTGAAAATCTAGTAGAATATTAGGGGTATTTTTTATTTTATTCAAATTCTTCCAATGTAGCCCCTGGCCTATATTGTTTTGGCTAAATCTATTTTTGTTTATAGTATTTTTTAGAAATAAAGATAAAAAATTTCCGAGATGAATATTCAAATTCTTTGAAAATTTGTATTTGTAGGTTTTGATAATTTTTGCTATTAATTTATCTTGGTAGTTTCCTGCTATCCAAATGCCATTTAGACTAAATTTGTCTTTGCAGCGCTCACAAAATTCTCCGAGATTATTTTTGGTTTTACAATTCAAGCAGTAGTGTTCGTAATTTATCTTTAGGCTTTTAAAGCATTTTTTACATAATAATGTATTTTCAGCGCCACAACCGAGACACTCAGTAGGGAAGAGGAGTTCTAATAAAAAATCACGCCAATTGTTAGCGTGAATTTGTACTTTATTTAATAGATGCATGTGTAAGTTATTAAAACATTAAGGCGTTAAAATATCAAAATATTAAAACAATTTATTTATACTAAAAAATATTATTGCTTTAATGCTTTTATGACCTTATTTTAATTCTATTTTATAAATTCTCTGTGTTGTTTCATCGGTAAAGAAAAGATATTTTTGATCGTCAGATATGATTAAATTTGAAGCATTATAACTCCCATCGGGTATAGCAATTAATTTTTTCATTCCAGTTATGGAATCAATTTTGTATATTTTATCTTGAGTATTTTCTGCTAGTTCTGGGAAAATACCAGCTCCTTTTTCTAAGTTATTTGGCACCGCACAGTATACATCTTTGTTGTTATTAAAAATACATTTGTCCGCCCAAGTTTCAATACCTAGGCTTTTTCTTCCGCTTCCAATATTTTCACCTTCAGAATTAACAATCCACAACATTGGTTTGTAATCGTTGCTCGAAGAATAAACGCTGTATAATAATCTATCACCTTCAGGAGCCCATTCATGTTGAAATCCTCTTCCTTCTATAATTGTTGATTTAAAATTTTCACTGTTTTGACCAACGAAATATACTTCTTGTCTATTAAAATCCACTCCTTCTGTATACATAGCGACCATTTGTTGGTTTGGCGACCAGGAAGGATAGACAGTGGCGTCGTTTAAACCGATAGATTCGATGGGGATAACTTTGGAAGCATCATCATTTGAAATAGCTAGCCAGCGATTATTTGGATCAAGACCGATGCTTTTTAATACAATTTGACTTCCATCTGGGGAGAAATTAAAATCTTCCCAATGTTTAGGTAATGTTATTTGTTTGTTTTGATTGAAGTCGTATATAATGTTGGATCCATCTGGGTACTCCAAGATAGCTTTGTTTTTTTTTGGTGACCATGTTACTTGATCAACGTTGTGGAAAACTTTGTTGCTATATGTCTCAATTTCTCCGTCATTAGTTATGCGGTAAAACTTGCCATCATCTTTATTGTAATATTGCAGAGTTGATCCATCGGGACTTAGAGTGATGCCAAGGCTTCGATTTTGGTTTAATTCTTCTGTTTTAGTTATGTTTCCATTAGCTACTTTGTCTGGTTCTTTTACATAGTCTTCTGTATCAGTTTTAGTGCCAGGGAAGCCGTCGTCGCTTGGATCAGTAATTATTTGGCCCGATCCATCTTTTGAAATTGGTAAACCAGAAGAAGTTGTGGAAGTGGCAGTTGGGTCAGTAACTCTAGCTTGTGGAGAACTTTTTAAAAAAACTATATATAAAAGATAGCCTAATAAAAAAACAATAGCAAAAAAAGTAATAATTAAAAAAATTTTTTTATATTTTATAAAGAAATTCATAATTGTCTGTTTATATGTTTTAAATAATTTATTATTTATGTTATAATTAAATTATAAATTTTGTAATAACCTTGTTAATATTATATAATAAAATTAAATAAATTACAAAAGTAATAATTAATTATGTCATCTTTTTTAAAGTCCGATAGTTATATTGGCGTAGATATTGGTAGTTCCAGTATCAAGATAGTAGAGCTCAAGAAACAAAATTCTAGATTACGTTTAGTAACTTATGGATTTACTGAAAATAAGGGAGAAATCTTAAATAGCGACTCAAATAAAAATGTAGGTTTTATTGCTGAATCTATTAATGAAGTTGTTAGTAAAGCTAAAATATCAGGTAAAACTGCAATTGCGGCCTTGCCTACTTTTTCTGTTTTTTCGTCCATAATAAATTTGTCTAACGTCAATAAAAAAGAGATAGAGTCAGCGGTTCAGTGGGAAGCAAAGAAGTTGATACCATTACCACTTGAAGAAATGGTATTAGATTGGAAGGTAATAAAAGAGGATTCTCAAGTGAATGGTGGTAAAAAAAATGAGAATGGTTTAAAAGTGTTATTAACAGGTGCTCCAAAAACGCTTGTGAGGAAATACCTAGATATTTTTAAAGAGGTCAATCTAAATTTATTAAGCTTGGAAACAGAGACCTTTTCATTAATTAGATCATTGATGGGTAATGATAAGACTACAGCAATGATACTAGAGCTTGGGACTAGTACTACAGATATTTCTATAGTAAAAAATGGAATTCCTGTTATCAACAGAAGTATTGATTTGGGAGGAATAAATATAACCAATGCAATTAGTAAGAATTTAAATATTGGCACAAATAGAGCAGAACAATTTAAATATGACCTTGGAATTAGCTTTCAAAGCTCCAATAATAATGTTGTTCCCAGGATTATTACAGAAGCAGTTGATCCTGTTGTTAATGAGGTTAAACATTTATTAAATCTTTTTCAACATAGTAATAGTGAAAAAGTAGAAAAAATAATTTTATCAGGAGGCTCGGCCTTACTACCCAACTTTAGTAATTATTTATCTGAAATTCTAAAAATAAATGTTATTATAGGTGATCCATGGGCACGAATATCTTATCCTTTAGAATTAGAGCATTTACTAAAAGAGCTTGGTCCAAAACTATCTGTAGCAGTTGGACTGGCTATGCGTGGTATAGAATAATATAAATTTATGGGTTTTAATTTTTTTAAAAATAAAAAATCTCAATATCAAGATGATGTTGTTTGGTCAGAACCAAAAGAGGGTAATATTGAAAAAGAAACGGTTAGTAAAGGTTTTTTTGATTTTAAAAAAAATAATAGTTTAGACTCAGTAGATTTAAAAAAAAGCAGGAAGAAGATGTTAAGGGATATTAAAAATGAAAATCAAGACAATAAAATAAGTACTAGCGATAACAAAAAAGTATCAAAAAAAAATATCAAAGAAAAAACACTAAATAAATCTGTAAATTTAGCTCAAGTTAAACCTGTGAAAGACAATAAACATGATGCAGTTAGCTTCTTTAATTTCGATTTTTTTGACAAATATTTAACTAAATATAAAAAATATTTAACTAAATATAAAAAATATAGAAAAGATTTTTATAAAACTAGAGATGTAGAAAAATTTGATACTGAAAAAGAAGAAAAAAATAAGGACGATAAATTGGAAAAAAAAGATGTTAAAAAATGGGAACAAGTCGATACATTGAACACAAATCTCATTAAAGGTCAGATTTATATTAATTTCGATTGGCAAAGAAATGTAATTTATTTAGTAATCGGAGTGTTATTTTCTTCTATAATTTTAAGCGGAGCATATTTTAGTACCAGTTATATTTATGAAAGCCAAGATAACAATACAAAAGAGTATGCCGAAGAGATAAAAGAGATTAAGATAAAGATTGTAGAAGCTGAAAAAGAAATAAAAAAAATAAAAAGTTTTGGAGCAAAAATAAAATTGGTTAAAGAAACGCTAGATAAGCATATTTATTGGACTGATTTTTTCGATTTTATGGAAAAAAATACTTTACCTAATGTTTATTTTGCTGATTTTTCTGGTAGTACAGATGGTGTGTATAATCTTTCAGCAACGACTAAAGATTTTGACACTCTTTACGCTCAAATTTTGCACTTAAAAAATAATGCAAATGTGTTAGAGGTGAAGACGGAGAGTGGTAATAGGGCCATAGACTCAGAAACAGATGAGAGTGAGGTGAGTTTTAGTTTAAATATAAAATTGAATTCAAATATTTTTTATCAATAATTTTTTATGACTGATTTCGTTAAACAAAAAAATAAAGATACTTCCTTGGGGTTCTGGAGTTTTTGTACTCGTAATTTCTTTTGGGTGGTTGTTCTGGTTTCTTTGTTGATTTTATTGTTTGGATTTTTGTTTTTGATTAAGCCAAAATATGAAGAGGTATCTGCTCTGGCTTTGAATAGAGATGAAAAACAAGATCGATTTCTTTCTTTAATTAGAGAAAGCAAGGACTATTTAAACGAAGTAAGTAGTTCAGCGAAGATATATAACGAAATAAATCAAGATGATTTTGAAAAAATTAATTCTATTCTCCCTAAATGTGGTTTTCATGAAGAGCTTTTTGGACAAATGGATTATATAGTGAAAAAGAATGGTTTGTTATTAAGTTCAATATCAATAACGCCAGAAACCTCCACCTCTATCAGTGTTGTAATAAGTGATGAGCAGGAAGTGAATGATTCTATAGAGCAAAAAAAAATAATAAGAATCTCGTTTAGTTTAGGAGGTATTAATTATATTGGTTTAAAAATTTTTTTAAAAGATATAGAAACTAATCTTAGAATAATGGATATTAATTCATTAAGTTTTAGTCCCGCAAGTAATTCGTTAAATATTGATATACAAACTTATTGTTTGGAATAATATGCTTAAAGTAAAGAAAATTAAAAAAAGAAAATTAATAATTTATTCGATAATCATATTTTTAATGTTTCTGGGAACTTTATTTTTTGTTTATAAAAATTATCAACTTGTTAAAGAGAAAGACTCTCCATTGGCATTAATTGATGAAAATGATGAGCCAATTGTTAATCAAGACGAAAACAAAGAACCAATTATCAATCAAAATGTAGACAAGGATAATGTAAGTAAAAACATAGAGATTAATATTATAAATTTTGATATTTTAAATAAAGATAATTATAAAACTTTAATTGACAATCAAGTTGAGCCATTAATTATTGAGCCAGGTAATCAAAATCTTTTTGAATACTATGAATAAACAAGATAAAATTTTACAAATATTACTCGATGAAAAGATTTTGACAGAAGAACAGGTTTCTGTGTATAAAAAAATATCCGTTGAAAGTGGAAAAGACATTGAGCAGGTAATACTTGAAGAGAAAACAGTTGACGCAGAAATATTAGCTAAAGCAAAGGCTCAGTTTTATGATTTGCCCTATATAAGTTTATTAGATAAAAAGGTTGATTTCGAGACTTTGAATACTATATCTAAAGAGGCGTCAGAGAATTACGAGATTGTTTGTTTTAATAAAACTGTTCGAGGAATAAAGATTGGTATCACAAATCCTGATAATATAAATGCGATAGAGGTGGTTAATTTCTTGGCCAAGGACGAGGGTGTGAAATTGGAAATATATTTAATATCTGATTTAAGCTTTAATAGGGTTTATAAACAATATCAGGATATTAAAAAAGAAATTGGCGCTGCACTAGAAACTAAAGCAAAGGAAGAGGAGAGTTTGATTAGTCAAAAAGAGGAATCACTTGAGGGTGTTATTAAAACAGCTCCAGTTTCAAAGATTGTATCAGTTATCATTAGACATGCGGTAGAGGGTAGAGCTAGTGATATACACATAGAGCCTCAATTAAAGGAGACAAGGGTTAGATATAGAATCGACGGGATATTACATACATCCTTAGTGCTACCCATGTCTGTACACCAGGCTATTGTTTCTAGGATTAAGGTCTTGGCTAAGTTAAAATTAGATGAAACCAGAATACCACAGGATGGAAGATTTCGTTTTGTTATTAATGAAAAAGAAGTTGATTTTCGTATTTCAATATTACCACTTTTGGGTAATGAAAAGGTGGTTATGAGAATTCTGGATATATCAAAAGGGGCTCCCTCTCTAGAGGATTTGGGTTATACGGGTAAGGCTTTTGAAATTTTGAGTAAATATTCAAAAGAGCCAAGTGGCATGATATTAGTAACTGGTCCAACAGGTTCTGGTAAATCAACTACCCTTTTTGCCTTGCTAGACATTATTAACAGAGAGGGTGTTAATATTTCTACACTTGAAGATCCAGTTGAGTATTTTATTAAGGGAGTTAATCAATCACAAATTAAACCTGAAATTGGATATACTTTTGCAAATGGACTTAGATCATTACTTCGTCAGGATCCAGATGTGATTATGGTTGGTGAGATAAGAGATAACGAAACTGCTGAATTGGCAATTCATGCTGGATTAACTGGTCATTTAGTAATATCTACATTACATACAAACAATGCTATAGGTTCGATACCGAGATTAATTGATATGAATATTGAGCCGTTTTTATTGGCCTCTACTTTGAAATTAGTTGTAGCTCAGAGACTAGTAAGAAAAATTTGTTCTTATTGCAAAGTTAGAGAGGAATTGCCAGATAATATATTTGTTGATATAAAAAAGGAAATAGAAGACATGTCGAAGGAAATTTTGGAAGAAATAGGCAAGGATGGTGATTTGGTTGATAAAAAATTCTATAAAGGTGCTGGATGTACTAGATGTGGAAATACTGGATATAACGGAAGAATAGCTATTGCTGAAATAATAGAGATCAATGATGATATAAAAAAAATAATAGCTGATAAAAATAAATTGTTAACTATTGAAGATGTGCAGAAAAATCAGAGTTTTGTATCGATAAAGCAGGACGGGTTAATAAAGATTTTGCAAGGAAAGACTACTATTGAAGAAGTATTAAGAGTAATAAAATCATAATAAATAAGTCTAATAATAAATAATGCCCCAAGGGCACTTCCCAGGGGGCGTAATAAATTTATGGCAAATTTTAAAAAAAACAATGATATTAAAATCTTATTAGTAGAAGATGATCCTTTTTTATTAAGCATGTATTTTGTAAAATTTGAATTAGAGAATTTTAAAGTTGTGACAGCTGAAGATGGTGAAAAAGGTTTGAGTATGTCAAAAAAAGAGAAACCAGATATAATTCTTTTGGATATAATGCTTCCCAAAATGGATGGTTTTGAAGTTTTAAAAGAGTTAAAAAAGGACGATGAAACAAAGAATATTCCTGTTATTCTTCTTACTAATTTGAGTCAAAAAAAGGAAGTGAGTCAGGGGTTGTCATTGGGTGCGGATGATTATCTTATAAAAGCTCATTTCATGCCGTCTGAAGTTGTGGATAAGATTATAAAAACAATTAATAAATAGTTTATGGAGGTACCATCTATATTTATCAATAGAATTTTGACAGAAATGGCCAAAAAGGGAGCTTCTAATATTCATTTTTCTGTAGGAAGCGTTCCTGTTTTAAGATTGGAAGGAAGTTTGGTCTTTTTGAATGATGAAAATATAATGACAAAAGATGTTTTAGATAAAATTATTAGTTCAAATTTAGACGAAAGAGAACTTAAAATCTTAGAAGAAAAAAAAGAAATAATAATAGCAAAAATTTTCAATAAAGAATATCGTTTCAGAATCGATATTTATTATCAGAAAAACTTACCTTCAATATCTTTTAATTATATACCTAACAAAATTAGAAATTTTGATGATCTTAGTCTGCCGTCTCAAGTGAAAGAATTGATAAATTTTAAGTCTGGATTATTAGTAATAGCTGGCCCAAATAATTCAGGGAAAACAAGCACAATATCAGTACTAATAGAAGAAGTGAATAATAAGGCCAAGAAGCACATTTTAACATTGGAAAATCCTATTGAGTATTCTTTTGTTAATAAAAAAAGCATTATAGAGCAAAGGCAAATTGGGCAAGATGTTAATTCATATATAGACGGACTTGATCACTGTTTGAAAGAAAATATTGATATAGTTTATATAGATGAAATTAAAGATAATTTAGAGGATGCAATTCCATTAATTTTTGATTTAGCGGCCGGTAATTCTTTAGTTGTTATTGAGGTTAATTCTACTAGTTCTATAAGGGTTATAGAAAAATTATTAGATGCGGCTAGAAAGAAATTATCCCCTGAAGCTGCTCGTTATAGCTTGGCTGATGTTTTGATTGGTATAATTACTCAATATTTAATTCCTGGTCGATCAGGAGGGTTGGTGCCGGCTTACGAAATACTTGTTTCAAGCTCAGCTATTAAATCTTTGATTCGTGATAGTAAATTTTATCAAATAGACAGCGTAATACAAACTTCAAGAGGTGAGGGTATGGTAAGTATGAAAAAATCAATTGAAGAATTGTTAGTATCTGGAAAAATAACCAAAGAAGAAGTTGATAAGTTAAAACTCTAATAAATTTAATAGTGAATAATATTTTATGGCAATTTTTAGATACAAGGCTACTGATCTTGATAAAAAAAGAATAGAAGGATTGATTGAGGCAGATAATGATTATGAGGCCGGGGAGATTTTGAGTGAAAAGAATTTGTCAGTAGTATCTCTTAAAAAAGAAGCGGGTTTTAAAAGAAATATAAAAATTTTCAATTTATTAAATCATATAAATAAAAAAGATTTAGTAGTTTTTTTTCGTCAATTTTCAGTATTAGTTTCGGCTAGTGTTAATTTGGTGCAAGCTCTTAGAATATTAGTAGAACAAACTGATAATATAAAACTTAAAATTATTATTTCTGAAATAGCAGATGAAGTTGACAGTGGCTCTAGGCTTTCGGATTCATTTTCAAAAAGACAAGGTGTTTTTTCTAATTTTCATATAAATGTAATTAGATCTGGTGAGACATCTGGTCAACTGGATGAGGTAATGAATTATTTAGCAGAAGAAATAGAAAAAGATTATGACATGATCAGTAAAATAAAAGGAGCTATGATGTATCCAGCTTTTTTATTAACTGGTCTTATAGTGGTTGGATCGGTTATGATGGTCATGGTTATTCCGAAATTAACAGCTATTATTACTGAGTCAGGAGCAAAAATGCCAGTTACTACCAAGATTTTAATAGCAGTTTCTGATTTTTTTGTTAATTATTGGTGGTTATTATTGATGACAGTTTTTGGAACAATTTTTGGTCTTTATTTTTATTCAAAAACGGAAAAAGGCAAGAGGAATATAGACTTGTTTATTCTGAAATTGCCAATATTTGGTGGTCTGTGGAGGAGAATATATGTTACTAGATTTACTCGCACAATGTACACTTTGATATCTGGAGGTGTTACTATAAATAAAAGTTTGATAATCTCAGCTGAAGTTATTGGAAATCAAGTATATCGTGATTTGATATTAAAGACATCAAAGTCAGTTGAAGATGGTAATTCGATGTCTAGTGTTTTTGTTAAAAGTGACGATATGCCAAAAATGGTAACGCAAATAATTAGTGTTGGTGAAAAAACTGGCAAATTAGATGTTGTTTTAGAGAAGATTTCAGATTTTTATATAAAAGAAATAAATAATATCACAAATAATTTAATGGTTTTGCTTGAGCCGATAATTTTGGTTATTATGGGTATAGCTGTTGGTATTATGGTGGCTGGCATAATCTTGCCAATGTATAATATGGCTTCCGGTTACTAATGTTTGAGAAAAATTAATAAAGTTTAATAGATAATTTTTTATTTTTATGGTATAATGTGGATAAGTCGATTTAATAATTTAAATATCTTCTTGAGGTTGTTGCATTAATACCTGGGATTAAGTCAATAATCGCGAGAATGACGAAGGGAGGTGAAATATGAAGAAACAAAAAGGTTTTACTTTAATTGAATTATTGGTTGTTATCGCTATTATTGGTTTGTTGTCAACTTTAGCAGTTGTAGCGTTGAATAACGCTAGACAAAAATCAAGAGATGCAAAACGTATTTCCGATATCAAACAAGTTCAAACAGCTCTAGAGCTTTATTATAATGATGCTAATGGTTATCCTCCAGCTGCTCCAGCTACTCCAACTGTATTTTCTGGAACTGCTCTTACATTTAACACTACAACTTATATGGGAATGATACCAACAGCACCACTTCCATTTGATACAGGTTGTACTGCAGCTAACAATTCATATGCATATGTTGGAACTACAGGTGGAACAACATATTCCCTAACTTATTGTTTAGGTGCAGACACAGGTGGCGTAGAGGCAGGTGTACATATAGCTACTCCTTCTGGAATCCAATAAAATTAATTTGGATTTTATATGATTCCCTTGGTAACACCAAGGGAATCATATATATAGAGTAGTTAATTAATTATTAAATTATATATTTTTGAAATTATTGTTTTAATTCTTGGAGTTGAGCTAATAATTTTGAAAAAGATAAAAATATGAAGAAACAAAAAGGCTTTACTTTAATTGAATTATTGGTTGTTATTTCTATTATTGGTTTATTATCAACCTTGGCAGTTGTTTCTTTAAATAATGCTAGACAGAAATCTAGAGATGCAAAACGTATTTCAGATGTAAGACAAATCCAAACAGCTTTAGAACTGTACTACAATGATGCTAATGGTTATCCTCCAGCATCTCCAGCTCTTCCATCTGTATTTTCTGGAACTGCCCTTACATTTAACTCTATAACTTATATGGGGATGATACCAACAGCACCACTTCCATTTGATACGGGTTGTACTGCAGATAACAATTCATATGCATATGTTGGAACTACTGGTGGAACAACATATTCCATAACTTACTGTTTAGGTGCTAATACTGGCGGTGTTACTCCGGGCCCTCATACGGCCACACCTTTAGGAATTCAATAAATATTTACTTTGAATATCGTAAAATCCCCCTATACTTAGGGGGATTTTATTTATAGAAAATGATATAATTATATATATGAAAAATAAAATATTAAAATTTTTAAGTATTTTGATAGAGGTAAATATTATTTTAATAATAGTGCTAACATCGCTTTATTTTGCTTTTTTGTACAAAACTCACTCAACTTTTCAGATAGACAAAGTGGTTTTATTTAAAATTTTGACAGAGATGTTGCTTGTATTAAGTATGGTTAAGTTTGTTATTGAAAAGAAATTAACTATATATATAAATAAAAAATATTTATATATAACATTTTTATTTTTCTTTTCATATTTAATCACTGTTATTTTTTCAGTGGATATTCAATCTAGTATTTGGGGATCATATTGGCGTCAACAAGGCTTGATTACTTATTCTCACTATTTTTTATTTTTTATTTTATTGGTGATAAATATAGAAAGAAAAGAAAAGATAAAGAGAATTATAGATTGGACTATTATTGGTAGTATTGTTGTTTGTGTGCTTGGTCTCTTGCAGTGGGTGGGTATTGATTTTGTGTATAATGGCCTATACCCATCTACTAGAGTTACTTCAACTTTGGGTCAACCTATTTTTTTTGGTAATTATTTAGTTATTATAATTCCTTTAATATTTTATAAAATAATTAATAACCGCAATAAGTATCTAAAAGTTTTTTTTACTTTTGTACTTTTTTTGAATTTGGCTTGTTTATTATTAACTCAAACTAGAGGTTCTTGGCTTGGTTTTTTAGGAGGTGTTTTTATATACTTACTTATTTATTATATTTTTTTTAAAAAAAATTATAAAAAGATATTGTTATTTATCTTAGTTTTTATTGCCTTGTTATCAGGTTTGGTTATTTTTACAGGTAAAGATAGTGCGTTTGTTGATAGGATAAGATCATTTAGTGATATGAAGTCAGGTTCCTTGGCTATGAGATTAGAAATTTGGAAATCAAGTTCTTTGGCAATTATGGAGAGGCCAGTAATTGGATATGGTCCAGAAACTCAAAAAGGTATTTTAATAAAACATTATAGTCCTAATTGGTCAATATATGAAACTTTGAACGCAGGCAATGATAGAGCTCATAATATATTTTTAGATTTAATGTTGCAAGGCGGGGTATTTTACCTAATTGTTTATCTGCTATTTTTATTTTATATTTTTTATATTTCTTTGGAAATGATATTAGAAAATAAAAATAACGATTTATTACTTTTTTTATTTATTAGTCTAGCTTCTTATTTTATTGCCTTACTAGTAAGTTTTGAAATTACTGAAACTAATATTTTGTTTTGGTTAATAATAGCATTTATTTTTTTGATACAATCAAAAAATAGTAAAAAAATAAATATAAATTTTTCTAAACTTTATTATATAGTATTTTTATTGATTATTATTATTATTTATTTTTATATTTTAGAGTCAGTAAATGCAGTTAGGGCAGATTATTACATGAGATTAACCAGAAAAGATTTAGTTAGTAATGATTTTCCGTCTATGTATAATAATTATTTAGATGCAATTTATTACAATGATAGAGAAGTTGTATATAAATGGTTTTTTGCAAATGATGCAATGTTTTCAATGTCAAAAATAGAATCTAAAGAAGCTTTGATTTATTTTAGTTCATTAATAGATTATGATAAAAAGAATAAGAATTTTGATGAAAAATATACCGAAGCAATGATTTATAAGATACTTGGTAAGTATGTTGATGAAAAATATTTTATTAAGTCTGAAGAATTGTTTGGTGAATTAATTAATACAAGTCCTTTATTCCCAGAAATTTATAAGGCCTGGGGTGGCGTTTATTATTTATCAGGGGATTTCAAAAAAGCAATTACGATATATAACATTACCTTAAGTTTATTGCCAGATATAAATAATGAATATTTAAATAAAGAGCATAGAGATGGTATTAATTTATTTAAAAAAGATATTTATCGATTATTAGCATCGTGCCATGAGGGGCTAGGTGATAATGATAATGTGTTAGATAATTATTTAAAAATAATAAAGGTAGATCCTTATCAAATAGGAGTTTATAAGAAAATAGCAGATATTTATTATCAGCTTGGGGATATTGATAAGGCTATTTGGTATAATAAAAGAGGTTTTATGTTGAGCCCAAATGATTATATGTGGCCATTTTCTATTAGTGTCCTATATAAGGAAAGGGGGAACTTGGAAGAGGCTGTAAAATATGCTAATCAAGCCTTGGTATTGTCGTTAGATAATAAAGATGTAATAAAATTTATTAATGAATTAAATGGTAATAAAAAATAAAATTTCAGCTTGTTTGGTTGTGTATAACGAAGAAAAGTTAATTGAAAGATGTCTAATGAGTATTAAAGACGTTGTCGATGAAATTATTGTAGTTCATGATGGAAAATGTAATGACAATACATTGAATATTTGTTTCAGGTATACAAAAAAAGTATTTGTCAGAGAACATGTTGGAGTAGCAGAGGCTCATCGTCCTTTTAGTTATAGAAAAGCTAATGGGGATTGGATTTTACAAATTGATGCAGATGAGTATTTATCTGATAAATTAAAAAAAAAATTAAAATTATTGATAAAAAATAATTCTATAGATGCTTATGAATTATTGTGGCCCTATTGGGATGGAGAGAAATATCTTACTAAAAATTGGCCATATAAAAGAGTTCTTTTTAATAAAAAAAAAGTCTCAGTGTTAGGTATACCAAATGCAGTTGTAGAAGTTAAAGGAAAAATAAAGAAGATTGATTTGAGACTGGAACATGAGCCAAATTATAATAATTTTACTTGGAATTGTTTCAGAAAAAAATGGATTAATTGGGCAAAGCTTCAGGCGATATATTATCTAAAAAATTTTCAAGATATTGATAAATTTAATTACAAAAAAAATACATGGTCGAAGAAAGTGAAAATTAGAATTAAACACCCATTGTTATTAGTACCTTTTGAGTTTATTATTACATTTTATAAAAATATAGTTAATGAAGGTTGGACAGGTAATTGGTTGATAAAATTTAAAGTTGCAATAATGTTAGGTTTATATAGAGTTTTAGTTAATTATTATATTTACAAATATGAATAAAATTTATCCAAAATGTTTATGTGGGTCTAGTGATTATAAGGAATATTTTTTTAATAATTCAGATGTAGATTTCGGAGTTATTAAATGTAAAAAATGTCATCTTTCTCGTACTTGGCCGATACCGTTAAGTCATGAAGAGATATGTTCTTATTATGACGAGCAAACAGATTATAAAGATCGTGCTGAACAAGAGGATTTATGGAAAAAATTTACTAACAGAACTTTAAAAATAATAAAAAAATACAAAGAAAAAGGTAAATTATTAGAAGTGGGGTGTAATTGTGGAATATTTATAAAAGAGGCTTTAAGAGAGGGGTTTGATGCTCATGGAATAGATGTTTCGTCAAATGCAATAAAATTTGGTGTTGATAAATATAATTTAAAAGAAAGATTGTCTTGCGGGCATGTTAAAGATTTTCAATATAAAGAAAATGATTTTGATGTCGTAACTTATCTACATGTATTAGAACATATTGAAGGGTTAAGAACTGAATTAAAGGAGGTTAATAGAATTTTAAAAAGTAATGGTATTTTAATAATAGAAGTGCCAAATTTTGAAAGTATATGGAGAAAATTTTTAAGAAATAGATGGTACGGGTTTTCTCCTTTTCAACATATTTGGCAATTTAGTAAAGAGCCGTTAGAAAAAATATTAAAAGAAGAGAAATTTGTTATTCTTAAAACCTATATAAGACAAAATATGCATCATGAGATTTCATTTAGTCTTAAAGGTGTAATAAAATTAATGTTATCAATTTATTCGTGCATTATTGGTTCAGGAGATAATCTTGTGATTGTGGCATTGAAAAAATAAATAATTTAAGAAATTTTTTTATGAAAATAGCCATTGATACTCATTCATTGAATAATGAAAAATGGGCTGGCAAAGAAAAGTATGTTAATAATTTAATTAGAGAACTTACTGTTATAGATAAGGAAAATCAGTATTATTTGTATTTAAAAGAAGATATTACTTTAAAGTTGTCTTGTAACTTTAAAAAAAAAATTATTAAATTCTCTTCGATCTTATGGCATTTTATTGCGGTTTTTGATTTATTATTTTTAAAACCAGATGTTTATTTGTCACCTACGAGCTATATTGTGCCGGCACTAAAGATATCTACACCAACTATTGTTGTTATTCATGATTTAGTGAGCTTTATTATGCCTAACAGGCACAATAAGAAGGCAAAAATTTTAGAAAAAATTTTTATGAAAATCGCTTGTAAGCGGGCAAAATTTATTATTACTGTTTCAGAAAATACTAAAAAAGATTTAATAAATTTTTTTAATATTAAATCCAATAAAATTTTTGTTATTCCCGAAGCTCCAGATTACAATTTTCGAGCTATTGAAGATGGGGTGGGCATAAACAAGGTATTAACTAAATATAATTTATCAAATAATTTTATATTATCGGTTGGCACACTTGAACCTAGAAAAAATTTAGTTAGATTAATAGAGGCCTATAAGAATTTAGTTGATATGGGTTTAAGTAAATATAAATTGGTTATAGTCGGTAAAAAAGGTTGGTATTATGAAGAAATATTTAAAAAAGCAAAACAATTAAATATAGAAAAAAATATTGTTTTTTTAGGCTATGTTTCAGACAGTGATCTTAATTGTTTATACAATACAGCAAAATGTTTTATTTATCCGTCTCTATATGAAGGTTTCGGCTTGCCTGTGTTAGAGGCGATGATGTGTGGTTGTCCCGTTGTTGCTTCTAATAACTCTTCTTTGCCCGAGGTTGTTGGTAAAGCAGGTATTTTATTTGATCCCTGCAATACGGATGATATTAGAGAAAAGCTATATAAAATTTTAACTAATGATAGTTTAATCAAGGAGATGCAAAAGAAGGGAATTGAGCAAATTAAATTTTTTTCATGGTATTTTACCGCTATTGAAATTTTGAAAAAAATAGAATCAATTAAATAGCTTGTTGCTAGATTAGAGTATTGTAGGTAATGGTTGAAAGAAATTATTTATTTAAGAATATTGTTATAAATAATTTAAGCTTTTTTGATTTTAGGTTATTTGTAAAAAGATAGTATTGAAGAAATTGAATAAGAAATTATTTTGATAATTTTATGAGTCAAAAATGTAGATTATGTAAAAATGAAGAGAATAAAATAGTTTTTAATGAATTTGGTATTGATATTTTGAGATGTAATAAGTGTGGCCATGTTTATTCTTCGTACGATCAAGAGCAAAATTACTCTGATTATTACGGCAAGAAGATTGAAAAAGAAGATCATTTTTGGTGGGAAGAAGCACATGAAAGAATGTATAAAGATTTTGGTAAAAAATTTTTAAAAAATAAGAAAGGAAAAATATTGGATGTAGGATGTGGTTTAGGTTATTTTTTGAAACATATTTCTTTGTATAATGACTGGGATGCTTATGGTTGTGAAATATCACAATCAGCAGTAGATTTTGCAAAAAACAAATTAGATATAAAAAATGTAATTTGTGGTAAAATAGAAGGGTCAGATTATCCTAATAATTATTTTGATATTATTACACTTTGGGATGTAATAGAGCATATTCCAGACCCATTTCCATTGTTAAAATATTTGAATAGTATTTTAAAAGAAGGTGGTATACTTTTTATTCATACACCAAATATAAATATTCAACTTTCAAAAGCTAGGATTAAAAAGCTATTAAAAGGAATGTGCAGGGAGGCGCATTATTTAGAGGCAAAAGATCATATTAATATATATTCTCCAAAAACGATGAAGAGGGTGCTAGATGAATGTGGATATAAAAAAACAAAATTTATTCAATTACATCCAATTCAAAGTGTGTCAGGGAGTAAGAGTGTAATATTAAAAATAATAAAAAATAGTTGGTATTATTTTTCTAAAGTATTATTTTATTTAACAATTGGTAAAATAAATATTAATAATTTATTTGTGATTGCAAGTAAGTAGAAAATTTATGAATTTTTATATAGCGTTTATAGTATTTATTTTTGGTTTAATAATTGGTAGTTTTTTGAACTGTTTGATTTGGCGCTTACACAAAGAAGAGAGCATGTGGGGTCGTTCATATTGTCCGAAATGCAAAAAACAAATAGCTTGGCGTGATAATGTTCCAGTTTTTAGTTATTTATTTCTTTTAGGAAAGTGTAGACACTGCAAAAAAAAGATTTCGTGGCAATATCCGGTAGTCGAATTCGTGACTGGTGTTTTATTCGTAATAGCTTTTTTGATCAATTTTGAAACAATGGAGTATTTAAAAATAATTCGAGATTTGTTAATAATATCTGTAATGATAATAATTTTTGTGTACGACCTTAGGTGGTACATGATTTTGGATATTGTTAC
>CAZTIC010000017.1:0-21942 GCA_964613625.1 uncultured Gammaproteobacteria bacterium | reverse complement strand
TGTTTTTGAGGAGAGATATTTGGACGGTGAATACAAAATGCCAGGTAAGGTTTTGAATTTACTTCTAGGTCCGAAGGTGATTCTGGCAATTATCTTTTAGCTTTTGAAAGCAGCATACTTCAGAATAATGAGAGTTATTTACAAAAAAGAATTGAGAAGGATATAAAAATTCAAAAATTAGATTTTAATGCATTTTTAATTCCTCAAGAAAAATCAATTAAGTCTGGTGAAAAAATAAAATATACTTTGAGTTATAACAATCAAACTGATAAAGATATAAATAATATAAAGTTTCAACTTAAATCTAAAGATAATGATTTTAATCTAAGTGGTCTTGAGCTCGGTGGTAATCATGATACTTGTCAATTAGATAAAGATGTTATCAGTATTAAAGAATTGTTAGCTGGACAAAGTGGAGAAATAAGTTTTTATGCTAATTTGCTTAGACAGCGAATAAAAACAAATCAGAGCGCAGGTCTAAAAGTGGCAGTTAGTTATTCTATTGATGGCCAAAATCCAAGCTATGATATAGTATCTAATCCAGTTCGAATTATTTCAGATCTAAAGGTTAAATCATCTGCTTATTATTATAGCGAACAAGGTGATCAATTAGGAGTTGGTCCCTTACCTCCCGTTGTGGATGTGCCAACAAGTTATTGGATATTTTGGGAGATTAATAATTATGGTAATGATTTAAAAGACTTTGCAGTTAACGCTCAGCTTCCGGATGGAGTGGTGTGGACTGGTAACAAGAGTCTTTTGTCAGGTAAGTTCCTCCATGGTGAAATAGGAGGAAGAGTTAATTGGGATGTTAGTGAGGTGAGTAAAGAAGGTGGTAGCTACAAGGCTGGTTTTGAGGTCGCAATAGTACCGAGTATTTCTGACCTTGGCAAGACTATGAATTTACTTACTGATATTAAGTTTAGCGCTTTTGATGAATTTGCAGGTGTTTCTGTGAGCGGGCAAGCGGAAAATATTACAACAAATTTAAAGTTTGATAAATTGACTATTGGGAAAGATAAAGTAGTGCAGGAGTAAGGTATAAGTAATAAGGGATTAATTTTTTATGATTTTAATTATAGATACAACACTAGATGATCATAGAGTTTATATAGCTATTAAAAAAGATAGAAAGATTGTTATTGAAAAGAAATTTGAGGCTAAATATGCTCAGGCTGAGAAATTATTACCAGAGATTGATAAGCTTTTAAAAAAGAAAAAGATTAGCTTGACTGATATTAAGAAGATAAGAGTAGAGAATAAGGGGGGGACCTTTACTTCTTTGCGAATTGGCGTGATTACAGCCAATGCTCTTGGATATGCACTTGGGATACCAGTAAATGAAGTAGAAAGTAATAAAAATATGAATATAGTAAAGCCAGAATATAATCGAGAGCCAATTATTGGTTAATTTTAAATATTTTTTTAAAAATTATGGAATTGTGGAAAAGATGTTGAAAACTATATGATTTAATAGATATAAGCACGAGCTTAAAAATGACGCAAAATACTCACTTATTAACAGGTGGGTATTTTTTATTACTTCAATGCTAATGTTAGTTATAAAATTGGTGGTAAGGCGATATTGACTTTAGGCCAAAAGTGGTGTATAATTAAATCATTAGGGTGAAAAGTGGGGAATTAGGGTGAATTTCTAAATATATCTAAAAACCTTAAAATAAAAATAAAAAGTTATTATGATTGGCCAAGACTATTAGCGCCAATCCAAAACAAAAAGCATGGGAAGGCTTTAGTCCTTGAGCCTATCAGGACTATATTATTAAGGTAAAGAAGGGGTTTGGTAATTTGCTTGTCGCATTATCAAACTTCTCTTGAATCTTAATTAGATATTAAAACGTAGTAATTATTTAATAATACATTTTGCATTTTTATTTCCTGCCTGCCGGTAGGCAGGTTGCATTTTGACTTAAAGAAATGTTTATTGGTGAGTATTCACACAATTTAGATACGAAAGGGAGATTGGCAGTGCCTGCTAAATTTCGTGCTATGCTCAAAGGCGGGGCAGTTGTAACCAGAGGTTTAGATAACTGTCTTTTTTTATATACCAAAAAATCTTGGCAAGAACTAGCTGAAAAGTTATCAAAATTACCTATTAGCCAAGCGAAAGCTCGGGCTTTTTCTCGTTTAATGCTAGCTGGAGCTATGGATGTCGATTTTGATAATCAAGGAAGAATATCTCTACCAGAGTATTTAAGAAGTTTCGGAAAACTTAAGAAGAAAATTGTTATTGCCGGTCTTTATGATAGATTAGAAATTTGGGATGAAGTAAGTTGGAATAAATATAAACAAGGCGCAGAAAGTAAATCAAGCGATATAGCTGAAGCTCTCGGTGAGTTGGGAGTTTAATTGGATTATAATACGCAAATTATAATCACAAATAGCACAAATAAATTTTTTTAAACATAAATAAGTATGAAAAAAATTCAATGTCAAACAGAGGTAGAGGTAAAACCACAAAATGTAAGAGTTCGAATCATTAAAGCTCCATTAGTTGATACTAAGGAGTTAAAACAAATTGTTTATTCCCGGACAAAAGCGTTGGTATTATAAATCATTAATATTTAAGGAATGAAGTACGTTCATGAACCAGTAATGTTGGAAGAAGTTATCGAATATTTGAAGCCCAAAATTGGTGGAAAATTTATTGATTGCACCTTGGGTGGAGGAGGTTACACATTGGCTATTAGTAAAATAATTGGTGGAACTGGAGAGTTGATTGCAATTGATTTGGATCAGGATGCGATTAGTAATACAAAATTAAAAATAAAAAAAGAAAAAATTAGTAATATAAAATTAGCAAATGGCAACTTTAAGGATTTATCAAAAATTATTCAAGATAATTATAAAGAGGAACGCTTTGGGCAGTTTGATGGGATTGTGTTTGATCTTGGTTTATCATCATATCAACTCGAGGACGGGACTAGGGGATTCTCTTTTCGCATGGATGCTCCGATAGATATGTCCTTTGGACGTAGACACGAAGACGAACTAAAAAATACGAATACAACTAAAGAAATTTTGAATAATTATAGCGAAGAAGAATTGGCGAAGATATTGAAAGAATTTGGAGAAGAAAGATTTGCCAGAAATATCGCGAGAAATATTGTAAAATATCGCGAGATAGGAAGCATAAAAAGAACAAAAGAATTAGTTGATATAATACTTGATTCAATACCAAAAAGATTTCAAAGAGGAAAAATTCATCCAGCTACAAAAACATTTCAGGCGCTCCGAATAGCAACTAATACAGAGCTTCAGAATTTGCAAGCTGTGTTGCCTCAAGCAATGAAATTATTAAAAAAAGGTGGAAAAATAGCTGTGGTTACTTTTCATAGTTTGGAAGATAGAATAGTTAAACATTATTTCAAAGATGAAAGTAAGGAATGTGTTTGTCCACCGAAGTTTCCAATTTGTCAGTGTGATCACAAGGCAATTGTAAAAATAATTACAAAAAAACCAATATTACCTACTGAAAATGAGATAGCGAGAAATACCAGATCAAGGAGCGCAAAATTAAGAGTAGCTGAAAAAATATAAAAAATTAGGGAGGAGCTTGTAAGTAAATAAAAGTATTATTTGCAGGTAAAACAAATATGACAGAAATAAAAAAACAAATAGAAAAAAACAAAAAGAAATTAAAAGGAAAAATATTAAATTTTAATAACCTTAATAAACTTATATGTTTTTCGATCGTTTTATTGTTAGGTTTTTATATAGTAAATATTAACGATATGGTGGTTAAGGGTTTTAAGCTGCAGGAACTCCGAAAAGAAAGAAATAGTGTTGTAGAAATAACTAAAGAGCTAGAAAATAAAAAAATTAATCGTGAATCATATAGTGAAGTCAGTAAGAGAGTAGATGGTTTGAAAATGATCGCTGTTAATAATATTGACTATATAAAAGTAGTAAATGGTGCTGTTGCTAAAAAATAAATATGAATAAAAAAAGAAAAAGGAATTTTGGTAATATTGGTTCGTATTACAAAAATGGTCGCTTAAATTTGATAATTGCGATCCTTTTTTTATTAGGAGGATTGGTTTTGTATAAGTTATATGATTTACAAATAAAGAATCATGATTATTATATAGCTATGGCAAGAGGTCAACACCAAATATCAAGTATTTTAAAATCTGAAAGAGGAACTATTTATATAAATAAATATGATGAAAATGGTAATGTGTCTTTGTTTCCTTTTGCCACAAATAAAGACTTTGCTTCTGTTTTTGCTATACCAAAGGATGTAAAAAATCCGGAAGATATAGCTGAGAAATTGTATAAAATTTTTAAAGAACAAGAAGTGGTAAGTGAAGTGGAAAAAATATTTGAAGAGCAAGAAGCGCAAAAATTAAAAGAAGAGTTGGATTATGTAGATATTTTAGATATTATCAAGGAAGAGAAAGAGACTAAAAAAAATGAGGTTTTAAATAGATATGAATCAAAAAAATACGATAAAGAACATTTGGAGTATGTAAAAATTAAAAAAGAAGCGGAGATTGAAATTAGAAAAGAAATTGTAATCGAAGATTATTTAAAAATCTTAAAAAAGAGAAATGATCCATATGAACCAATAGAAAAAAAAGTTGACGAAGAAAAGTTGTTAAAACTTTACGCTCTTATGCTAAGTGACGGAAATTCATCGTTTTCTGGCGAAGAATTTGAGATAAAAAATGGAAGAGTAGTAAAAAAGGATAATCCAGAAGAGTTTATTACCATAGAGGGAATTTCATATAATATGGTTGAGTATAGATTTTATCCGGAAGGAAATATTGGTTCTCATATTTTAGGTTTTGTAAATATAAGAGATGATGGACAGAGAGGAAATTATGGCCTTGAAGGATTTTTTGACGAGGAGCTTTTTGGTGAATACGGAAATATTGAGTCAGAAAGAGGAGCTACGTCAAATGTAATAATTATAAATGATAGAGAATTTACAAGTCCGGTAAATGGAAAGGATATCGTATTAACAATAGACCAAACTATTCAATATAATGTTTGTAATAAATTAAATAAGGCGGTTTCTCGACACGGAGCAGATGGTGGAAGTGTAATTATAATGAATCCTGAAACAGGTGAAATAATAACTATGTGCTCTGCACCAGATTATGATCCGAATAATTATGATGATGTAGCAGATATTCAAGTTTTTAATAATCCAGCAATATTTAGCGAGTATGAACCAGGGTCAGTTTTTAAAACAATCACAATGGCAGCAGCGCTTGACCAGGGCAAGATAACTCCGGAGACAAAATATATAGACGAAGGTCAGATTATGGTTTCTGGATGGCCAAAACCTATTAAGAACTCAGATTATAGTACTTTCGGGGCTCATGGAGAGGTGAGTATGAATACTGTTCTTGAGTTATCATTAAATACAGGAGCAATTTTCGCTATGAAAGAGATAGGGTATAAAAAATTTGCTGAATATGTAATAAATTTTGGTTTTGGTGAAAAAACTGGGTTAGAAATGGAGACGGAAACCAAAGGAGATATTAGAAATTTAACTAGCGAAAATATAAAAGAAGTTGATGCTGCTGTAGCATCTTTTGGGCAAGGAATTGCAGTGTCACCACTACAAATGGTAAATAGCTTTGCAGCCATTGCTAATGGCGGAATACTTATGAAGCCATATATTGTAAAAGAAATTATTAATCCTGATGGAACAAAAGAAGTAACAAAACCACGACAAATAAGACGAGTAATTTCAGAAAAAGCTGCAGTAATATTATCTGGGATGCTTGTGAATGTTGTGGAGAGTGGGCATGCTGCGAAAGCAGCGGTGACAGGTTATTATGTTGGAGGAAAAACAGGAACAGCTCAAGTAGCATCTGCTAGTCAAAGAGGTTACGGTAATAAAACTAATCACACCTTCATAGGTTTTGCTCCGATAGAGCAAGCAAAATATGTGATGTTAGTAAAACTTGATAATCCTAAAGATGTACAATATTCGGCTTCATCAGCAGCGCCACTTTTTGGTGAAATATCGGAATTCTTGCTACAATATTGGCAGATACCTAAAGAGAGGTAATTTATTTATTTTATATAAAAAAATATGAAAAAAATTCTTTTATACATCTTTTTATTTATTTTTTGTCTTCCGTCTATTGTGTTTGCTGATGGAGGTATGATTCCTTATTATTCAGCTGATAACAAGGATATTTATGAGCCGTCTCAGACCGCTTTAATTGTTTATAATGAAGGAATGGAAGATTTGTACATAAAGGCAGGTTATGAAGGTGAGACTAATAAATTTGTTTGGATAGTCCCGACTCCAAGTTATCCCGAAGCAGAACTTGCTCCTTATGATATTTTTGATGAACTGTCAATTTATACGAGGAATGAAAGATCTGATCATAAGGTAGAGGATGTAGACGCTATTGCTGGAAATTTCGAACAAGAGGAGACTAATGTTGTAGTTCATAGTCAAGAACAAGTAGGAATTTATGAGGTGACGGTTCTTTCGGCTACGGGAGTGGATGGAATTTATACTTGGTTAGAAGAAAATAATTATCCAGTCAAGGAAGATATTAAGGATGTTTTAGACTGGTACATTCAAAAAGAATGGTATTTTACAGCTATGAGAATTGATCCGAGTGGTATTTTGGATCAGATAATTAGTGATTTTGATAAAGAAGTTGATACAAAAATTACGAAAGATAACTTAGCAGAGGAATTAGCTAATTATTGTCTTGTTGGGTTATTTTTGAGTAAAGATTTCATTAAGTTTCAAAAATCTATAGATTATTTATTAAAATTAGCCCCAAAAGATTATGAGGACTACGATGATTTTAATGATATGAAAACTTGGAGTGAAGAAAAATTTCAAGAAGAAATAGTATTAGATCCGGATTTTTTTGAAGAAGATGTATTGGAACAAATAGACGAGGTTACTACAGATATTCAAAATTGGATTTATCGTTTAGATTATGAGAATAATCCTGAAAATATTGATAAATATAGTGATTATATAGAGCCTATTAAAATATCATTCAGGACTAATTCTTTAGTTTACCCTTTAAAAATATCTCAAATTTCCACTCTAGTTCCAGAAGATTCCGAGGAATCATTAAAAACTAACGAGGTTTTACTTTATGTTTTATCTGAAACGCAAGTAAAAGCCCCTGAATTTAATTTAGAATTTAATAAAGAAGTAAACAAAGAAAGTCTAGAGAATTTTGAGTATGATTATGATTTAGTATATAGCGATAATGATTTAGAGAGTTTTAAAAGTATTGTTGGTGATAAGGACTATTATTTAACCAAGATGCGTCGTAATTTTGCCAAGGTTGAAATGGATGAAGATTTATATTTAATAGAGGGTGAAATAGAGAATGATGAAAAAATAAATGATTATACAACAAAACCTTTAACAGAAAGTTATCAAGGTAATGACCTTTATATAGAATCTAAAAATAAAATAAAAGGTAGTGCTTTGTCTGATAGATTGAAAGGTAAGATAATTATTAAAGTAGAAGATGATGGTAAGGCATATTATATTAATCCGATAAATAAATATTCATATTATTTAGGCAGACCAGATGACGCATTCCAAATAATGCGAGAACAAGGTATTGGTATTACAAATAAAGATTTGTATAAAATTCAAATAGGTGTAGTAGAGGGAAGTGGATTAGATAATGATGGAGATGGGCTGTCTGATTATTTAGAAGCAACTATCGGCTTGGATGCTAGTAAAAAAGATACAGATGGTGATGGCTATGAAGATGGTGCTGAGCTGTTAAATGGAAACAATCCATGGGGTGAGGGAAAACAAGGGATAGATAATAATTTTTCTGATAAACAAAAAGGAAAAATATTACTTCAAGTTGAAAATAAAGGTGAAGCTTGGTATGTGAATCCAGAGGATGGAAAAAGATATTTTCTTGGTAGACCGATTGATGCTTTTGGTGTAATGAGAAATCTAGGTTTAGGTATTTCCAATAATGACTTTGATAGTTTATAAGTTTTATGAATAAAATATTACAGATAAAATTAAAAATATTAGCTAAGTTGGTTTTAGCTAAATATAAGCCAAAAGTGGTTGGTGTGTCTGGTAGTGTTGGTAAAAGTAGTGCCAAGGAAGCAATTCATGCTGTTTTGTCAGTGAAATATAGAGTAAGGCAAAATATAAAAAATTATAATAATGAAATTGGATTGCCTTTAACTATTTTGGGTGCTTCTTCGCCAGGCAGATCGCTCCTGGGTTGGTTTTTGGTTTTCTTTAAAGCGTTTAATTTGTTATTAATAAAAGATAAAAGTTATCCTGAAGTATTAGTTCTTGAAATGGGAATTGATAGACCAGGGGATATGGATTATTTACTTTCGATTACGAAATGTGATATCGGCGTTATTACTGCTATAGGACAGTCACACCTCGAATATTTCGATTCGGTTGACGCTATAGAGAAAGAGAAAGTAAAAATAATTAAAAATCTAAAAAAAGATGGTACAGCAGTTTTGAATTTCGATGATGAAAGAACCGACAAAATAATTAAATCATTAAATAATAAAATTTTAACTTTTGGTTTCGGGAAAGATGCAATGTTGAAGGCTGTGGAAGCATCTCATAGTTTTGAAAAAAATAAGGACATAATTAATCTTAAGGGAATAAATTTTAAAATAAGTTATGGTGGTTCGGTTGTTCCAGTTCTTATTCCAGATGCGTTAAGTCAAACAACAGTGTATTCTGGGCTTATTGGAGCGACAGTGGGAGCAATATTTGATATTGATTTAATAAAGATATCTGAGGCGCTCAGAAGGCTCAAAATGCCTCCAGGAAGAATGAATCTAATAAATGGCATAAAGCATACATTAATCATTGACGACACCTATAATTCATCACCACAATCAACTAGAGCAGCATTAGATACAGTTTCTAAGCTAGACATAGATAAGTTTAATAAAAAATATGCTGTTTTGGGTGATATGCTTGAATTGGGAAATATTAGTATAAAAAGTCATATTGAAATAGGTGAGTATGTAGTTAAGTCAAATATAAATACATTAATCGTAGTAGGAGAAAGGGCAGTGGATATAGCCAGGGGAGCTGAAAATGCTGGCATGAAAAAAGATTATATTTTTCATTTTGATGATTCAGAGAAAGCTGGAAAATTTGTTCAAGATAGAATTAATAAAGGAGACTTGATACTTGTGAAGGGCTCACAAGGCGTACGGATGGAAAAAATTGTAAAAGAAATAATGACTGAGCCTCTCAGAGCTAAAGAGTTGTTGTGTAGGCAAGACAGTCAATGGAGGAATTAAATACTTATTAAAATATATAAAAAAAGAAGGTTTGTCGCCTTCTTTTTTTGTGTATGATATAATGTTTGTATGGAAAATCTTAAAGGTAAAATGGTTAATATAGTTAATATATTTCTGCTTAATTTTTTTGTATTTTTGTTTCCGTTGTTTTTTATAGTAAAGACGTCAGAATTTTTTGAATTTAATAAGCAATATTTATTATTTTTGTTTATTCCTTTTATTATTTTGTCGTATTTGTTTAAAAGACTGTTAGTAAATAAAAATATTGTATTCCATAAGACTCCATTAGATATTCCGATATTAACTTTTTTGATAGTTTATTTTATATCATCCATTTTGAGTATAGACAGATTCTCATCTTTTTTTGGCTATTACGAAAATATTAGTAATAGTTTTTTTATCTTTCTTTTTTTGTGGTTATTATATTTTTTATTAAACAATCTTGGATTTGCTAGACATAAACACAAACTATTAAAAACATTAATTTATTCCTCTGGTGTAGTGGTCATTGTTTATTTATTATCTTATTTGGAGGTTATTTATAAAATATTTCCAAATTTAAGTATTGATTTCAAGAACACAATTAATCTTCTTGGAGGAAGCAATGAGTCGTTTTCAGTATTTGTTAGTATTTTAATTATCTTAGTATTTGGATATATTTATTATTCATTCAAAAGAGATAATATTTGGGTAAATAAATATGAGTTATTTTATTTTAAATTTTTATTATTTTTATATTTATTTACTTTAATTATTGTAGGCGGAAATATTTCATTTATAATTTTATTGATTGGATCGTTTTGTTATTTGTTGTTAGAAGTAAAATTGCAGGGGTTCAAAATGATGAAGTGGAAGGAGAGTAATTTATTTTTATTTTTATTTATTATTTTGTCGGTTGTTTTTTTGGTGTTAATTAATTATTATTCCATTGACAGAGAGCAAAGAAGTGAGTTGAGCCTTGATTATGGAAATAGTTATTTAATAAGCTATGAAGCAATTAAGGATAATCCAATAATTGGAACTGGCCCAAGTACTTTTGCTTATAATTTTTCTTTATATAGAGATTCAAGTTTGAATTATAGTAGTAATTGGCAAAGAAGATTTGATCGTCCCACTTTGTATTTATTGGAGTTGCTTGGCTCATCAGGTATAGCTGGAATTTTGGCCTATCTTTTAATTATTAGTATTTTAATAGATTTAATAATTATATATTTTTACAAATATTTTTCATATCAAAATTATTTTTTAGTTGTTCCAATTTTGATTGTAGTAATAATATTAATTCTACTTCATTTTATTATAAATTTTTCTTTATTTCTTTTATTTTTATTTTGGTTTTTATTATCATTACTAATATCGGAGCTCGAAGATGTCAAAATACCAGGATTTAGTCGGGATATCATATTAGTAAATACAAAGAAAAAATACGGCGCCTTATTAGTTTTATTGATAATTTTATTATTCAGTTGGTTTTTTTTCCTGTTTATGTCTTCTAAATTTTGGATGGAGGATTATTATTTCAAAAAAGGTGATGAAAAAAGTTTACTTAAATCAGCAAATTTAGATACTGATAAATTTAGTTATAAGATAAAATTATCAAAATATTATTTAAATAAACTAAAGACAGAATTGGAAAAACCTCTTAGTTTGCAAAATAGAGAGGTGATTCAGAATAGTATTGATAATAGTTTAAAATACGCACAAAAGGCCAAGGTTTTGCAACCTTATTCGGTGTTAACTAATGAGGCCCTAGGAATGGTGTATAGAGACGTGAAATATATGGGTGAGGGTGGATCAATCGAGGCAATAAATGCTTTTGAGGATGCTATTAATCTAGAGCCAAGCAACCCGGTATTATATACCGAATTAGGAAAAGAATATTTATATATTGATTTACTAGACAAGGCCGCAACATCTTTTTATAAAGCTTTAGAGCTCAAGGCTGATTTTCATGAGGCAAGGTTTGGCTTGGCCAAGATTTTTGTAAGACAAGAGAAATATAATAATGCACAATTTATATTAGATGAGCTATCAAATATTTATGATGATCCTGAGATATTTTTTGAAAAGGGGAGACTGTATTACAATCAAGGAGAAATTGAAAAAGCGATAGATAATTTTCAAAAATCGATTAGTCTCAATCCATTTCATTATGATTCTCTGCACGGCTTAGCTGTGATTTATGATGCTAAGGGAGATAAGGTGTTAGCGCAAGAGTATCTAGAAAAAGCTTTGAAAATAAATCCGAATATTGAAATTAGTGAATAATTATAAAAGAAAAAAGAAGGGTTAGACAAGGCCCTTCTTTTGTTTGATTATAGAAATTAATCTATAATAATTTTATTTTGACTAGGTATTCAGTTTTTGGCTTTAAGTTGAGTTCAATTTTTATTTTTTGGCGTCTATTTTTTTGAATACACGATGGCAAAGTTATTATCATTAGATTGTCCGAAATTATCTCACGTAGTCTATGAGGAATGATGTTTATTACTTCTCTGGGATCATTATAACCCCTTAAAGAAACGTCATCTCCTATGCCATTTGTAACAACATCAGTTATTCCAGGCAAGTTTTCAAAAAAACCTTTTACATTTACTAATGCAATAACCATTGTAGGATTAAAAAATTTTCTCTCATGTCTTGAATACATTCCCCCCCCCCTTTTTTTATTATATTTTTAATGATTTTTGTTTATAAATATAAGATAGCAAATGGGTATTTATTGTCAATTTTTTTGTAAAAAAATAGGGGTAAAATAAAGTTATATAATTTAACTTTATTTTACCCCATTTGTCGTATTTATAGCTTTTTAGCTATATTTTTTTTGTTAGTTTTTCCAGAATTTTTCATCTATTTCATCTTCAATAATGGTAAATCCTAATTTTGTTAGATTTTTTTTGTTTCTTGGAAGGCTTTCGGGAAACAAAAAGGGATGTTTTAAGCTTCCTATCTTCATTAATACAACGCAGTTTATCTCCCCATCAAGTTTTATGATACCTTTTTGAGGTGATCCACTCAATGCAATGGCATGGCCTCCGTTTTGAAAGTATATCGCTGATATTTCAATATCGTTGGGGTCAATTTTTTCTTCGTTTGAATTTAAATTTTCTGACATTTTGCCCTCCTTAAAGTGTTTTTTATTTTATGTTTTTTTTAATTTTTTTTTTCTTTCCAAAATGATTTTGTTAAGTTCTTCCTGGGATCCAGCCAACGGAGTATTTCCGCTTCTTGGAACGAGGGTGTTTAAATTTTTTGTTGCTCTACTTCTTTTGTCAAAACCAGCCAATCCTTTTTTTCCGATTTCAATGTTTGTGCCCTCCAGTTAAAATGTTATTTTATACAATCAAAAATAATATTTTTAAACAAATTAGAAACTGCAGATCTGACATTAACAACCTCTACTTCGTGCGTTGAAGCAGTTATTTCAATTATATTAGATATAATTGAAATGAACATTATTCCAGGAATTTTTTTTGCAGGTTTTTATGATTTTTTTTAGTAACGGTTTAGAAATATTTGATATAGTTCCGCTTAAAACCATGTAATCAGTATTTAGCCTAAATTTTTTTCTCATTATCATGCCCTCCTCATGAATGATTATATTGTTTTATTATGACTTCATACCATTTTTAGTTATTTGTGTTTAAGCTTTTGTTCATTGTAGTAAAGGGGCAAATAAGCAAAAATGGTATGAAATCTTTGTAAAGAACATTAAAAAAACTGGTCTCGTGAGAGACCAGTTTGTGTTTTTTATATAAACTATTTTATATTATTATAGTTTCACATCACAAAAATCTGCTCTCTCTAGAGGGGCATAGAAGAACCAAAAATAATATGCAGTTTTTTGTAATAAATTATTCATATTTTTAAGTTATTGTAAGATTAGCAATAAAATTAGTAATTGTCAAATAATATGCATATATATTGAAATATTTACTAATATTAAATAAATATAAATATTTTTGATATATATAATTTTGGAATAAATTTAGTTATCCCCAGAGAAAGATCTCACCCTAACCCTTTCCTAGAACAGGAGAGGGAATTAATGGGAAGAAAAAAGGGATAACGAGAATGTTTAAATTCAAGTTATCCCCGTTGTGATATAGTTAAATATTTCGTTAATTATCAGGATTCCAAAGAAATCCTGGTTTTTTTGATCTCCAAACAAAGTTTATTGGTAATTTTTTTTGTTTGCATTTTTCAGTATTTGTGTTTGGATGTAGTTTTTTGATAACATCTGCAACAATGCTATTTTCACTTTTGTTGCATGGTGGTAATGCTCCGAAGCCATTCGTTGCGGGTCTTGAATAATCTTTTTTGTCATTTCCAAACATAGTAATATCCCTCTGTTGATGTTAAGTTTTTGTTTTGTTTTGGTTAATTATAAAGAACAAAATAAAAACGACCCTTGTGAACAAAGGTCGTTTATTTGTGATGTTTATATAAAGATATTATTTAAAACTTAAAAACATAACAAAAAATCAATCTCTGCTCAAGATCATTATTTTGCCACCAATTATTTTGGTTGCCTTGATTGATTTTTTGAATTTGTTTAATCATTGTTATAAATAATAAATTAATAAATTATTTATGTCAAATTTTTATTTTAAATAATTATTCGTACGTACGTTCATTAGCACGTTCGTACTAACGTTTTTGAGTAAAAAAATAGGGGATAGGCTTATTATGTTGAGCCTATCCCCTTAAATATCACAAACTAATTCGAAATTACACAACTCAATAAATTACCATCATTTATTATGTAGAACATAACATAGATTTGATTAGCGAAGTCATTAAATTCTTTAATGTTTTGTTTTTTGTCGAGAATTCAGTTTTTCAGTCCAGAAATAGTTTTGAGTATTACAAATTTTTTTTGCATTTCTTCAATTGCGTTGTCTACTGCATCGATTGTAACTCCCATTGCCTCAGCTATTGCTTCCTTGTTGCGATTTGAAATTGATGAGAATGTAGCATTAACCATTTCGCCCTCCAATAAGATTTATGGTTATTATGTAGTTTGCATAGTTATTCATAAAGATCAAAGTATAAAAAATACCACCCTTTGGAGGGTGGAACTTGTTGTTTTTTATTTAAAAATTAGTTTTAAATATTCATACGAAAACAAGCCACCCGATAGGGTAGTAATAATAAACCTAATAATAAGTTTGTTTTTATTATTATTTGTTTCATATAATTAATATTTATACTAACATATTTAGAAAAAAAATCAACCCCACAAGTAATTTTATCAATTTTTCGATAAAATTACTGCGGGGTTGTGATGATTAGAGGTTAGTGAGTTTGTAAGCGGTAGCGTCAGATATCGCTTGCCAACAAGCCTCGATTATGTCCTCAGACACACCTATGCTATTCCAGGTGTTTTTTGAATCTCCGAATGCCATGGAAACTTTAACTTGCGCATCAGTACCAATATATCCATTTACGACTCGCACTTTAAAATTCATTAAACGTATGAAATCAAGTTGTCTTTTCTTTCCAATTGTTTTTAAAAGAGCTTTTTTTAGAGCATCCACAGGTCCTTTACCCTTTGCGCCTCTAAATATATCTTCACCATCAATTTCAATGCATATGGTTGCTTCAGAGTAACATGGATTATCTCCCTCTTTTACGATTGTTACTCTAAAATGTTTTAGTTTGAATGGTGGTTTATACTTGTTGCCGTTAATAATTTTTTCAGCAAGTAAGGCAAAGGAGGCGTCGGCTGCTTCAAGGTCAAGCCCTCGTTTTTCTTGTTTTTTTATTTCAGACAAAAGTTTGATCGCTTGATCTTTATCCAGGTTCAATCCTAACTCCTTAGCTTTGAGTTCAATGTTGGATGTCCCCGAAACTTCTGAAATAAGAATTCTGCGTTTATTACCGACAAGAGAAGGGTTGATGTGCTCGTAGGTACTTGGGTCTTTTTTTACAAAGTAGACATGTCGACCCCCTTTGTGAGCAAAGGCGCTATCTCCTACGTATGCAGCGGCTTCATAAGGAGAGCGATTTGCACATTCTCCAATATACAGGCCCAATTCTTTTAATCCAGTTAAGTTGAAAGAACAAGAATAGTTCATTTTTAATACCAAGTTTGGAATTATTGATATTAAATTAGCATTACCACATCTTTCTCCGTATCCGTTTATGGTTCCTTGTACAATCTCTACTCCAGCGCGAATTGCTTCAAGAGAATTTGCTACAGCCACATCGCTGTCATTATGAGCATGAATTCCAAGTTTTATATCAGGAAAGTGCTTTTTAATTGTTTTAACGATATTGAAAACTTCATGAGGCATGCAGTCGCCGTTCGTATCACACAGAACAATATAATCTGCTAAACCATCTATTGCGGCCTGAATTGTAGCCAAGGCAAACTCTTTGTTTTCCTTAAAACCTTGAAAGAAATGTTCAGCATCAAAATGAATTTCCTCGATTCCGTTTGTTTTAAGAAAAATTCCAGTTTCAATTATCATAGTTAAGTTTTCAGAAAGATTATTATTTCTAATTAACTTAATCTGTCGTTTTCTGGCCGTTGCATAAAAACAGGCCACATCGCATCCAGATTTTAAGATTGCTTGTAAATTTTTATCTTCTTCAGTTTTTGTTTTCGGTTTTCTTGTGCTTCCAAAAGCAACTAGTTTCACATGTTTTAATTTAACTGTTTTCATTGCTTCAAAAAACTCAACATCTTTTATGTTTGAACCGGGATATCCTCCTTCGATGTAGTTGATTTTTTTTTCATCGAGTTTTTTAGCAATTTTAATCTTGTCTTCTGGGGCAAAGTTTATTTTTTCTCCTTGTCCGCCATCCCTTAAGGTGGTGTCATAAAGTAATACATTTTTATCCATTGTTATTGGTCCTCCGTTTAAATTTTTTAATGATCAGTTTTTGTTTTTATATATTTAAAAAGGCCACCTTTTTAAGGTGGCCTTTTTTATTTCATTTGTTTTTTCTATATCAAATAAAAGCCACCTTTTGGAGGAATAATAATGCTAATAATTACAATATTCAGTTTAGTTGCTTTTATATTTATGTTTGTATGCTATATTAGATTAGAAAAATTTTAATCTAAATATTTTTAAAATATGTAAAATATTGTGGTTTTCCACAGTTTAATACCTCACCCCAGCCCTCTCCTAAATAGGAGAGGGGGTATGGGGATTATAATTCGTTTCTGTATTTAAAAGCATTGGTGATAGTGGTTTCGTCGGCGTATTCTATGTTGGATCCGGCTGGCAAGCCTCGAGCTATTCTGGAGACTTTAATTTTGAGGGGTTTTAATAATTTGTTTAAGTACATAGCTGTGGTTTCGCCTTCAAGAGTTGGGCTGAGAGCTAGGATAATTTCAGAGTATTTTTCTTTCTTAAGCTTGTTAACTAGTTTTTTTATATTTAGATTTTCTGGTTTAACTCCTTCTATAGTATTAATTTCACCACCTAGAATAAAATAAAGTCCGTTATATTGATTTGTATTTTCTATAACAAGCATATCCCTAGAGTCAGAGACTATGCAGAGAGTGTCTTTATCTCTTTTTTGGTCAACGCAAATTGAGCATGGATTTGATTCGGATATTGCTAGGCAACTATTACAAATTGTAATTTTTTCTTTTAATTCTGCCAAGTACTGAGCGAATTCTTGAAGTGTTTCCGGGGTCTGTTTGAGTAAATAAAAAACATATCTTTCAGCGGTTTTTGGTCCAACTGTTGGAAGATTAGAAAAATAATTTATTAAATTTTGTATAGGCTTTGGATATTTCATAATATTTCACCCTGATTCTCTTCTTGTCTACCTGATAGGCGGGCTAAACAGAAGAGAGAAAGTAATTGTTACATTCCTGGAAAACCGCCCATTTCTTGCATTTTTTGTGCCATTACACGTTGAGTTTTTTTGATAGCGTCGTTAATAGCGTTTTTCATGGATTTTTCAATTGAATCCTTTGACATTCCTTCAGACACTTCAATGGAGGTTACTTCTAGATTTCCGTTGATTATAACTTTGATTCCATTTTTTTCTACTGTAGTAGATTCATCTGCTAAAACATTTTGCATTTTTTTAGCTTGGCTTCTCAAGTCTTTGATTTGTTTTAATTTGTTAAACATATTCGCATAACGCATAACACATAACGCATATTACATTATATATTATGTTTAATTATTTAATTTATTTGTGATTAAATTTATGAATTTGTATTACTTAGAATTCCGGTGGTTCTTCTTGATCCATTTTAGTAACATTTCTAAAACTTACCATATCTTCGTCAAAGAATAAATTTACTTTTCCGGTAGGTCCGTTTCTGTGCTTAGCTATGTAAAGCTCTGCTGCATGCCTTTCGTTTTCGGGTAGCTCATCTCTAATATAGCCTCTATCTGCCGCTTTTCTATAAATAAACATAACAATGTCAGCATCTTGTTCAATAGATCCTGATTCACGAAGATGGGAAAGTTTTGGAATAGCAGGTGTGATAGATTCAACGGCTCTAGACAATTGAGATAGGGCAATAATAGGTATGTCTAATTCTCTGGCTATACCTTTGAGTCCACGAGATATTTCTGACACCTCTTGCACACGATTATCACCATATTTCCCTCGTCCTTCCATTAATTGTAAATAATCAATAATTATCAAACCTAACCCTCTTTCTGTTTGCAGTCTTCTAGCTTTTGTTCTAATTTCCATAATTGAAGAAGAAGCAGAGTCGTCAATATAGATAGGAGCTTCGGATAATTCTCCCATAGCTTGGCCTATTTTTGTAAAATCGTCATCTTCACTATCTGATAGTTTACCAGTTCTCATTTTCCATAAGTTTACGTTGGCTTGTGAACAAAGCATTCTGTCAACTAATTGTTCTTTGCTCATTTCCAATGAGAAGATACCAACACCTTGTTTACTCTTGATGGCTGTCTGTCTAGCAATATCAAGAGCTAAAGAGGTTTTTCCTACAGAAGGTCTGGCAGCCAAGATAATAAGATCACTTTTTTGTAGTCCAGCTAAGAGATTGTCTAGATCATGAAAACCAGTTGGTAGACCCCTCATTTTACCACTTTGTTTATGTAGATCATCAATTCTTTCAAAAGCATCGGCCAGTAAACTATCGATAGGTAGAAATATATTTTTTAGATATTTTTGTGAAACACTAAATATTGTTTTTTCCGCTTGGTCCAGTAGATTCTCGATATCTTCTTCCTCTTTGTGACTGAGTTTTGCAATATCTGCTGCAGCTTTTTGAAGTCTCCTAAGAGTGGCTTTTCTCTGAATGATGTTTGCGTAATGAATGGAATTGGAAGAAGTCGCAACAAAATTTGAAAGATGGGCAAGGTAAGTTCTTCCGCCCACTCCATCTAATTGCTTTTTTTCACCAAGTCTGTTTGATAAAGCTAGAATATCAATTGGTTCGTGTCTGGCGTACAGGTCTTTGATGGTGGCAAATATTATTTCATGACTAGTTTTGTAAAAATCTTTCTCATGAATAATATCTGCAACCTGGATAATGGTATCTTTGTCGATCAAAAGACAACCTAGAAGTGATTGCTCAGCTTCTAGATTTTGTGGTGGCAGTATTTCAGCTATTTGAGTATTATTTTCCATAGTCTTATAGTATATTATCAGATGTACTTTAGCAAGGTCGTTTTTTTCACATATTATCCACTTTTAATTAATAGTGAAAAGTAAATATTTCCATAGTATTGCATTTTTTTTAGTTTTTTGTTATTATCAATAATAATAAAATAATGCCTACTACTGGGCAGTTTTTATTTTGTTTAGCGCTGTTAGCTCAGCTGGTAGAGCAGCTCCCTTTTAAGGAGAAGGTCACAGGTTCAAATCCTGTACAGCGCACTAGTGTATAAATACGCCACCTTAGCTCAGTTGGCTAGAGCGGCTGTCTTGTAAACAGCAGGTCGTCGGTTCGAACCCGACAGGTGGCTCCAAGAAATACCGTTTTTAAACGGTATTTTTTTTGACTTTTTTATATAAATAATATAATTTATACATAAGCACTTTAGAAAAAATCAAATAAAAGAGAGAGGGAGGGGAGCCATGGATAGAATTTTAGTACTATTAGCTTCTGGTGCAATGTCTGGAGGTATATATTTAGGTTTTGTTATGGCATTAAAAAACAGGGAGACCAGAGATTATTTCAAGAAAAATTGGTGGCTGTCTCCAAATTGGGTGTGCGTTTGGAGGACAATTATAGGTTTGATAGCCCTAGTTATTTATTTTAGTACTTCTCTGGAGTTTTTAGGAATTATGCTTTTTACTTTATCGGCTGTGTTAGATGGAGTAGACGGTTTAATTGCCAGAAAGTGCAAAAAGATAACCGAATTTGGTAAGATATTGGACCCACTTTGTGATAAACTTACATATCTGCCAGCTTTAGCGATGTTTGCCCTTGTTGGAAAGATTGAAGTTGCAATGGTGGTGATTCTTGTCATAATCGAATTTTTTGGTCAGTTTATAGTTCGACCAATAATCAAGAATAAATCACATTTGTCAGTGGCAGCCAATAAGGTTGGAAAATTTAAAGCAGCTCTTTGTTTTATTCTAATTATTTATTTGGCAATCCTGGATGGAGGAATTAAAATGCCAAATATCGCTGATGAAACCTTAATGGCTTGTAATTTTTTGGCCATGGGGTCAATAATTTTTAAATTTATTCCCCGTAAAATTTAGAGGGAAAAGAAAGTTCGAACGGCCGTTTTTTTACTGACGGTCGTTTTTTACAAGTATGAAATATAATACTTATAAAATTTATACCTTGGGATGCAAGGTAAACCAATATGATTCAGTTGATTTAAGAAAAAAGCTGGAATGTATAGGTTTTGGTTTTGTAACTAAAAATGCTGATTGGGCTATTATAAATACTTGTGCAGTTACAAAAAACGCTATTAGAAAAGATAGACAAATGATTTCAAAAGCAAGAAATGAAAACCCAGAAGCAAAGATAGTTTTGTTTGGTTGTTTTCCGAAGGCTTATAAAGATGAAGTTAGAGAATTGGGAGTTGATTATATTTTTGGAGTTAGGGAAGGGGAAAAAATAGTGAAACTGTTATCAAGTCTTGTCATTCTGGAGCGACCAAAGGGAGTGATAGAATCTCGAGATCCTATCGGTCATTTTATTCCCTCCAGGATGACAATGAGTAGGTCGCGGTATTTTTTGAAGATTCAAGATGGTTGCGAGCAATTTTGTACTTATTGTATTATTCCATATACCCGAGGTAAATTAACCAGCAGAGAAGAGAGGGATGTTTTACGGGAAGTAGAAGAAGTAATAAAGAGTGGTGTAAAAGAAATTGTGTTGACGGGAATTCATTTGGGGTTGTATGGACAAGATAATAGTAAGTTGACATCTGTTATTCTAAATAAAGCGGAGTGTAATGAAGAATCTCAGCAAGGACTACAAAACGTGATAAACAGAAATCCTTCGTTATCGCTCAGGATGACAAGTTTGAATAAATTGATTAAAAAAATATTAAAAAATAAAGATTTGAAACGTTTACGGCTTAGTTCAATTGAAATAAGCGAGGTGAGTGATGAGTTGGTTAAGTCGATTAAGAATAATAGCCGAATATGTAATCACCTACACATTCCATTGCAGTCTGGATCGGAAAAGATTTTGAAATCAATGAATCGTCCTTATGACAAGAAGTATTTTCAAAAGAGAATTGAGGAAATTAAAAAACAAATTCCCGATATAGCGATTAGTACGGATGTAATAGTTGGTTTTCCTGGAGAAGGGGATAATGAATTTAAGGAGACTTATGATTTTATTAAAACAAATAAATTTAGCAAATTACATGTATTTCCATATTCAGTTCATGAAAAAACTCCAGCATTTAAATTTCCAGAGAAGGTGAAAGAGAATGTGAAGATAAGTAGAGCAAAAAAAATAAGAGAACTTGGAAATAAATTAGAAAAAGAATATCAAAAAAAATTTACTAACAAAAATATTGAAGTGTTGATTGAGAATATTAAGAATGGAATAGCTAGAGGAAAGAGTGAGTATTATATAGATTATATGCTTGATGATAGTGGTTTTGAAATAGGGGATATTGTTAAATTTAAAGTAAAAAAATAACCGCATACTTTGCTTAATTTTTTAAGCAAAGTATGCGGTCAATGAAGTGTCGGTAGCGGTGATAGTTTAATTGTTGTTAAGATGAAACGTGTTCATTTTTACATCGGCGTCTAAGGCCTCGAATACCTTGGTATTTTATGTAAAATATTTTAAAAATAATAAGGGGAAGCAAAAAACAAGCTTCCCCGTGAAGCACGCAAATATCATAAAAAAAGAGTGGATCGTTATAGTTACGATCGCCGTTCATGACAAGCACTAAGCTTGTCAAGCCGGGCATATGATATTTTTGTGCAGATTTTAAAAAGAGACCAACTGGTCTTTTTTTAAGTTTTATTTTATTTTACCCTCTTTGCAGTCCGTAGGGGAATCGCCCACCTACGCTAAGGCTTCGGCGGGTAAAAACCCCTTATTATTTGTAGCCCCTACGGGAGTCAAACCCGTCTTTCATGGATGAGAACCATGTGTCCCCGCCTAGACTCGACGTCTAGTCGAGGCTGGCTAACCTTTCGAACTTATATTATTTGCACCGCCAAGGGGAATCGAACCCCTGTTACATGGATGAGAACCATGCGTCCTAACCACTAGAC
>CAZTIC010000016.1:0-21952 GCA_964613625.1 uncultured Gammaproteobacteria bacterium | reverse complement strand
TCATCCGTACTAGTTAATCTAATGTGATATTCTGTGCCGAGAGTTAGTCCGGTTAGATCGAATGAATGATTATAGTTTTTATTAATATTACTCATTGTGCCTGAGGCGTAGCTCGTGTCGAATCCCCAGACAATAGTAGAGCTAGCTGGTTCATCTGTAATCCAATTAACTGTAGCAGTAGTGTCAGTAATACTAGTAACATCCGTAGCAAATGTAAATGTAATAGTTGGTCCGGTGGTATCCTGGCTAGTGGTGAAATAATAATAGCTACCACTGTTATTAGCTCTAGCTGTGGCTGATTCGATATAATAATAATATTTAACACCAGTACTTAGTCCGGTGAGAGTGATGTTATGATCAGTTACTTGGGTGTCATTATTACTAGTGGTTGAGTCAGACATGTCTGAATGACTCGAATATGTGACTGAGCTACTAGCTATAATATCTGTAGTCCAATTAATTTTAGCTCCGGTATTAGTGATATTAGTTACAGAGATACTAGTAGTAGCGATACTAGGTCCGGCTTGCGTGGTAAACATATAGCCATCGGTATTGTGAGTAGAGCTAGCGGTATTACCAATAGGATCAGCTGATTTAACGCGGAAATAATAATCTGATCCAGGGGTTAATCCGGTTAGCGTAATAGAGTGACCAGTTTCTACCATTGTGGCAATTCCTGTTTCTGTAATAAATGAACTAGTGGCCGTGTCATAGCCAATTGTAGAATTAGATAATTCATCTGTGTCCCAGGTGATTGTAGCCTGGGTAGTGTAGACTGAGCTAGTGGCTACATTGGATATAATTGGAGCAGTAGTTTCTGATCCTCCTCCGCCTTCTCCAGCATCCTGAGTTCCATTAGCTTTTCCGGTTGGAGAGATATCGGTAAAAGCCGAGATATTGCCATAGACATCTTCGGCATTAATGCGGTAAGTATAGATTTCATCAAAGTTCACGGTGTCATCGTAATAATAGTTCATTCCAATGTATCCTTCTGAAGTAGAATCCAGATAAGTGTAAGTTGGATCTGAATCTAGTTTTCGATAGATATTGTATTGTTTAAAACCAGGAGTAGGAACAGCTATTTCTAACCAAGAGATAAAGAGAGCATAGATTGGATTGGCTTCATCTTTCATATTGGAAGTATCTTGGATCATCATGAATTCTCCACTATCGGGAGGAGTGGCTGAGTGGACAATGGTTTCGTTTCCATAGGCATCTTTGAATTGGGCATAGATTGTAGTAGTTTCCGTGGTAGGAGAAATTGTTTTGGTAGCGCTGTAAATTTCCCAACTTCCATCAGAGAGATCTGATTCTTCTCCGATTTTCATCTGGAGATCGGTATTATCAGTAGCCAAGAGATCTAGTTCAGCTTCTCCGGTGTCCGGATAGTCTTTGGCATCGATGACGATGGCGGTGGCAGAAACAGTTACTGGGGTAATAGTGTCCAATTCAAAAGAACTAGAAGTAACGATATCTGTATTATAGGCCCCTTCATTATCATCAATAGTCATTCTAATTTTAGCTTGTTCAGTATAGTTTTCTGTGATATCTCCTGTAGCATTCCAAGCTATATCATAAGTCAGGAAAGAACCTTCTAAAACTTTGATGTCCATAGCCCCATCTGAATCTGTATCTGTGGCGTCACCTTGGGCGGAAGGAGTATAGGTAATGTAATCAGTATCAACATCATGCCAAGTGCCTCCGTCATCTAAGGAATATTCATAGCTAGGAGTAATGTAGTTGGGAGTTGTGTTACCAGCAGTAGTATCTGGGTCTTTAACCTCTACTGTCATATTAATAATTGTATCTGTTGCTTGAGAGACATCAATGTTTTGTACTTCTGGGTTAGCGTTGACTACATAAGTCAGAGTAACTTTACTTAGAGTAGGAGTGTAGGCTCCAGTTTCGGAGACCAAAAAAGCTTTATATTGAATATATTGGTCATCGTCACCGGTTTTGAGGTCTGAAGGGATAGCAGCCAAGGTGCAAGTAACTGTGCCAGAATCTTCGGTGCAATTAGCGTCATCATCGTTAAAATAATCTGAATTTGTGCCGTCTGGACCCATCCAGCCAGACCAAGAACTTCCGTCAGCAGAAGTTTGTAATTGAAATTTAATGTTGGTGCTGGATGTTCCTAATGTTTCATCCCAAATAATACCGCTAAGGATGTTAGCAGAGTCAGTGGAGTTGTAGGGGGAAGAGGTGATATCTCCATCAATATAATTTTCATAATTTATGGAAATATCCGAAAGACTTGGCTTGGAAGCTATTGACAAACCAGAAAAAGAGAATTCCACTTTATATTGAAGATATTGCTTGCCAGAAATTGAAATTTAATGTTGGTGCTGGATGTTCCTAATGTTTCATCCCAAATAATACCGCTAAGGATGTTAGCAGAGTCAGTGGAGTTGTAGGGGGAAGAGGTGATATCTCCATCAATATAATTTTCATAATTTATGGAAATATCCGAAAGACTTGGCTTGGAAGCTATTGACAAACCAGAAAAAGAGAATTCCACTTTATATTGAAGATATTGCTTGCCAGAAAAAGATGAAATATCTTGATCATCGGAAATTTCAGTCCAATCTGCCCATGTTTCATCTGGTACACTAGTATTGCCTCCCCTAAGATATACTAACGCACTTGCTTCAGCTGTTGTTTCAGTTTTGCTAATGTCCACTGTGGTAAAGTCTCTTGCGTCTATAAAATTGATAATTTGGGAAGTGTAAGTTCCATCTGCTGTATAATATATTGAACCTACTGCTCCACCACCACTATAACCAGATCCACCAGTAGATGTGAATGTCAAATTACTCGATCCAGTACCGTAAATAGCAATCCTCCCCCCGGCTCCGCCACCACCATCATAATATGTAGTATCACCATTACCTCCGTTAGCTGAAATATTTCCACTACCCGCTAATGTTTCAGTGTCTATCCAAACTGATCCGCCAGAACTACCACCACCGCCGCCGCCTGTTACAACATTTAATTCCCCAACCAGTCCATCTCCACCATTAGCTAAAATTGTTCCATTTATAGTGGTAGTGCCTATAACACTTAATTTTAGAGCTCCTCCCCCTTTTCCACCGGCACCTCCTAAAGGATAAATATTAGAAATACCAAGACCACCCAAATCAAACCTAAACCACCCTCTACCCCCAGCTCCACCACCAGATCCGAGGTCAGAAGGTTCAACTAATTCATCGTAAACTATCCCAGCCGTTAAAATTGAGCCTTGACCATCGCTACCTACACCCCCATGACCAGCTCCGCCACCACCTCGGCCACTATCATTAGCAGCACTGGCTACTCCACCTCCACCATAGCCTGTGCCTGAACCAGGATTTCCCGCTCCGGTTGTGCCAGTTCCACCGGCATAACCTTTGGCATCAAAATCAATACTTCCTCCCTCTTGAATTTCTAAATTAGCTACCGATATTTCCGTAGCTTGCCCTGCATAGCCGACAATAGAACCAGTTCCAATAATAACTAAATCTCCTGTTCCTTGAAGAAGGGTATCTCCTGAAACTAAGTTATGAGCGGTAGAAACGGTACAAGTATCATTTAATGTTCCAAAGTCACAAGTAAAATAATTTTCGTCCGCTCCGATATCCCAAGCAATAGAACGGGTCTCTCCATCTATATCGTCATCAAAAGCAAAGCTCTCATCTCCGCTTAAATCAACGCCTTCGTGAATTGCTCCTGTGTCAGTTGAGGCTAGATGATAATTAGAATCAGCGAAAGTAACGTCATCAGTCGTATTATGGTCTTGCGTCCAAATCCCAAACCAATCATTACTAACAGCATCTTGCGAGATGCAGTTCGTTGAATAACCAGTTCCACCACTTGTATAATAATTATTTATATTGCCAATAGAAGTATTGTTATAAAAATATCCGGTGCCATTATTTTGCATAAACCCAGTACCAGCCCCTGAAGGATTGTAAGCCACACAATTAACAATATATCCTGGATCTTGTTGATTTATAAAAGTCCAGGTACTAGCCTGACCAACACCAACGCATCCAACCATAGACCCGTATGAATGATTTGAGCTAGACGAAAAAACAAACCTTAAGCTTGCGGATGAATTAGATAAATAACCATATAAATCGTGAATACTAGAATAATCTTCATTTATACCTATAACAGTTATATATAATCCTGTTTTTGCATTATAAAAGTGAACTCCTGACCCTACTCTTCCTTCCTCTCCGACTGCGGCCTTGATAACTCTGAAATAACTTGAATTCGTTGTAGCTCCCGCCATTGCTACCGAGTCTTCATATTCCGAAGAATCAGCATAACAAGTTAAAATAAAACCAGTTTGTACGGCGGTGCCGGAAGAAATTGTTCCGGAAATATCTGAAACAGTAAGTGACACTCCTGCGGCTACTCCAGTGATAGTAAGAATTTGTCCATCAACTGAAATAGTAGATTCATTTAATTCACAATCATCAAATACTGTAGTGTCTGCAATATACAAAGTATTCCCAGAACTATTTTGATCAGTAGCGGTAACAAAAGTTAAGTTGATGTCAGTTAAAGCTTCCCAGGTTGCCAATGATTGAAAAGTCCTAGTTGCTCCGCCATAAGTGTGAACCACATAGGCAGCTGGTAATCTTCTTGCAGAGGCAGCTTTAACATCATTAACATTTAAAAACAAAAACCCACTCAGGATTAAAAACATTCCTAAGGTTAGTTTGAAATATGAATTGAATATTTTTTTGTTTTTCTTTTGAAACATTCTTGAACTATTTTTTTTAATTTCTAAGTTATTTTATTTCATGTTTCATGCTTCATGCCTGCCTGCCGGTAGGCAGGTTTCATGTCTTACGGCAAATCCAAACTTATCTCATCACTGCTAGTTGAAACTCCAACACTAGTACCGTTGGCAAAATCAATGCTTAGGGTGTGGGTTAGAGTTTGGGTAGTAGCTGTAATAGAAACATTTCCTCCAATAGTTAAATTAGAGTCAGCTGATTGATAGGCTGTCCAAGTATCATTATCAGTGCCGTGAATAGCAATATCAGTAGTACTAGCTCCTCCCGACCAATCATTTTGAGTCCAATAATAGGTAGCAGCTTGGGTATCGTTATGTTGTTTTAATATTAGAAATGCTGATGTTGCTGTAATTAGCATTATGACTACAGCCATGAAATGCCAATACTTCTGGAATGGTCCTACTATATGCTGTCTTAGGTCTGAGACTTTTTCTAGTATTATTCTGAGTTGCCAACCAAAATAGAGAGGGAGGATTAGGCCCTTTTTATCTTCTATTGGTCTTTTATTTAATTGTTTAGATTTATTTTGCTTTGGCATTATTTATTGGTTATATTTTTTTGTTTTATTTGATTTCCCTCGCCTATTTAGGAGAGGGAAAGGAGCAATAGCGACAGGGTGAGGTATCAAAAATTAGGTTAACTTTAACCATTAAAAATTTACCTTAATATCTGTGTAAAATTTATACACATTATGAGGTTATTATAACATAATTTTGTTTTTTTGAGAAAATCGCTAATTTTTTTATACTCTTAGCATATAGTTATTAACACTCCCCTGTCTCTCACTTCAACCATTTAACTTCATAGGCCTGAAGCACTAAATCTTTATCTAACTTAATAAATTTTTTAGACAAAATATCTTTTACTTTTATTTTCTTTAAATATCTTTTTATATCTATAGATTTAATAACAACTTCTTTATTGCTTACATTAAATAACGCTAATAATTTATTATTATTTTTGTATCTAAGTATTACTATTAAGCTAGAACAAAAATTTAATATTTTTTGACTTACTTGAGGAGAGAATAATGCTTCATTAATTCGCACTTTTAATAATTTTTTATATCCATTATATATTTGTGCTTTTTTAGAGCTTTTGTTATTTAATTGGTTTTTTATTTTTTTGTAATTAAACTTTTCTCGGTTTATGGCTCGTCCGTATCCCAACCTCTCTACTCCCTCGCTCCAATTATCAGCTCCTATTAAATTATTTAAGTAAATTAGTGGTACTCCTTGAAGAGCAAGTACTATAGCTTGGCTAACTAAATATTTCTTCACATTACCAATTGCGCTTGGATAAGTTATATTTATTTCATATACTTCTTTTTTACCATTTCCAATATCTCGCTCCAAAATCTTACCTCCCTTTTTAACACAATCGCGAACTAACTCTTTTATTTGTTTTTTATTTAATATTCCTTTGGCAGGAATGGTATGTATACCATCGTGAGAAATGCTTAAATTTAAATAATTAGCAATATCACTTGTATGAATAATGTTTTTGAGCCAATTAGAAATAATACCTGAATCACCTTTTAATATTGTATATAAAATCAGAGTTTCGAGCTGAAAATGATAAACTAGATGAGCTTCGTTCCCGCCATCCCCAAAATAATTAATATTTTCTTGATCAGGCAAGACTGTCTCAGTAACCAACCAGACATCAGGAGCTACTTTTTTTAATATCTCTCGAATCACTTGTACAAATAAATGGGTTTCTTTGAGATTAAAACAATTTGTACCTAATTTTTTCCATACATAAGCTATAGCATCCAGTCTTATGGCACTTGCTCCATTTTCGGCGTAAAATAATAAAATTTTTATTAATTCTAAAAATACTTTATGATTATTAAAATTTAAATCAGCTTGATCCTTGGAAAATGTAGTCCATACATATTTTTCTCCATTTTTTGTTTTAAATTTTGTAAATAATGGATCCTTTCTTGGTCTAAATACTTTTTGAAAATTATTAACATTCTTTTTGTATTCATCTTTTGAAAATGAAATAAAAAAATCTTCGTATTTTTTATTATTTTTTAAAAATTTTTTAAACCACTCTCCTTGCACAGAAGTATGATTTAAAACACAATCAAACATCAAATTAAAATTTTTTTTAATTACACTTATATCTTTCCAGTCTCCATATGTCTTTTTTACCCGATAATAATCTTTTACGCTAAAACCATCATCACTTGACCAAGGATAAAAAGGCAAAAAATGAACTCTGTTTATTATGCCACGAGCAAATTTAAACAAAAACTTATGCATAGTTTTGAAAGTTTTTATTCCTGATTCTTTTACATGATCAGCGTAACAGATTAAAACTATATCTTTTTCAGAAAATAAAATCCGGTTATTACTACTTTTAACCGGATTTCTTTTTTTATAGTCCTTGATTAATTTATTTATCTCTTCATAAACAAACTTTGCTTGATTTGGATATATTTTTTTTAACTTACTAAGCATTGCTATTTAATTAATTTATGATATAGCCTCATATACTCTTTGGCTGATTTATCCCAAGAAAAATCTCTTTTCATGGCATTATTTTGCATTTCTTTCCATTTCGCTTGATTGTTATAAAAAACATTCAAAGCTTCTTCTAAGGATTTTTTAAGTCCACTCGTTCTAAATTTATCAAACTTAAAACCAACTTTACTATCTATAGTATCATCTAACCCGCCCGTAGCTCGAGCCACTGGAAGCGTTCCGTAACGCATAGCTATCATTTGTCCAAGTCCGCAAGGCTCAAACCTAGATGGCATCAAAAAAATATCAGATCCGGCATATATTTGTTGAGCCAACTTCACATCAAACATAATTTGCGCACTCACCTTTTCTGGATATTTCTTAGCAAGCTTAGCTAACATTTTTTCATATGTTTTTTGACCAGTACCCAAGAACACAAACTGGCAATCCAAGCCAACAACACTTTCTGATATCAATTCCAAGCCTTTTTGCCAAGCCAATCTTGAAACTAGACCTACCAGTGGCTTATCAGTGTCTACTGGGAGTCCAACTAACTTTTGTAAATATGCTTTGTTTTTTTGCTTACCATTTAAATTTTTTACAGAAAACTTCTTTTTAATCAATTTATCTTTAGCTGGATCAAAGAAATCCATATCTATTCCATTAACTATTCCATACAAGTCTTTTTTTCTTTTCTTCACTAACTTTTCAAGTCCAGCTCCATAGACTGAAGTGCCAATTTCTCTTGAATATTTTTTACTCACAGTATTTACAAAATCAGCCCCAAGTATCCCCTGCACCATAAAATTAATATCACCATTTTGAGCATCTTTACTTAGAATCTTTGTAGAATTTTTATTCAAATTTCCAATTGATAATACTTCTAATTCGTTCACTCCTTGATAATTCAGATTATGAATGGTATATATTGTTTTAATATCTTTTAAATACTCTAAATTAGTAGATTTTAAAATATCTGGAATAAGTCCGGTATGAGAATCATGGCAATGTACCACGTCGGGAATAAAATTTAATACTGGTAAAACATATAAAGCGGCATATGAAAAAAATAAAAACTTTTCGGATCCTTTTCCATAATACACTCCACCTTTTGAGAAATACTTTTCGTTTTCTATAAAATAAACTGGAACTTTTGTTTTCGGTAATACACTCTCCCAGATATTTACAAGTTGAAATCCCTTTCCACTTGGCACTTCCAGATTTGAATATTTCTTTTTTAGCTTGTATTTTCTTTTGTCTATAACTTCACTATAAAGTGGCATTATAATACGTACATCACAATTATTTTTCTTTAGTGCTGGTGGTAAACTACCTACAACATCAGCTAAACCTCCAACTTTTGCAAAAGGTGCAACCTCAGCTGAAGCCATTAATACTTTTATTTTTTTCTTTTTTTGCATAAATATTTTTATTTTAAAATTTTATATCACCTTTTATATAATAATAAGCTAAAAGAAAAGCGCCGGCATTCCAAGACTGACCTTTCATTCCCATTGGTTTACCCGTTTTAGCATGAAACCATTCATTAAATTGCCAATTTTTTTTCTTATTCAACTCTGCTATTTTCACTAGTTCACTTAGCGCCTCCTCTTTATTGTATTCAGCCAATGCCATGGCCCAAAAACAACTAGTAAATGGCCAGACACCGCCATTATGATATTGATTAGGGTAATTCTGTTTATGAACACCCATGTACTCACGCCACAATTTTGAATTTTCTTTTATCGGATTAAAAAGAACTGGCATAGGCAACTCTTTTATTTTTTTAAACGAAAAAAAATCTTTAATAATTTTTTGACTATTGATATTTTCAGATAAGCCAAATATCATTGCTAGAGAATTTGCATAAACATCGACATCTTTACCCCAAAATCTATAATTAACAAAACTTAAATAATAATTAACTTTCTTCTGGTATTTTTTTATAAAATTTATTAAGGAATTATTTCTTCTTGGTAAATTATTATCTTTATTTTTACTAAATGGGTTAAATAACGAATTAAAATTAAAAACAGTTTTTTTATAATCAATTATTTTATATATCTTCTTTACCTCGCACCACAAAGCATTTGAATATAGAACTTTTCCACTCCTTGGCATTATGTCAGCCCAATCACTAGCTTCATTCTGAGTTAACAAACCATCATTTGGGTGCTCTTGACAATTTAACCAAAAAATAGCTTTTTTAATATTTTTATCAAGTATTTTTATTAATTTTTTATCTCCAGAATATTTATTATAAAATTTAACAACTATCAACCACCAAAGTGTTGAATCAATACAGCCCATATACCAAAAATCAACTTCATTTCTTTCCGGCTTTACATAATTAGGCATCTGCCCATTATCAGCTTGAAACTTCGCCAGAGTCATTATACTATTTTTTGCTGTTTTTATTAATTCCTTATTTCCACTAGCTATCATGCCCAAAGAACAAATCGAAGCATCACGTCCAAAAATACTTAAATAGTTTCTTTTGGTTGCTCTATTTGATTTTGAGCTAGCTAAAATTCCAAATTCTTTTGAATTCTTTAAAAGTAACTCAATAGATTTTTGATAACACTCCTCTATAATATCTGAATCTTTGTTTTTTTTCATTTTTTTAAAAAAAATTATTCTCCTATCCATTTTAATATTTCAGAAACAAGTTTTTCATCTGGTAATGTATTAGTTTCTGCAACAAAAAAAGGAAGGTTTGATTTTTTAATTTCATTTCTGTATTCTTGTTGTTGCTTTATATACCAACTTGGCTCTTGCAAAATACTCTTATAATGAGGATAAATATTCAATCTATCTTGAATTCTTTTTTTTATTATTTCTTCGTCTTCTGGGAAAGTAATAAATATATTTTTGAAATTTAACTTTTCTAATTCTAGCTCTTCGGTGCTGAAATCAATTTCTTTATGATTATGCATTCGATGATAAATTTTATCAGCTATTATAAATTTCTCAATTATTAAATTTTTTTCTTTCAAAGCTTTAAATATTTGCAAATATCCATCTATTACTTCTTGGCTGTTTTCTGTTCCAAATACACCGTTATCACAATTAAACCAATGACAACCATCCAAAGTAATCTTATTTTGATTATACTTTGGTTCTAGGTGATTATATATTTGCGACATCAGCCAGCTCTTCCCAGACAATTCTGCGCCCTCAAAAATAAGGTGATGCATAGATTAGTTTATTACTTTATTTATTCCTTTTAAATACTTTGAATCTATTTTGAAATAATCAAATGAACTCTGAATCGGATATTTTTCACCTTCGAAACGATGATAATCTGACCCGCCAGTTTCAATAAAGCCTATTTGCCTAGCTAAATACTGTATATACATTACAGAATTAACAGAATGATGAGGAGATAAAACTTCAACTCCTTCAACACCAATAACTTTTAATTCTTTCCAAACTTCTGGAGATATATAACCATGTTTAGCGGGATGATTAAGAATAACTTGTCCTCCAATTTCTTTTTTTAATTCCAATACCCTATTTATATCAATATAACTTTCATATAATTTTCCTATTTTTTTATTTTTAAAATATTCTCCCATAATATGACCTTCTCTTGGATTATTTATTTTTAATTCTCTTTTTATTTTTTTTAAATTTTTTGGATTAACTTTAATGTCGTCAACTATATGATTCAATGGCATATAATGAGTATATTTATCTAATATTTTATTTATATTTATTATAAATCCTCGGCGAACTAATTTTTCCAAAGACTTTCTTACACTTTGTTTTCTCCTAATTTGTGTTTCTCTTAATAATTTATGGAGACGAGGATTAGTGTCGTCAAAATTATACCAAAGTATATTCATCTTCTTATTTTTATATCTCACATAAAGCTCAAGACCATTAATGGGCTTGATGTTATACTTCTTACAAGCCAGTTGGAATTCTTCAATTCCGGCTACAGTATTGTGATCAGTAAGTGAAGCGACTTTAATATTATGTTTGGAAATAAAATTTACCAACTGAGTTGGAGTTAAATAACCATCTGAATAAGTTGAATGAAGTTGTAAATCTATAAGCATGAGTATTTTTACAACACAAAACAAAAATTATTATTATGTATTGAAATATTAAATATTTAAATTTTTCTTCACTTGTCTGATAAGTGGTAAAGCACGTTCTGGTTCAGCATTATCTTTTAACAAGAAAAAAGTAGCTGTACGAACCTTTGTCCAATTTAGATAATTATCAATTCTTTTTTGCAAATTATCATCTAATTCTATTTTAGCATTTTTGAAATAGTTTTCCAAAAAAATATTCTTCATTTTTTCAGAATATTTTTTGTTATTTATTTTTCTCATCATCATAAAATCTAGTTGTTCAATAAATGTGCCTAAGTCTCTAGCCACATCAGATAAACAAAGATCTGTAAAATCGATAACTGCTATCTTCTTTTTACTTATTTTGATAATATTTTCTGGATGAGCATCACCATGAATAAGCCATCTTTGATTAGTTGATGCCAAAAAGACTTCTTCATTATTTATAAATATCTCATAAGCTTTTTTGTAAAAATCGTAATGTTTTGAATAATTTCTTTTAACCGTTTCTAAAATATGTTTTTCTCCTGGTATTACAGTTTTTAATCTACTATTTTCTTTGTTGAAATTTATTGCATCTTTGATTGATGTATTATGCAACTTAGCAAACCATTTAGCTGCAAGCGGGATTGTTTTTTCTATTTCTCCGTAATTTTCTGTCCTAATAAATTCATAAAGATTGTGGCCTTCCGCACCTCGATAAAAAATACCGCAAAAATATTCGGAATAAAACAAAGGTCTAGGAATGGTTAAAAAACTTTTACCAAAGCCATGATCCCATAAAAATTTAAGAGCAGTATATACATTTTTTCTTGGCTCATCACTATGCGCTGAACAATAAATAGGAATTTTTACTATTCTTTTATCTTTAGTCACAAATGAAGTTCGAAATTCAGCTACTACATGATATGTTTTTTCCCAAATATACTTTTTTGGAGCTTTTATAATTATTTTTTTAATATCACAAAAATCAGGGTACAAATGTAAAACTTCCTTCTTAAATAAATCAATTACATACTCTTCATTAAATAATTTTAATATTTTATTTTTCATAATTATTATTTATTAGATTCGTGTTTTAGCTTCCAATGTTTTTGCCAAATTGTTTTTTTAATATCTAATGCTAAATTTTCTATTTTAATTTTTGTTTTTAAATCAGTTGAATCTTCCAATGATCTAACCGCTTTCACAAGCTCATTTACTCTTTTTTCAATTTCATCTGGATTCCAGGCTTGTGGTCCAAAAATATCTCGAAAATCTTTTTCTGATGCCCACCAAAAAGTACAACTTGCCATACCACGAACCAAGTGCCATCTTGCCCACTCACTATTCTTATCATCTGTATATTTATCAACAATTTTGTATACCAAATTTGCTAGCTTCCAAATCTTCATTTGAGTTTTATTATCCTTATTATACCAAAGGATATATGGTCTATTTTTCTTGACGTCTTCTTCAGTTGATTCCCAGCTACATTTAATTGGTTTGTATTTTTCTATGTCTTTAAAATCTGAAATAAAACCTGAAACCAAGATAGTTTCTAAGTTTTCATCTTTTAACATTTTTTCAAATTCAGCTGTATGATCCTTGTGTCTAAGGCCATAGAGCTCGCCATCAGTAGCGGTAAGTACTGTGTCTGTATTTTTAACTTCTTTATATTTGTCAGGAAAAAAACCATGCGAGAATTCACGAGAACGAAGTACTACTTTTAGGCCACTATATTTATCTTTGTAAACTTTATTTGTATCTGCCTTTCCTAGCCTTCCATTATAAGAAATTTCGTCTAATATTATCCATTCGTAACCCATCTTTTTAATTATCTTAGCAACATTTGAATGATAAGCCATTTCTGGAATAAAAAATCCCTTTGGTTTAAATTTTTCTCCAAAATACTTTTGTAATATCTCTTCGTTTTCTAAAATCTGTCTTTTTATCTCAGCTTTTGGCGTTAAAGGTAAAAAAGAATGATAGGCCACTGATCCAGTCAATTCAATCTTTCCTTTTTCAACTAAACTCACTAATCTTTTTATCAAATCTCCATATCCCAACTCTTCCCAACGCAAAAAAAGACAACCTGTGATATTTAGAGTAAATTTAATATCAGGGTGATCTTCAAGCCCTCGTATAATACGCAGATAGCTCTTGTCACTAGCTTCTCGTATTTCATTCCCTGTTGCATTAGCAGGTTGATATATATGTAAAAAATTTATCCATTTCATAAATTTTATATTTCCTCCCCTTGTTTTAAGAGGATTTTTATTAACTTAATTTATTTATTTTTCTTATTCTTTCCATTACCGTTTTTAAATTTCATCACCTTTTTATACAGAGAAACATATTTCTTGGCTGGCTCACCCCAACTATGTGACTCTTGCATTATTCGAACAATTAAACCACGCCATAGTTTTTTATTCTTGAAATATTCTACTGCCCTTACTACTGATATCAATAATTCTTGTGAGTCATAGTTTTTAAAAACAAATCCATTCCCCTTTTTTGTTTCTGGATTATAGTCCTGAACAGTATCAATAAGCCCTCCAACATGCCGAACAATCGGTACAGAACCATAACGCATTGCTATAAGCTGTGTTATGCCACATGGCTCAAGGTGCGATGGCATCAAAAAAATATCTGCTCCAGCATAAACCTTAGTAGCGTCTTTTGTATTAAATTTAAGGTGAGCGTTAATTTGTTTTGGATATTTTTTTATAAATTTTTTAATCTTGTCTCTGTAATATTTATCAGCTCCACCCATAATAATTATTTGAACACCAAGATTCATAATATCATCAATCGTATCAAATAAAAGATCAAAGCCTTTTTGATAAGATATTCGCATAACCATACCAATCACAGGCATATTCTCATCTTGCGGAAGCTTAAACATCTTTTGTAAATATTTTTTATTTAATTTTTTTCTTTTAATATTCCTGTAATTATATTTCTTATAGAGTCCGAGATCTTGATCTGGATTAAAATCTTTATATGAAATACCATTCACAATTCCAAATAATCTATCTTTTCTATTTTTTAATATCCTATTCAAATCTTGTCCAAAATGTCTTGTTAATATTTCTTTACTGTACTGTTCACTAACAGTACTTATTGCATCAGCTGATAAAATAGCTCTTTTAGCAAAATTTATATATTCAAGGTTTGGATCATTTAAATGCGGAATTCTTTTTTTACCATAATCTTTTTTCTCAGGTGGAACCTCCCACCAATTTTTACCAAATTGAAATATTAAATTATGAATTGTGAAAATTGTTTTAGCTTTTCTAAGAGTCTTTGAATATCTAAAATCAGTTTTTAAATAAAATGGAATAAGTCCAGTCATCCAATCATGACACTGTATAATATCAGCCTCAAATTTGAGTATAGATAAAAGCTTCAATGCAGCAACATTAAAAACTAAAAATCTAGCATTTTCATGAGATGAACCATAAAGAGTCTTTTTTCTACCAAAATACTTTTTACATTCTACAAAATAAACAGGTACGCCAGTTTGCAAATATCCTTTATAATAATTTATTCTTATTGCATCACGAGAATTAAAATAGACTTTTATATTTTTATAAACTATTTTTAATTTATGACGTTTTTTATCTATAATCTTATTATAAAGTGGAGTAATTATAATCACATCATGACCCTGCCTATCTAAAGCTCTCGGTAGTCCGTTCGCCACATCAGCAAGGCCTCCACTTTTAGAAAATGGAGTAACCTCGGTAGTAATTTGTGCAATTTTAATTTTTTTCATTATATATAAAAACTAATTAATTATATCTCTTGTTTACTGCGCATATCGCAACAGCTAAGGCATCAGCTGCGTCATCTGGTTTTGGAATTTCTTTGAGACCAAGAATTAATTTTACCATTTTCTGTACTTGTAGCTTAGAGGCTTTTCCATAAGTAGAAACTGCTTGTTTGACTTGTAGCGGTGTAAACTCTAAAAGTCTTACTTTATTTTGTTTTATCGTGAGCAAGGAAACTCCCCTTGCTTGCCCAACCACTATTGCGGTTTTTTGGTTATTACAAAAAAACAATTCCTCAACAGCTGCAATACTTGGTTTATATTTTTTTATTATTTTATTTAATTCAATATTTATGATTTCAAGTCTATCACCAATAGGTGTCTTTGCCTTGGTTTTGATAGAACCATAATCAAGACATTTCAAGTCACCATTTTTTTCTTTTTTTATAATACCAAACCCAGTATCAGCTATGCCGGGGTCTATTCCTAATATAATCATATTTATATAGTTACACGATATTAGAAAAATAATCACTCACATCTTCACAGTCATCCAATTCTTCTTCAAATCTTTCGATCTTTTCTTGATCGCTTTCTTCTAAACTTATTTTTTCTTTGGCAATATATTCAATCTCGGCTGATTCAGTTTTTATTTTTTTTTCGTCAAGAAATTTTTTAACTTTAACCAAGTCTTCCATATTAGTAATAATTGTTACGCCCTCCTCCTCTTTCTGAATATCTTGTGCTCCAGCTTCAATTAGCTCTAATTCCAATTCTTCAAATTCATCATCTGATATCTTTAATTCTTCATTTGATATTCTAACAACACCATTCTGAGAAAAATTCCACATTACAGAACCAAGAGATCCACCAAATTTTGTAAAAGCATGACGAATACTTGAAGCGCTTCTATTTTTGTTATCGGTTAAACTCTTTACAACATACTGAGAATTAACCGGACCAATTCCTTCATATAACAATTCTTCTATTTGCTCTCCTTGTGCTTCGCCTATACCTCTCTTGATAGCACGTTCGATATTGTCCTTGGGCATATTGGCTTGTTTGGCCTTATCAATTGCCATACGCAAAGAAAAATTAGTATCCATATCGCCACCTTTATCACGCGCTGCAATAGTGATAAGCTTACCAATCTTTGTAAATATTGCACCCCGTTTAACATCAGTTGCACCCTTGGCTCTTTTAATTGTAGACCATTTACTATGTCCTGACATAAAATTATTTTACAAAGCTAATTATTAGCAAAAAACGACAGAATATTTACTTACTTTTACTATCTGTCGTCAAATATAATTTACCATTATACGAATCAAAAATCAAGCCCTTTCTCTTGACTTAAGTTAGTAATAATGTTAATTTAATTTAATTGTAATTTTAGATAAAAATTTATTTTTGCAACGGACCTTACAAAATAATAAACCAATAATCTGTAACCGATGGAGGAAAAACTATGCCAATGTCGAATGATTTCAAAAAACGTTTATTTCCGAATATCGCAGATATTATTGCGCATTTCGGATCACCTTTTCATATTTACGATGAAAAAGGAATTTTACAAACCGGCAAATTGTTAAAAAATGTTTTTTCTGCTATTCCTGGGTTTATGGAATACTTCGCAGTAAAAGCATTGCCCAATCCCACCATTATGAGTCTCATGAAAGATATGGGGTTCGGTTTTGATTGCAGTTCCATTCCAGAACTTGTGCTCAGTCGAAATATTGGTGCTACTGACGAAGAAATTATGTTCACTTCAAACAATACCACCAACAAAGGCTTTGAAACAGCGTTTGCTGACGGGGGTTGCATTATCAACCTTGATGATATTTCGCTGATTTCCAAGTTGCCTGAAATTCCAGAATTGATATCCTTTCGGTATAATCCAGGACCCAAGCGAACTGGAAATAATTTCATCGGAAAACCGGTTGAAGCTAAATATGGTGTCAGTAACGAGCAAATTATAAACGCCTATCAAGAAATGATCAATCGCGGCGTTAAACGTTTCGGCATCCATACAATGCTGGCATCAAATGAGTTAAATTATACCTACTTGGTTGAAACAGCTCAGATGTTGTTATCTCTTGTAGCCGATATATCAACCAAACTCGGTATCAAATTCGAGTTTATTAATATCGGCGGAGGCATGGGTATTCCATACCACCCCGATGACGACAAATTCAATATTACAGATCTGGCCAAAGACGTTACAACTCTGTTTAAAGTATTTAAACAAGGTCAGAGATATATGCCAAAACTTTTTATAGAAAGCGGTCGCTACATGACTGGACCCCACGGAGTTTTGGTGACGAAAGCAATCAACATTAAAAATATTTATCGAAAATATATTGGTGTTGATGCTTGCATGTCAGCTTTAATGCGCCCCGGAATTTACGGTGCTTATCATCACATCGACGTTTTAAATCCAAACGGTAAAAATACATCTGGTCGAGATAAGCAAATTGTTGACGTTGTAGGAGCGTTGTGTGAAAACACTGATAAATTTGCCATTCAACGTAAACTGCCTATTATCATACCGGGTGATATTGTTGTTATTCAAGACACCGGCGCTCATGGGCATGCTATGGGTTTTAATTATAATGCCCAGTTGCGTCCGAAAGAACTTCTTTTGAAAAAAGATGGAACGGTGGAACTGATCCGTCGTGAAGAAACTATGGCTGATTATTTTGCAACACTAAAGTTTGAAAAACAAATCTTAAAACTTTAATGAAAAGGAGACGATCCATGATTAATGACAAAATTGCAACCATTAACCTAGGAATATTAGCTATTCCTCCAATCTACCTTTTTGATGAAATAAAACAACTAGGAACTCAATATGAAACAGAACACCCCAAATCTCGCCAGATCATCGATGCCGGAATCGGCAACACTAAATTGCCGTTGGTACCCGAAGTAGTGGATGCGGGTGTAAAAGCTATGAATATGATGGGTATTCAACAACACTACAGAGGATACGGTCCCGAAATCGGCTATGATGATCTGCGTGAAACAATCTCGCTAGTCGATTTCCACTCACGAGGAATTACAAAAATTAACGAAGACAACATCTTCGTATCAACCGGAACAAAAGAAGATTCTGCAACTTTCCCCGATATTTTCAATCGGGATGTTCCTGTTCTGGTTGTTAACCCAGCTTATCCAGTTTATGTAAACGCAGCACTGATAGCCGGAAGAAAAATTGTCTATATAACTGCCAATGATGCAAATGAGTGGTGCCCCGAACCACCGAGAGATGAATATCCAGGAGCTATTATCTGGCTGTGTTATCCCAACAATCCCACCGGACAAACAGCAAATCGGGAATACTTGGCCAGGTGGGTGGCTTACGCAAAAAAATGCCAGGCAACTATCCTGTATGATAATGCCTACGTGGAATTTATCTCTTCCCCTAATGTCGTTCGAAGCATCTTCGAAATTGAGGACGCCTGGGACGTTGCAATAGAATTCCGGTCATTCTCAAAACCTTTTGGATTCACCAACGTAAGGTGTGCTTATGCCATCATCGGAAATGCCACCCTCTACGGCAACAGTGGAGATGCTCACCTAGTACGGGATCTATGGGCCAGGTACAAAGGGTACAAAACGAACGGGGTGTTCTGGGTAATTCAGCAAATGGCTATGACCGCTATGACTACCGGACGCGAAGCCTGTATGACGCAAGTTCGTTACTATTTGCGCAACGCAAAAGTCATCGGCAAAGAGCTTGACTACCTGGGACTTGAGTACGTCGGTGGAATCGATTCCCCATATCTCTGGGTAAAAACTCCAAAAGGAATGTATAGTAAAAGCTTCTGCGAGTTACTTATCGAAAAAGCTCAAATCGTTGCTACTCCTGGAGAAGGATTTGTCAGTGGTGGCACAGACAACAACAATGATGCAAAAAAACGTATCAGGATATCGTCCTTTATGTTCAAAGAAAATGCCGATGAAATGAGTCATCGTCTTCGTAGACTGAACATCTAATTTCCAAAACAACACTATTATATTTAGTTAAAATCTGAATTAGTTTAACTTTTTACACAACCCGCTAGAAATCTTTTACAAAAAGATGGATGGCGGGTTATTTTTTTACAAAAATCTATGATATAATTATTAAAGAAATATTAATTAAATTTACTTATGAAAACTAAGAAAAGAGAGGCGTCTATTACTCCATATCAAAAGAAAATAGAAAAACCATGGGGATGGGAAATTATTTATACTAGCGATGATAATCCGTTTACAGGAAAGATACTTCATCTAAACGCAGGAGCTAGGCTCAGTCTCCAATACCACGACGAAAAAGAAGAGTCGCTGTGTCTAATAAACGGCGAAGCTATTATTACTATTTCTGACAAAGATAAAAAAATTCACGAAGTAGAAATGGAATTACATAAAGGATACTTTGTCTCTACTGGCCAAATCCATAGAATAACTGCCAAGACTGATGCTGATATCATAGAAGCATCAACTCCAGAAAAAGGAAATACCGTCCGCCTAGAAGATGACCTAAAAAGAAAAACCGAAACTGAAGAAATGAGACAACAAAAAAATCGAGGTTGGAAAAAATAAAATACTTCCGCCCAAGGCGGATCAGCCCCTGGCTGAAATTAACTAAATAAATAAAAACTATGCAAATTGATTTTACACACGTTGCGAAACACTATGCTTCTAGAAGTCACGAAAAAATGCAGGAAGTACTCATGGATCCAGAAGGAGAGGGTCCAGCAATCCACTATCACATGATACGTGGTGGAAAAGAACAAAAAAACATCACTCTCTGGGAACCAGGAACTATTTCAGGAGAATACATAAAAACTTATGGTCATTATCATGTCGGTGACCTAGATGAAAGATACAACATTCTATACGGAGACGGCATTGCCTTGTTACAAAAATTATCAGTTGATGATAATGGTGACATGATTGCTGACTCAGTAGAAGAATTCAAAGCTATGGTAACAAGTCCTGGAGACGAAATTTATATGGGACCTGGATGGGGTCACCTACTAGTAAATACTGGAAAAACATATTACGCTACTGCTGATGACAGTCCAGTAAATTTTGATGAAAAAAAAGCAGCAAGCATGCCAGGACATGCTGACTATGAACTAGTAAAACAAATGAAAGGTTTCGCCTACTATGTAATAGAACATGAAGAAAAACCAGCTCTAAAGAAAAATCCAAACTATAAAAAAATCTTGAAAGAAGATTTGGGTGGATTAAATGTGATAAATTAGCTAATAATTTGACAAATCAAACAAATAAACCTAAACTAAACGAAAATACATAAACTGTGTTTTCGTTTTTTTATAAACAAATCTTTAAACGAGAGGGTGCGAGATGAATAAAAAATTACTAGCAGTACAAAGAAAAGATCATGATAAAATCACTTACAAGCCAATCAGAGGCGGAAAACTTAAATGTAATCAAACAGGAGAAGTTATAAAATCACTCTTTGCGAAAAAACATCGTATTATCGAAACAAACAAATTATTAACTAAATCCGACAGAAGAACAACTGTCAACTCACTTACAACGATCGAATTAAAAGACATTTCCGATTCAGAGTACTGCCCAAAATGTCGTGTATTACTAAACATTCAAAAGTTCGGTATCATAAAATGCACTAAATGTAATTGCCATTTAAATGTCAAACGATACCAAAAAGTAGAACCCATATTCAACGACGGCGAAGCAAGATGTATCTTCTGCAGTACTTGGAATGTAGTCACCAGTCATGGTAGCCACCCTATCAAAAAAACACAAATAGAATGTTCGGGGTGTAATAAATATTTTTTTGTAGAAAGAAAATAAATAAAAATAAACTCAAAATAAAAAGGCGAGGTTCCATTATGGACCCCCGCCTGTTTTTTTCTTTAAAATAAATTTTATTTTATTTTATTTTTCACGAGTTTGAATAAATTATCGACAGTAACAATTTTTTCCATATCATCATCATTAATATCAATATCGAACTTCTCTTCGACTGCCGTCACAATTTCGATCATTTCCAAAGAGTCAGCGCCAAGACCATCAATTAAGCTGGCACCAGAAGTAATAATTGAAAAATTTACATTAAGGACTTCATAAATCAGTCTCTTTATCTTATTTTCTATCATTATTATCCTCCTAATTGAATCTAAAAATTATTATCATAAAAGCGATTTTGCTCTTTTAATTTTTCACCGATGAGATACACAAGGTCGCTCACTTTTTTAACACTTCTAATACCATCTTCAATATCAATATCGAATTTTACTTTTATAAAATTTATAGCATCCCCCATATCAAACGACGTTGCGCCTAAATCTTTTTTAAGTTTAGATGTACGTTCAATATTTTTCTGCTTTAATTCAAATATTGATTTGGATAAAATATCTTTGATGCGAAAAAAAATATCGTCATACGATAATTTATCATTTTTATTTACCCTCTTTATTTCATCGAGCAACTTTTTCTTAAATTCAACGTCAATCAAGCTTTTGCCCTCAATTGCTATTTTATATATTATTATTTTAAAGAATATTTATTTTTAACACAAATTATGTATTAAGTCAACACAAAACCCAGCACCTTATCGGTGCTGGGTTATTTGTAGTCCCTAGGGAAATCGAACCCCTGTTTCTAGGATGAAAACCTAGTGTCCTAACCACTAGACGAAGGGACCTTGTATTTAAATTAAAGTAAAAAGTTATAAAGTAAAGAGAAATTTATAACTTCTACTTACTTTATAACTTTTATTTAACTAAAAATAGTATAAATAAAAAATAACATTTAGTCAAGAGTTTGTATTAGTCCACCTCATATTGGACAAGAGGCCATTATTTAATAAATAATCCA
>CAZTIC010000015.1:11925-23238 GCA_964613625.1 uncultured Gammaproteobacteria bacterium | reverse complement strand
CATACGAAGGCGGTATTGGTAATAGCGCCTTTCATTTTGCGCATTTTTTTTCAAAAGATAATTTAGAATTTATAACCTTTACTCCAGCTTATAAAAAAACAAAAGAATTTAATAATAAAAATAGTGAAGTTGTCCGCTTAAAACCATGGCTAAAATTTGGAAATGGAGCTTTTACTCCACAACTCCTGTGGAAATTAAAAAAATACGATATTATTTATCTACACTACCCTTTTTTTGGTAATGCAGAAATTATTTGGCTCTACAAACTCTTAAATAAAAAAACTAAGCTTGTCATCCACTACCATATGGATGTTAAAGGCTTGAATTTGTTTGCCAAAATATTAAGCTTACCTTCTAAATTGATTCTAAAATCATTATTTAATCTTGCCGACCTCGTGACTTGCGCTAGTCTGGATTATATAAAAAATAGTGATATATCAGATATATATTTTAAAAATAAAAATAAATTTCACGAAATACCCTTTGGAGTTGATATAAAAAAGTTTTCACCTGCTAATAATAAAAACAATGAATTAACAAAACTTTTATTTGTGGGTGGACTTGATCAAGCTCATTACTTTAAGGGTGTTAATATTTTACTGCAAGCAGTGTCGGGACTCAATAATAAAAATTGGGAATTGAGAATTGTCGGCAAAGGAAATTTATTACCAAAATATAAAAAACTATCAAAAAAATTAAAAATCAATAAACAGGTTCACTTTCTAAATAATATATCGAATAAAGAGCTACCCAGTATTTATTCAAGCTCCAACCTCTTTATACTTCCCTCTACAAATACAAACGAAGCCTTTGGTATTGTTCTTCTTGAGGCTATGGCATCAGGGATACCTGTTATAGCCTCGAATCTACCAGGCGTAAGAACAGTTTTCGAAAATCAAAAACAAGGATTATTAATAGAGCCGAATAATATCAATGATCTACAAAATAAAATAGAGTCTTTAATTAATAATAAAGAAAAATATATTCAGATGGGGCTTGAGGCTCGCAAATTAGTAGAGGAAAAATATAATTGGAAAAATATTGCCAAAAAATTTAATAAAATTTTAACTAATTTGTAGCTCTTATGAAAATTTGTCTTATAAACAATTTATACAAACCATACAAGCGCGGTGGCGCTGAGATTATATTTGAAAATATTGTTGATGGACTCAAAAAAAAAGGACATGATGTTTTTGTTATTACTTCAAAATCAATTACCATACCCATAAAAAACTTTGAATACAATACCAAAGTTTACCACCTTAAAGCTTGGAATATCATCTCATATAATAACCTATCAAAAATACCCAAGGTCTTGAGATTATTTTGGCACATTGTCGACATGTTTGATATTTGTAATTATTGGCGTGTAAAATCTATTCTAAAAAAAGAAAAGCCAGACCTGGTCATGACTCACAATTTGAAAGGGATTGGATATCTAGTGCCAAAAGCCATCAAGAAACTCAAAATTAAACACTTGCACACACTTCATGATATTCAACTCATTCACCCATCTGGATTAATGATATTTAAAAAAGAAAAAATAATAAATAATACGTTATCAAAAATTTATAGTAATATTTGTTCCAAATTAATAAACTCACCTGATGTCATAATATCACCATCAAGGTGGCTTCTTAATTTACATATTAAAAAAAACTTTTTTAAAAAATCAAAAAAGCTAATTATACCCAATCCAATTAATAATAATGTATCAATTTCTGAAAAAAAATATCCGTCTTCGACTTTCAAGTTTTTATATATTGGCTTGATAGAACCTCAAAAAGGAATCGATGTTATGATAAAAGCTTTTCAAGGACTTTGTGATGAATGTCTAGGTGATAAATGTGAATTAAATTTAATTGGAGACGGACCTGGTCTGGAAAAATACAAAAAAAAATATAAAACAAAAAATAATATAAAATTCTTGGGAAGATTAGAAAATAAAATTGCCTTGGAACAATTAAGTGGGTCTAATGCGTTAATTGTGCCATCTATATGTTACGAAAATTCACCAACTGTAATATACGAGGCGACATCAACAAACACCCCTATTATTGCTTCAAGAATTGGAGGTATAACGGAATTAATTCATGAACTAGGAGGTCTATTGTTTACACCAAACAACAAAGGAGATCTAATGTATCAAATGAAATGGTTGATAGAAAATTATGATAAAATAATCAATAATCAAAAAAAACAAAGAAAGAGAATAAAAAAATATAATATAGAAAACTACATTAACAAAATACTAAAAATTTAATGCGTGCTCTATCTCCCTATCTTGCTGTTTTTCTTCAATATTAGATATCATTTTTTCAAACTTATTCATATTAACATCTTCGCTTGCTACTTCTTTTTTTAATAATATAATTTCTTCCGACTGAGTAATGGTTTGATAAAAATTTTTGTACAAGAAAAGAGTTAAGTACATCAAAATCAATAAACTAACAATAATTATTAATACATAATATATAAAAAACATTTTTTTTACAGAAACCTGCGGAGCGGTTCTTAAATTTTTTAATTTGTCTAGATATAACATAAAATTTATTTATTCCAATAAGTATCGGCTGACATAAACATGCTCACATTTTTAAATTGACTTCCGTCAAGTTGTTTGGCCGCAGAAGTAATTTCTAAAGAATTAATATTGATATAAAAATTCAAGGTCTCCAAATCAACTAAATAATTGAGCTGATTTATAACTGATCCCTGAGAAATAAATTGAATGGGCACTTTAGAAAAAACATTACCTGTCTCATCGGTTTTTGATAGATTTATTTTATGACTCACATTATTGTTATCCGCCACCCCTTCCAAAGTTGTAATGAATTTTAAATCATCATCGCCAGAAACAAAGGCTTGGTCCAACATTCCTATTCTTTCTTCTGCCCTTATTAATTTCTCTGTTAAACTTCTTAAATTTTGTCCTTTTTGATACTTCATCTCCAAATCAAGCTTTTGAGCATAAATATCATTTTTTATTATTAAAATATCTTTAACTGACGGCAATATAGTGAAATAAATAATAATAAAAACAAAAACTAAAAATACTACAATACTAATAGCTATTTTTTGCTTTAAATCAAATTTTGACAATATTTTTAAATCCATACAACTAATTATTGATAATACTCTCCCTCATTTTGTTTAAATCGAATTTAACATCAAAAGAAAAATTAATATTTTCTTTCTCTAATAAATTACTTACTGGAAAATTAATTTTATTTAAATATGGTTTTTTCTCCAAATTATCTTTAAATATTACTAAACTATCTCTACTTATTGCTCGACCTCTCAAAGCCAGCGAATTGCTCTTGTAATCTATTTTAAAAACAGACAAAAATATGTCGTCAGGAATAACTTTGGCTACATCTTCAATAAAATATGACCAAGGAACAAAACCATTTTGCACATTTTCTAATGTTGCCAAACGAGAATTAATATTTCTTGCTCTCTCATTGAAACCTTGGCTATTTTTTGTAATTAATGTAGTTTCAGCTACTACTCTATTAAAATTATTCTGTAAGATTACTTTGGCAGACATAATAACAATAGCAATAAATATAGTAATTATTATAAGTACATAATTAGCACGTCTAAGCATCTTATAGACGTGTTGAAGTTTTATTTGTTTTTTTAGTTCAGCGGAAACTAAATTGAGTTTCAACATAACAAATTATTATTCATTAATAAAAATTCCTCGTAGGGCAAGACCTATGGCTGTCACAAAAGAAAAGCTCATGTCTTGATGATGTATCTTATTATCCAAAACAATATCTTTTGTTTTTTTATTATCTAATTTATTTTTAAAACTATGAGTCTCGGTTAGAGCATTAATGACTTCTTCGTTTCTTTCACCTAAATTAACAAAAACATCGCCAGTTAAAACCTCTGTAGATGTAGCCTCTTTAATAATATCACTAAGTCCTTTGAGGTTTGCTCCTCCACCGCATAAAATTATTTTATTAAGAGGTCCACGATCTCCATAATAATTATCATAAAAATCCATAGAATCTTCTATTTTCTTTTTTAATTCATCAATATTATCTGACAATACCTTATTAATAACGCCTTGAGCCTTGGTTTTATCAAGCCCACAGATAATTTTTGCTTTTTCTGCTTGATCGATATCCATATCTAGCTCTTTTGCTATATTTTGTGTTATTTTTTCTCCAGAAATAGGCATGCTTACTGTAAATACAACAGTATTTCTTGAATATACAACCATGCTTGTTCTATTTGCACCAATATCTATTAAAGCGTAATTACCCTGCTCTTGACTTTGGTAATCTGGTCGCTCCTCTGCGAGTAAGCACCTACATATAGAAACCGGCTCTATTTCCAATGCTTGAATAGAGAGTTTGGCTCGATCTAAAAGATTGGTATATTGATTTACTATTTCCTTTGGAGTAGCACCAATCAAAACTAAGCTATCATTATCCCCCTCATGAATTGATTGCCAATCAAAATAAACCTCATTTATCGCATAAGGGATATGTTTTTCAATTTCAGATTCAATTATTTCTGATATTTGATTTGGAGATTTTTCAATTTTAATTAATTTAACAAAAGTTTTTGTCTCGGGAAGACAAGCTACAACTCGATCTGAACTAACCTTGCCAAATAACGGCTTACGAATTAACTGATTTATTTTTTCCAAAACCGCGTCTTCGTCTTTAATTTCTCCATCCACTATCAAACCTTTTTCCATTTCTATTTTGCTTATAGCCTGAATCTTGTTTTTCTTACCCACCTTGTTTAATTGCACCAATCTCAAAACATTACTAGATATATCTAGGCCAATTGGATAATTTGATTTACTTGATAAAAACATATTTTAAATTAAAAGTGATTAGTAGTAATAGCAGTAATAATAATATTACTTAATATTATTATATCATAATTCAAGTTTAATAAATATTAGTACTCCTCTTCCCAATGTTCAACAGTAATAACTTGTGAAAATTCAGTATCACCAATAGTCGATGTTATTATCTCATCGTTTCTCGTAATATTTATCGGGGACCAAACACTTGTGATAGTTAACTTTCGACTTACAAGTCCGCCATTTGCGTCAAAAGTAAAACCAAAAGGAAAGCTCAAAACATCAAGTTGATCATTAGCATAAATCACACCATTAATATCCATTCCTCCAGTCCATAATTTAAAATAAACCTTTCTCTTTGCCAAAATTCCTGACGGCTCTCCTACAGTATGATTTACAATAATTGATGGCCTGCCACACCTAGACCATCCACTCCAACACAACTTTCGACCAACTTCAAAATCCCTCTCTACGACCAACAAGCCATTAATTGTAATATTAAAACTTCCATAAATATCAACATCACCTTCAACATATGTAATATTATCATTCAAAACTAGATTTTGATTTGCATCCAATAAATCCTCGAACTCACTCTCAGTATATACAATATCTGCTTTATTCTTCAAAGATTCAGAATCAGCTGAATCAAAATCCACTGCTGGCATATCTACTACGCTTGTAGGATTATTTATATCTCCTCCCACGTTCACAGTAGAAAGAAAATGTTTATTATAATTATTAACTACATTCAAATCTGTATCAATATTTACCGTACTAAAACCATTAACAATACAATTGTTATTCGAGTGAGCGCTTCCATTATAAAAATTCACCGAACTATATGATATATTTATATTTCCATCGGCATAACCTGTATTGTCTTCAAGGCTCAAGGTGCTTCCCATGGCCCTATAAACTGATGTTTTTATAATTCTTTGAGTTTCCTGAGATCCACCAATATCTATACTTCCCGTTGAAATGATATCACCGTGAGCTAAGGATGAATTAGTGATTGTAACTGTATATGACCCACTATCTGAACCAAATGGATTATCCCTTGTAAATGTCTCTACCCAACTCGCATTAGTTTCAAAACTATTTTTATAAGTAGCATCATTTTTTAATCTCCATACCATTTCCTGAACACCAGACTCAGCCAGATAATAAGTTTTAGCTCCCCAAGACTGACTTTTAGAGATTTTTTTTTCGGTTATTGAAAAACTCAAAAAATACAACGATAAAAATAGAACCAAAGACACCATTAAAATAGTAAGAAGTAGCGCTACGCCTTTTTTATTGTTAATACAATTTATCATATTTAATTTCTACTAAAAACACTTGATTCCACCTTGTAAAAATCTGTTCCCTTACTTAAGTCTAAAAAAATATAAACCAAACCACCTGATCCCCAAAAATCAATATCATTAAAATACTCGCCTATAATAAAATCTTCCAAAATTAACTCGTCAGGGGGATCACCAAGTATATCCGTACTATCATAAGGAACGTACACGCTCGGATCAGCAGCAAAATAATAAGCCATATGCGTTCTTTTTAAATTTGTATTATCAAGATAATATTTAATATAAGTTATTTGATCCATATCATGTCCATCTCGAAAAAATATTTCATCTGGCGGTGGATTACCTACGTCATCATTAACCTCGGGTAAAACTGTTATCAAATCCAAGGCTTGTCTAATCTCCCTACTCATTCGATCAAGACAAACTCTTGCGTTTTGGATTAATTCCGCCTTATTAGAACCCTTATTATAAGATTTTTGCGCTGATGAGTACAAAGAAAAAACTAAAAAAATTGCAAAAACAAAAAGAGAAAGACTTACTATTATCTCTAAAATAGAAAAACCATTTCGAAAATTATTTTTTTTTCTTTTTTTTATTTTCATCTATTATAAAAATTTAAAAGTCTTTAAATATTCTTCAACCTGTTTTATAAAACTATCAGACTCATAAGAATATTTAATAACATAGCTTATATTATTTTTTTCTATAATAATGTATACATCTTTTTTATTAGCTATATTATTTTCTAATACTATTTTTAGCCCGCTAAAACCAGAAATAATCATTTTACTCTCTTCTAAGCTTAATAAACCTGGATACTTACTTGCTTCTTTCTTTAATTGATCTATTTCATCACTTGCATCTTCACCAATTTCAATCGTAATTGCACCTTGACCATTTTTTGGAGGTACAGTGCCTACAGATATATTTTCTTCACTTCTTACTCTTAGGGGCCAGTCTGTTGGATATCTAATTTCATAATTATAAGTATAATTCTTATAATAACCTGACTGATAATTATCTTTTGGTAAATCTTCTAAAGGTTTTTCTAATTCTTTTTCTTGAATTATAACCTTACTATCTTCAACTGCTTGCACATTCTTATCCTCAAATCTGACGTCATTATTATTTTTATTATTTTTTATAATTACTTCAGAGCTCGTACTACTTTCTAATCCTTCCGAAATATTATTAACTAAAACTTCTTGATTAATTATATTATTATCTTTCTTGAAGAAATCATCATAAATTAAATATCCTAAAAAAAACAATCCAACTATTATTAAAATATTTACCAAAGAAAATCCTTTTGTATTCATAATTATTTACAATTCACTTATCAAGGTTGCGGCCGAATAGCTTTCTTCCGATCTACTAACTAAACCACTATAAAAAACTGTAGTCACGATTTTTATCATCCCAGTATTTGTCACACTGTCATTAAAATCACTATCAACATAAGTAGATACTGTTTGCCTTTGAAAACTATATTTAAAATCAGAAGAATCGGATGACAGTCTATGTTTAGACTCAATTTCTCCGATATTAATATTGCCATAACCCAGAGAAGTTATTTCTTCTAATTTTTCTTGAGCCAAATACGAAGCAGTTGTAGTCATCTCAGAATCTTTGCTTATAGCCATGCCGAATGGAAACGACTGAATTATAGACATAAAGGCCATCACTAAAATAGTAAAAGCAACCATTATTTCAATCATTGAAAAACCAAATTTATTTAAAAAATTTTTATCATTGATTAAGTTGGACATAACCCGATGGCTTTATATTTATTGTAGCTATGTTGTCATTTATATTTATCAAAATAACTTGACCTGACTCGCTAACACTACCATAATAATTAAAAACTACTGTATCATCTGTTAAATCTATAACTTGCTGAATACTAACATCTCCATCTAAGGAAACTGACTTTATTATAGTGTCTGGTGAACCAACTTTAATAATTTGATAGCTATCATTCATGACATTAAATAATACTTGGTGAATAACTTGCTCTGTCACAGTTAATTGTTGAGCCAATCGCAAATCAGAAGTCATATCTCGAGCCGAACCATTTAATTTTAAATTTGGCTGATATTTCCTTAAATATGGTATCGTAACAGTTGCAAGTAGCGCTATGATACCAAGCGATACCAATAAGTTCATTAATGAAAGACCCCTTATGTTTTTTTTAAATTTATATTTGAACATAAATTAATATAAGATTACATAGCCGAACCCAAGCTATACATTGGCATCATAACGGCTACAGCTATTCCGCCAACTGCTACACCCAACACTAATATCAAAATAGGTTCTATTATCGAAGGAAGATTATCCATAACATTATTAACTTCCCCTTCATAAAACTCAGCAAGTTCAGCTAATATACTATCTAATTCACCTGTTTGCTCTCCAACCGACATCATTTGACTTACAACTGGCGGAAATAAATGAGGATAAGCTTGAACTATTTCGTTTATTTGACTACCCTTTTTTATTTTAATTGTCATTTCTAGTATCGCCTTCCTATAATGCAAATTACCTAAAATACTTGCTGTAATTTGAAATGTTTTTATAATCATTATATCAGTTTTGAGTAATGTGCTAACAGTTCTCGCAAAACGTGCTAGGTTTATTTGCTTAATAATTGATGCTATAATTGGAAGTTTCAATAAAAAACCTTGAAAAATGTATTTACCTTTGTATGTTCTAAGAGCTTGAACAAAAAGTAAAATAAATACAATAAGAAAAATTCCCACTAACAAACCATGCTCTTTTAACGCATCTGTTATCACTATTAAAATCCTTGTTGCTAAAGGAAGCTCAGCATCAAACTCTTTAAAAATAGCTAACATTTGAGGAACAACTGCCACCATCATAAAACCACCAATGCCAAGCATGGCAACTAAAATAACTACCGGATAAGTCAAAGCACCCCTTACCTTTGATAAGAGTTCATGATTTTTTTTCATCTGAACATAAAGTTGAGTTAACACATCTTCTAGTTTTCCAGATACTTCTCCGGCTTCAACCATGTTTATAAATAATTCTCCAAATACTTTTTCATAAGGCTTCAAACTCTCAGCTAAAGAAACTCCTTTTTCAACTTTTTTAGCCACATCACCAATAATTTCTGCAAAATACTTATTTTCTGTTTGCTCTCCAAGCGTCTTCAGTCCTCCAGCTAAAGACACTCCTGATTTAAGCATGATTCCTAAATATTGAACAAAAAATAATCTCTCTTTCAATGGAACTCCTGACATCTTCATCACAAAAGAATTAACTTTTTCAAATAAAGAAACTTTTTTGCCTACGACGACATTTTCTTTCGTTGGTTCTATTTTTATATTATTTTTATTAATATTATTTTCCATATTTTATTCAATATTTTTCAAATTTTTCAAATTTTTATTAGCTTTCAAATCATTAATCGTCAACTCAAGACCATTATCGAGCGTCACTATTGGCATCCATCCTAATTCATTGCGAATTTTACTTATGTTTGGCAAGCACAAAGGTGACATAAATAATAATTTCTCTTTATAAACAATTTTTGATTGCGATTTAATTATTTTTATAATTTTATCAGCCACACTTGTTAAGCTAATATCAACATCAGAACCAACATTATAAGGTCCCATTTTATCACTATCCATTACTTTTAGAGAAGCGTCAATTATGTCGCTAACATAACAAAAAGATGAAACAAAACTACTATCGCCATATAAATCCAAATCTTGGCCATCAAGAGCATTAATAATAAAATCTGGCACCATATGCCCTTGCAAAAGCTTCATTCTGGGTCCATAAACTCTAAACAATCTAATAATCTTTACATCTATGTTTTTGGTCTTTTTGTAATTAATCAACATAGTCTCAGCAAATCTCTTACCTTCGTCATACGAACTTCTCTCGGATAATATATCAATCTTTCCTATATATTGCTCATCAACTTTTAAAGTGTCTTCTATCCTTGGCCCATAAACAACTGATGATGAATAATGTAATAATTTTGAATTATATTTTTGTGCTATATCTGCAATATTTTTTATAATATATGAATTAGCTAACAAATTAGCGTCAATATTTTTATCAAAATCATTAGGGGATGTGGGACATGCTAAATTATATATTTCTTGTATTCCTTGAAATTGAATTTTAAACTCTTGCAAATCAGAAGAATTTTCTAGATCAATAGGCTTTGCGATATCATGCTTTATAAAAACAAAATCCGGATTAACAAGAAGATGATCAATATTTTTCTCATCTCCAGTTATAAAATTATCCAAACATATTACTTTATTTTTCTTTAACAATTCATCACAAAGATGAGAACCGATGAAACCAGCTCCGCCCACAACTAATACATTTTTTTTATCAAAAATTATTTTTTTATCCATATGTTTATTATATAATTCTGAATCCAATTTTTAAATATATAAATATAACTAAAATTATTCAAATAATAACAAAAGCTTAAACTATATTATATATTATAGCATTTTTATTGTTTTATTACACTGATATTTACACCATTTTTATAATCCTCTGGAAAAGCATAAAATGAAGCAAAAAATTTACCATCCAAATTAAAAGACCTAACGTAAGATATACTCTCAGAACCCGTGCCAGTAATTATTTCAGCTAAACCATCATTATCAATATCTCCCGAAGCTATTTGCACCCCTCCATGATAAGTGTCGCCGTAGGCAAAAAATTCACCTTTTAAATTAATATGATTATCAAATACTCTAATATGCGGCCCCCCTCCCGTGCCCGGTGAAGTAATTATCTCCTCTCCAATATTTCTAATACCGCTATCGATATTACCACAAGATACTTTTACTCCTCCTCGGAAATTTTGATTATAAGCAAAAAATTGGCTTTTTACATTACCTAATCCATCAAATACCCTTACCTGGGGGCCACCACCCTGGCCTGCGCCAGTCACCACCTCATCCTTTCCATCACCATCTATATCACCTGTAGCCACATTTACTCCTCCTCGGAAGTTTGGGTTGTAGGCAAAAAATTGACCTTTAACATTTCCATCTATATCAAAAATCCTAACATGAGGCCCACCAGTAAAACCAGCTCCTGTAATTATCTCATCTACACCATCACCATCTATATCACCTGTAGCCACATTTACTCCTCCTCGGAAGTTTGGGT
>CAZTIC010000015.1:0-11825 GCA_964613625.1 uncultured Gammaproteobacteria bacterium | reverse complement strand
GAGGCCCACCAGTAAAACCAGCTCCTGTAATTATCTCATCTACACCATCACCATCAATATCACCAGCAGCAACATTTACACCTCCTTGGAAGTTTGGGTTGTAGGCAAAAAATTGACCTTTAACATTTCCATCTATATCAACTATCTTGACTTCACTTTTATAGCCATGAATAGGTGCGATAAGTAAATAATTATTACTTTTATTAATGTTTACTGATAATGCTTTTTTTACAGATTGTTCAACATTTAACCTTCCGTAACCAATTTTTCCAATATACTTAGGATTTAATCTATTAACATCATCCGTACCAGTAAGTAAATATTCAACAACCTTGTCTCTATTGATAAATGGATTGGCTTGTTCTATCAAAGCAACAGCTCCACTTACTATTGGCGTAGCCATTGAAGTTCCAGACCAATAACCATCATAATATTTATTAAAGTTTTTATCATCTATGTATTGAGCTGGATCAAAAACTGCAGTACTATAAATACTAACTCCTGGTGCTAAAATATCAATACATCTTGAACCGTAACTCGAAAAAGAAGCTTTCTGATCAATAGCATCAGTTGCTGCTACACCGATTATCATATTCTCTCCATTTTCACCATCGTGACAAACTGGATACATGGACGTTTCATCAAGATTATAACCCTCCCCTTCAGTATATTCGTTTCCAGCAGCAGCTATAATAATAATACCAGCATTATAGGCCCTTTCTATGGCCTCATGCAGTGCCTGACTATATCCCAAGCCTACGAAACTCAAATTTATTATATCAGCACCATTGTTAACAGAATAATCAATAGCCCTAATCACTTCACTAGTACGACCCTCACCTTTATCATTTAAAACACGTAAAGGCATAATTCTTGATTTCCAACTAACACCTGACACACCTTGATTATTGTTTCCGCTAGCCGCAGTTATACCCGCTACAATCGTTCCATGCAAAACACCAGCCTCTGTATAATCTTTCTCAAATTTTGGAGAAGGGTCTGATGTGTTATTTATAAAATCCCAACCTTTATAATCATCAATAAATCCATTTCTATCATCATCTATTTTATTGTTTGGAATCTCTTTTTTATTGATCCAAATATTATTTACTAGATCTGGATGATTTATTTGAATTCCAGAGTCAATTATAGCTATTACTACTTCACTAGTTTGACTAACCTGATCCCAGGCCTGAGGAGCTCTTATTTTATCTAGATACCATTGATGATCATAATAATAATCGTTCGGAATTACAGATATATTAAAAGAATAATTTGGCTCAGCATAATCTATTTCTTCAATATTATTATATGTAGAAATTATTTCTTCAATATCACCGCTCTCTGCTATTTTAATTTTTAAAATTTTACTATTATTTTTAAATTTTACCAATATTTCATCCTGTTTATTATTATTTTCATTCTTTGCAAAAACAAAAATACCCTGCCCAACAATAAAAGCAAAGATAATTAAATATACAATAAAAAAAGATGTTATTTGATTTCTCATAACACCTTTATTATAACATATATAACTATATTGAGTAAAATCTACAACCCCTCTATCACCTTAAGAGTATCTTCCGCACATTTCCTCCAACTAAAATTCTTGATTCTATCATTTCCTTTTTTATTTAACTCATCGCACAAATCCTTATTTGTAACTATATTATTTAATCCTTGTGACAAATCTCTTTTACTTTTTGGATCAAAATATAATGCAGCTTCTTGGGCAACTTCTTTAAATGGAGGAATATCTGATACTAACAAAGGAAGACCGCATCCCATTGATTGTAATAATGGAATACCAAAACCTTCATATTTTGAAGGAAAAACAAAGGCTGAGGCCCCGCTATAAAAATAAGGCATATCCTTTTCTTCTACCCATCCAGGCATAAATACGTCCTTATTTATATTAAATTCCTGAATTAAATACTTTACTTCGTCATACCCATAGCTCGCATTACCGATCATAACTAAATTTTCTTTGATTTCAGGATTCACTTCTTTTGTAGTAGCATACGCCTCAATTAAGAGAGGGATGTTTTTCTTTTTTTCGATTCTACCTCCATACAAAAAATATGGTCTTTTTACTCCATATCTAGACAAAACCTCATCAATTTCTTTTAGATCATTTTTTCTTTGATAGAGGTTATTATTATAACCATTGTATACTACTTCGATTTTATTTTCCGGATCACCATATAAATCAGATATTTCATTTTTAGAAAAATTTGAAACTGTAATTATTTTTTTAGCTCTTTTTAAAGCAAAACGAAAAGACCATTTCATATAATCAGTAGACTCTGCCTTGTACTTTCCGAAGGTAACAACGCAAACTATAAAACCTAATATTTTTTTAACAATTTTACACTCTGGGCCAATATCATCTTTACCATATACTTTATTATCTCTTTCAAAGGCAATGTCATGAATAGTATTTATTGTTTTTTCTGGAAAAATAAGTGGCAAAGAATGGGATGGAACAAATAAAACATCTGGTTTATTAAAAATCATTTCCAAAGTGAATCTTCCTAGTGTCCAAAAAAAATTAAAAGGCCATTTTAAAACTTTGGCCTTGAAATTATTATGAGGAGATTTAATTTTTTGATAACCGTTTTTGTCATACTCTATTCCGTTTTCATTATCATCTCCAAATTCAATTGTCGTCAAATCCAATAAATCACCTTGTAGCGGCTTATTCGTATAAAGAATATATTCATTTTTTGAATCAATTTGAGCTAAATGTTTAATTAAATAAAATGAATACCATTCAGTACCTGTTTTATGTTTTTTATTAGCTCTTGAGGCATCTATGCCTATTGTCATATAAAATAATTCATTAATTAATCTCCAGCTACTTAGTTGCCAAAATACTTCTCTTATAAGAATCTAGATTATCCAAAGCTATACCTGTTCCCTTAGCTACACACAATAAAGCTTCATCAGCTACATAGGCTGGTACGCCAGTAGTTCTAGATAAAAGTTGATCTATATTTCTAAGAAGAGAACTGCCGCCAGACAAAACCATCCCCTTGTCCATAATGTCCGCTGATAATTCTGGAGGAGTCATATGTAAAACCTTTTTAGTGGCGCTGATTATTACTTCTAATTCATTTTGCAAAGCCTCAGTAACGTCATCGCTTGTTACTGTAATACTTCTTGGTAGCCCTGATAATATATCTCTACCTCTAATTTCCATACTCAGTTTGTCTTCCAAGAAAAGAGCCGATCCAATTTTTATTTTAATCTCTTCAGCCGTTCTTTCACCAATTGCTAAATTATATTTTCTTCTAACATACTCCAAAACGGCATTATCAAATTTGTTTCCACCTACTCTCACTGAGGTTGAAGCTACAATCCCACCAAGTGATATCACGGCCATTTCAGCTGTTCCGCCGCCAATATCTATAATCATATGTCCACTAGCAGAACCAATTGGAATATCCGCTCCAATAGCAGCAGCAATGGGTTCTTTGATAATATAAGCCGCTTTTGCTCCCGCAGAAATAGTAGCTTCGGTTACAGCCCTTCTTTCAGTTGAAGAAATCCCAGCTGGCACCGCTACCATAACTTCCGGCCTAAAAAGCCTTACCCCTCCGATAGCTTTATTGATAAAATACCGAAGCATTGCTTCAGTAGTTCTGTAATCAGCAATCACACCATCTTTGAGAGGCTTTAAGGCAATAATAGAATCTGGAGTTCTGCCAAGCATATCCTTGGCTTCATTTCCGACAGCTAGCACCTTTCTATCATCCATTGAAACTGCTACTACGCTTGGCTCATTTATAACAATACCTCTCTTTGGCAAGTACACTAAAGTATATGTAGTTCCTAAATCAATACCAATTCTTTTTATAAACATAATAATTAAAAATCTAAATTAAAAATCTTGTCAGTTTTAAGATCAGTTTTCCATATTATCCTTTTATTTTTAATATTTTCAACTGAAAATCCAACTGGTTTATATGATTTTACCTTATTAATCACACTTAAGTCAACCAGCAATTCTCCTGTCTTGTTTCCAGGCTGTTTTTGAATATAAAAATCATATTTACCCTCTATTTCTATTAATTTATTAAGATTTTCCGGAAGACTATATTTTAAGTGTATATTACCTATTTCACCTGGTTCAATCGAAATAAAAAAACCAAAATAAGTTTTATTAAACTCTTCCCCTACCTCAACATCATCCTGATAATCACCTTCTATTTTTATTAGTTTAGATCCCTTGGGGACATAAACACGAGTATATGATCTATATCTCGTAGTTCTCCAATCAAAACCACCTTGATGAGCATAATTTAAATTTAAATTAGAAATTAAACCATTATGGCTCTGATCTAATTTATATTCTATTTTTTTACCAACCACAGAATCAGTTTTATATGCTCCCAAATTAGCATCAACCACCATTAAATAGTCGCCTTTACTTTCGATTATTTCTCCGCTCCAATTTAAAAATTTAACATAGTCTTGTAATCTTTCATCATTCAAATAGAATAACACGTCTTTACTGTAAAAACTTCTATCCATGACATTTAATAATTCACCCCATCTAGTTGCTGGAATATCAAGTAATCTTATTTTTATTTCTTTCAAAATATCTCCAATAACTTCTTTTCTTTGCCAACTAGAAACTCCAAGCTGAACAAAACCTTGCTCTACTCTGTATTGTAATAATTCATGAAAATTTTCACTATTATACTCTTCGCCTTCAATGTGAATAGGCCCAATTATATCCAACAAATTAGTAACAAATTTTGGAGTTATTCCAATAATGCCTTGAAACTTTCCGCCAAACTGCTCTTCTTTATCTTTGGCTGACAAAAGATTGTACTCTTGTTCATAGAACCACTCGATCTTTTGAGCGCTAGTCGGCCAATCAGGCGACCAATTAGCATCTCTCATATACCATTTATCAACCATGTATTTCTTGATCGGTTCTGGTGGTTCAATATTTAGTCTGTCTTTTACTGGCATATCTAAATGATATATATCATGAGTATCAAAATTTACAATCTCACCATTTTTTGCCTCTAACACCCCATAGGTTCCTAAAAATCCTCCGGTTGGTCGAAGCTCGTCACTATTTTGAAAAACTACTAAGAAATTTGATTGATTAGGGTACCCTGCCACATAGGGCAACATTTCCGTAAGAGGTATTAACTTTGTTAAAAGCAAAGATCCATAATCAAGTTGTTTTTTTAGCTCATCAACCTTCCCATCTATTAAACTAAAAACACCCTTTCCTTCAAATTGACTCAAATTTAAAATAGCTAAATCTATATTAGCTTTTATACCATAAATTTCTGGCCCAGATTCAAAAATAAATTTTAATACTTTTTTTCTTTCCTCTTCACTAAATTTAGAAAAACTAAAATCAAGTCTGCTATTCATAATATCATTCAACTCATCACCCAGAACAGCTCCTTGATTTATTGATCTAGCTAATATTTCTCCAGTTGTGGCTAAATACTCCAAGTCATCCAGTTGATTAACTACACCGCCAAAGATTGCTAATAAATATTTACTTCTTATTTGATCAAGATCTTGCTTTATTTGACTAAAACTTTCTTGAGCTTTAGCAGAATAAACTTGAGCCTTATTAAAATCTTGTTGTCTCACAGAATAAACTGAAGATTCGAGATGATTTTTACCCAATACTGCTCCAGAATAAATATCTTTGAAAACCAAATAATTATAACCAATAAATAAGACTAATAAAATAATAAAAATAACAAGAAAATAAAAAAATATTTTTATAGATTTTATTATATTTTTTGTTAACCTTCGCTTTTTAACCATTGGTAAAGAGTCAATAAAATCATCAACTTTTTTTTCGACTCTTTCTAGATCTTTTTTGTGAAATAATGCGAATTTGCTCATAAATATATATTAAAATATATATTAAATTATAACAGAAGCATAATTATTAAACAACAAAAATAACCCGCCTCGTATTACCGGGGCGGATTATTATACAATATATTAAATATTACATTTTTTTGAACTTAACAGTAAACTGAGGTTCATATTTATTTTCATACATGTCTGTCAATTCTATTAACTCACCTTTCATAACATGATTCAAGGCAATATCACTAAGGATTAAATTACTTGATTCGAGCTCAAGTTTTATTTGATCAAGTTTATTAAATTCACTTGAAAAGTCAGATTTAATATTTTTCTCAATCTGCTTTTTTCTACTACGAAGTGCTTCTAACTCGTCTTTTATTTTTTGATGCTCGCCGGAGTTGGCCAAAGCATCTCGATACATAACTTTTAAATCTTTCTGTTTTAATTTCACTTCCTGAATACGATTAAAAACATCTTGTAATTTTGACATAATTTATTTTTATTTTTTAATTATTAATATGATTTCGATCTTTTCCTCGCCTCGCCATAGCCTTGGCGGAGGCGGGTCAATTTCCATTTCACAGAATTATTTCTAATATATTTACGAATGCGATTCAACGAAATTTCATTTCGTATTATATGATCATAAAATGATCGTTGCCAAACAAAATTTTCCAAACCATTTTGGTGAATTATTTTTGATGACGTGGTTTTGAATGCACCCATTAATTCAGATAACGATTTTATTTTCTGTATAATCATTTTATCATCCACGCACGTCGTAGGGACAGGTCGCGACCTGTCCCTACGATGATGACGCGATGCGTCATCATCATCATTATTATTAATAACCAAAATTCCATGCATATGATTGGGCATAATTATAAATTCATCCAATTGAACATAATTATATTGTTATTTCAACCATAACCATTGTTGTTTTACAATATTACCCCATTCATTTAAATTAATTTTACCATCTTTGATGTCTCCAAACAAACAAACCCTATCTTTCGTGCAAACCGTCACAAAGCCTGCCTGCCGGCAGGCAGGTACCATCCATGTTGGGAATAATTATAACCATCCAAACGATTTCTTTTACGGTGACGATACAAATTCATGGAAATTATATATTATATTTATTTTTTATTTAATTTTTTTATTTTCTTTCTTAATTCTATTTTTTGCTTTATTAATTCCATCTGTTTTTGGCAATTCTTCTGGCATTATTCCGCCTAATTCCTTAATTGTTTTTCTTACTTTTTTTCCAACGGCATAATGAGTTAAATTTGCATTGTTTTCGCCTTTAATGTTTTCGCGCCGAAGCTTTGCATCGGTTTGCGTAGCTCGAAATAAATTTGCCGCCAGCTCCTCGCTATTCATATGATCCAATATTGTTTGCGATTTTTTTAATTGTTTTCGTTTCTTAATATCCTTAGCATCAAGCCCTCCATATAAACCCATATATCCATAATTTTGAAACTTGGGGTAATTTTTAACGCCAACCTTATCCGCCGCTTCAGCTAAAGAAATGTTATGTTTTTTCATTTCATCCCTAAGCTTCACTCTTTTATTATCTTCAACTAATTGATCAGTTTTTTCTTGTCTTCTAGTTTGAATTGCAAAATAAGTTTGTCCAAGCGCTACAACTTCTTTTGTCGGATCTGAGTTCTGAATAATAAGATAGCAAGCATAACGTGAAAGATAAACTGTATCAATTGGTCTTTCAGCTCCTGATCCTATTTTGACCATATCGTCGGCATCAACGAAATGGTTGTGGATAACTTCACCGCTATTTTCACAAGCTTCTTTTGCTTTTTTAATAACAATCAAAAAATTCCTGTATTCAGAATAATCTAAAACATTTGCCAAATCTCGAGCTGACCAATAATCACTATTATACTCATTTACCTTTTTTATTTCTTCAAAAATATTATTGTTCATAGTTTAAAATTTAGTTAGTATTAACTATAATTATACACGAACATAATACGAACGTCAATCAATACCTTATTATCAAATTTATTTTTTATTTAATTTTTTAATAGATTTTTTCTTTGGCTTTGGTATTGGTAACGCGTCTGCTGTTTTTCTAATTAAACCTTGCAACCATTCTCGATCTTCAATCAATTCCTCTTCAATGAGTATTGAAGGTTTCGCAGAAGGATAAGCTTTTCCTTCTTGATATTTTTTACCAACATATTCTTTCCCCACATCTGTTATTTTTACAAATAGTTGTTCATTACAAACCAAGGCCACAACCTTGTTGTTACAATATATTACATATTTTCCAAACATTTTACGTGCTCTCACCTCCCCAACTCCCTGTATTTGATCGAGGATATAGTCAATTGTAGATTGATTTGTTGACATAATAATAATTTAATATCTAGATGAATTTCGAAGAAAGAGAGGATGCCCTGGGGTATAGATTAATTATCTAATTTTTTTACCCGCCATAGCTTCAAAAAAGTGGGCCTTGCCCACCATAGCTTTATGCGGAGGTGGGCCAATCCTCAATCAATATCCCCTTCCCGCGAGCATTGACGACTAACTATTTTTTCCGATCATCATATTTCATTTTCTCTCTTTCTATTAATACTGAACGAGCGAGCTTGTCTTTATGTTCATTATCGTCAGATTCAAAATATTCTTTTATTTGACGATACATTTTATATCTAATATTTTCAGTTCGTGGTAAATCCTTCATACCTGAATCAATTGCGGCCAACATCCGTAAACTACCCTTGCCACATGCTTTTTCAACATCTCTCAAATGCATCATATCCCCCGTAAAATATCCTTTCTTTATCCTCTGCCAAACAACCTGCTCATCTTCATTTTTTGTCTTAGCAATTTTTTCAATAATTATATTAATAATATCTACTTGATTTTGGTATGCAGGGGCCATACTGGAACCACATTTAACTTCAAACATTTCATCTTCGGAAAATCCTAATTCCTCTAATATATCTTCAAAATACTTACCTTCCATTTCGGATGTAATTTTTTCGGTTATAGCTTCATTAAATCCTAAAAAATGCACATGATTTAATTCTTCAGAATTTTCAACCCGATACCCTAGTCTTTTTGTTGTAATTTGATTGTGATTAATTTCTTTATCAAAATTTGAATGAACTTTTTTATATGCTTGTGAATGCACCATTTCATGAAGCAATACTTTTAAATATTTAACCCGGGGGTTATTATATTGTTCTATTATTTTTTCTTTATTTATAAAAATCGATTCATCAAAACATACATCAACACCATCGCTATCACCAAAATTTTCTTTATACAACTGATCATTTAATATATGAATCTGATTAGGGGTAATTTCTTTATCATTATCTATCTGCATTTCCTCAAATTCTTTTTCAAAAGCCAAATTAATTTTCTCTATAAAATCAATCTCCATTGGTTCTTTTTCATACTCACCTTCAATTTTTTCGGCGCCTACCATCACTCTACCAGAAATAAAATCACTAGTTGATTCTTTAGATTCTTCTGATAAATTTTTTCCGCTTATATTGAATTTTTCTTTCATATTTTTTTAATTATTTAACCCAATCCTCAATAATAATTTTCTTCCCGCTTAAACGAATTGTCATTTTTTGTCGTTCACGCAACCCAAAAGAATCAACCAATTCCTTGGGCATATTAAGATAGTAACTCCCCCGCCCATTTTTTATTATTTTTCTAATAAATTTAATCATAAAATATTTTTCCCAATGAACGTTCAAGTAACGTTCATTGGTGTTTTTTATATTATTTTTTAATAATCGATTCCCATATCATCAAGTATTTTCTCTACACACTTATCACAAGGGACATATTTTAATTCAAAAATATCTAGACCAGGTAATCTATATTTCATTTGTCTATAAAAACCACAAGCCATGCCAAGCTTGGTTTCTTCACAAAATTGTTTTATACAACATTCAGGATATCCGAGTTCTCTTCCTAAATTGACATGATACTCAACTTGATGTTTATCAATAATATCCATCCTCTCCCTATGTTTTTGAATTTCTTTTTTAATGTTTTTTTTCATATTTTTATATTATTATAATTCAACTTAAACAAGCTCTTTCAAAAACCTATAAATCTCCACCATTGCCCAAGTGTCTAGCTTGCAATACTCTAATAAATCTTTTTTGATTTTTTCTTTTTCTGCTGTAGGAGTGTCTTCTGAAATCATTCTTTCCCAACGCTCACTTGCCTGATCTCCTTTGGAAATATTTAAACTCTTATATGTTAATTCCGGTACGATCACAGGTAAAACTTTTTTGATACTAGCGCTTCCCTTGAAAGCCGGATCAACATAATAATTATTTGAAAATATTGTCATTAAGTCAAACATTTTCTCATTGATAGTATCTAAAAATTTAGCATAGCCTGGATGTAATTTAGCTAATTTAGTATTTCGCTGTTTTTCATAAGAACTATACCAGGCAATCACTGTCCCGCTTGGATCGATGTCTTCTTTCATTCTTTCAATTAGCGGTCGGGTCAAGTCCCCTTTTGGATTAGTTATTAAAAATTCTTTATGTTTAATGCTCCCATCTTCTTGCATAATGTGTAAAGAATATTGAAAAGGAATCTGCTCATACGCACCGAAGCCGTCAAACATAGGAATAGCGCTCACAAAGCCTTCGTAGTCAAAAAAATAAAGCGGAAACACCAGTTCATCTAAAGCGCTTTTTATTGCCATTGGATCAACTATAGCTTTATTCAACATAAAAGCATCGTACTGAGCCTTTTTGGCGCCCTTGAGCTTCTCGGGATTATCAATGTCTTTGATATCAAAAATACCCCTGTCTATCCAGTCATAAAAAAGTTTCTTGCTAGCCCCTATTCGACTAATATCATGTACTGAATATTCTGGTACATCAGGATTAGAATATACAAAAGTAGTACAATGAGCGTTTCTTCCTCTATGCAAACATTCACAACCCCTCTCTTCGTCCATATCTAAATATTGCTTTATATCAGACATTTGTTTTTTAACATTTTCTTGGGACTCTAGCACCTCATCAGTAAGGTCAGCAATAACAAATAATTCTTGATAATTTATTTCTCCATCTTTCTTATATTCTTTATTCAAATGAATTACACCAGTTTTAACAATATTCAAACCACTTTTCTCTATAACGCTTTTCTGAAAAGCAAGATCATTTACATGATGATGTGGTTCTTTTCGTTTAATGCTATTTGTGGCTTTTACTTCGTATAATTCATAACCACTTTTTTCTTTATTATATACAAGAATATCTGCCCGAATAAAAAAGACATCCTCCGCAAAGGTTGCCTGAAATATTGTTTCTTGTTTTTTCTTAATATATTGTCTAGTATCATTAATCGCATCTTGGCCATAAGAGTCCACCAAAATACCTCCAGGAAATAAATGTCTAGCTTCTTCATCAGCTATATTACCTTCTTCAATTATTTTCTTTTCGAAGTCAGACAATTCCACTTTCTCAAAAAGCCCTGGTTTGTGTTTTTTTAACCAAAGATTCTTTTTACAAAATGTATATTCGAGATAGTCTGTTTTGGTTATTTGCATTTTGAATATTTTAAGTCTAATTTAGTGAGCATTTTTATTCATTATTCTTTCTCCAATTTAAATACTTCAATGGTAAGATTTACTACTTTCTCAGTTCGCTTGATAATATCTTCTTTTGTCCATTCCTTTTTTTCTCTCAATTCTTCATTTAAAAATAATTTATTTTTATAACCAATATAATTATCTTTTTTGTCTTTCCTGTCTCTCTTTTTTTCAAAAGACAAATTAGACAAATTAGAATTATAACCACTTAAAGTTAAATTTCCTAGTTTATGAACATATTCATTTTGTATTTCTTTCGCTAAATTTTTATCGTCCCCAGCTATCATATCCACCCAGTCTTTCGGAATATTTTCTCCTTCTGGAAAAATATGCTCAATTGTCCAAATTAATTTATTAC
>CAZTIC010000014.1:0-24993 GCA_964613625.1 uncultured Gammaproteobacteria bacterium | reverse complement strand
CCTAATTGCATATATTTAGCTTATTTAGATTCCAATATGTGAGTGAACTTATTCATAGTCTACATTATTTCCTCTCCTTGTTTAAAAATAGGGGCCCATCCTACCTACCGGTAGGCAAGATGGGCGGAGATGAAGTAAAAATAAAACTCACCAACTATTTTGTCGGTGGCTATCTACATCTGCGGGAGTGACGGGTCTCGAACCCGCGACCTCTTGCGTGACAGGCAAGCGCTCTAACCAACTGAGCTACACCCCCATATTAATTTAAGATTTTTAAATAAACTCTTTTTGAAAACAAAAATAGTCTAATTTCTTGACTATTTAAGCTAAACATAATTTAACAAAAAAATATTATTTAGTCAATATTACAATCATCAACCTACACAACTCTTTTTATTTTAATTTTATTCTGTTTATTAGCCTATTTTTTTAACTTCTTATAAGTCATCTTCTTGAGCCCCTGAAACCATTCAGTTGAATCCGTATTTTGGAGCTCTATTACTAATTTTTTAGCAGATTCGGTTTCAACTGCTTTAGCTACATTATCAATCCAATTTTGAGCCGCTTTGTGACCTGTATTAATATATTCCTTGGCCTGGAAGGCCTGCTCTAGCCAGTCAGCATCCCTGGCTATTATGCCTTCTTTGGTATTTCTATTTTCATACTCACTAAAATACTCCTGCCATTTTTTCTCGATTGTCTCACCCAATAGTTCAGTCTGCTCTAAAAACGCTTTTTGTTCAGCATCGCCATTTGAGAAATATCTAGCTCCAACTTTGTCCTGGTCTCCAATTCTAGCCTCACCATTATCATGCACCAAAACAATAGAAGCTACTTTCTCAGGATTAGCGTCACCCTCCATCACTGCTAACACATAACCAATTTGCGCTGCCCGAAACACATGCTCAGCTACGCTCACTGGATATTTCACTCCTATTCTCCACCAACCAACATGAGCTTGTCTTTTGAGTTGACCTAACTCAAAAATAAAATTTGTAAATTTTTCAATAGATTTTTTCATATTTTTTAATTTATTATTTATATAAACATAATATCATTTTTAAATACTTTGACCAATTCAATTTATTATAAACTTTAAAGGCATCGATAACTAATCGATACCTTTTTTACACCCCCTTGACACCCCCTGGGGGTGTATGCTATGATGATATCTAGTTATTAATAATTTTACAAAATCATGAAAACAAAAGAACAATTAATAAATAATGTCATTGGCCAACTTAGTGGCATCAATAAAATGATGGATAATAAACAAGACTGCTTTTTGGTAATAACTCAGATAAAGGCAGCGCGATCTGCCCTTAACTCTGTAATGGATAAATATATAGAAGACAACTTCTCTGAGTGCATAAGCACTTGTGGCTCAATCAATAAAAAAAACATGATGAAAAAATTAATATTAGAACTAACAAAAAAATAAAATTATGACAAAACATTTTAACAATGATAATTTTCAAAAAGAAGTAATAGATGCTTCAAAAGACAAGCCAGTCTTGGTAGACTTCTTTGCTGAGTGGTGTGGACCATGCAAGATGATGAGTCCAGTAATAGATGAACTAGCTGATGAGATGAAAGAAAATGCAATAATCGGCAAACTAAACACAGAAGAGTCACAAGCGATAGCTGGTAAGTACAATGTAATGAGCATACCAACTTTGATAGTATTCAAAGACGGCGAAGTGAAAGAAACTTTGGTTGGGATGCAACCAAAAGAATCTCTCCAAGCAACTCTTAAAAAATATTAAGAAAAAAAATACTCCGATTTTACCGGAGTATTTTTTTATAGAGTTTTTTTAAAGTTATGGAGTGGTTGTAAAAATTTGTTCTGAGCTAGTTGCAACATTAGCTGATCCGTCTTCAGATTCTATCATATAATAATACTGTGTAGATGTCGCGAGATTAATCAAGAACAAAGAGTGAGTTGTAACTAAGACGCCATCAATAACGCTTAGTGTCGTAGTGACAATGTCTAGTGATTCGGTCGCATATGTTATCTTACTTGTGCTATCTTCATCTGTGGTCCAAGTAATAACAGTTGAGGTGGCGAAAACATCAGCTTGAATATCTGAAAGAATTGGAGAAACAATATCTGGCTCCTCAACTTCTTCTGAAAGAGTGGTAAATGATTGTTCTGTAGAAGTAGATGTGTTGTTACTCTCGTCAGTTGACTGAACTACAAAATAATATGTAGCCGAAGATGTAAGTCCCTCTAATTTAATTGAGTGCGAAGTGGCTAGTGTTTCATCTACTACGTTTGTGGTTGTACTTGCGCTATCCAAACTTTCAACTGCATACTCCAACTTCACTATCACTATCTTCGTCTGTGTCCCAAGTAATTATAGTGCTGGTAGCATCAACATCAAAAGAAATATTAGAAATTACTGGAGACGTAACATCTTGATCATCATCTGGTTGATCACCTTCACATGCACCTATAGTGTCACCATGCGCTAAATGAGCCTTTAAAGCATTAGTGCTCACAGTAATTGTATGAAAGTCATCTTGGTTTCCTGGAGGAAAATGACAAATAACAACTTTATTATTTTTTAAATTATTTTCAACATCTAAACATTGATCTAAATAATCTTGACCTATTTCAGCTTGAATGCCAATTCGAGATAATCTTTGTTGAATTTTATTTATATTTTTCTCAAGTCGATTGCAGTAACTTTGATTATTGCTAATTATTTTCTTAGTTTTATCTTGATGTTTAAAACGAAAGTTGTGACTAATAGATGGTGTTTGAATTTCTTCTTCGTCGGGATTATATTCATCTTCATCATCAATAGGATCTCCTATTTGATAACTAAAGAAAAAAGACTCCGGTATGTCATCAATTAACAAATTCCAGTTTTCTCCATACAGTCTTTTGGCAACATTTTCATTTTTTAACCAATGCAGTACACCTCCTTGACTAACCGTATAAACTTTTCTGTTATTTTGAGTCTTTACTAATAAAACTCCAGGTTTATAACTTACATTATCACCCAAATCATATTCAGATAGCTCGTCACTCTCAATTTCTATAACATCGTCAAAATTATCAAACCAACTATAAAAAACCTTAGCATTGAAAAAAACATATCTTGCACCATCTTCACCCAAATAATAAACAGTTGATTGCTTTTTTACCTTAAACACGCTCCCTGCTTGTATCTCTGATTTAGCAATAGTGCTCATAGCTATACTCCCAATCAAAAATACCATAATTAAAATTGCTAAAAATGTAATTTTTTTCATATGTTTGTATATTAATATTTAGCTTTTGATAGTGGAATTATAAATTATTATTTACTAAAAGTAAATACTAAAAATAAACAAAGGTATTCTTAGTAGTAAAACCTTTTTCTTTTAAAAAATCGCTTTATTTGATATTTTTTGGTATTATTATATTAAGAAAATAATTAAAAAATAAAAATTATGAAAACATTTATAGAGATTTTAAAGGCATTTTTTATTGCCTTGGGTATAATATTTTTTATTATCATTCTCGGGCTTATTTGGTTTTTCATATCAGATCCTTGGGAAATAAAACCATTAATACCGAGTCTAATCGGAATTGAAAAAAATCTTTCTGAAAATCAAGAACTAATCGAAGCTGGTGATCATCCGTTATTATCAACTGAACAAGAAAACACTTTAAAAAAAATTGGTATTGATCCAGCAAGCTTGCCAACAAAAATAACTCCTGAAATGGAAGCTTGTTTCACTAAAATACTAGGCGCAGAAAGAGTAGCTGAAATTATAAAAACAGGCTCTCCTTCACCACTAGATATGATAAAAGCAAAATCTTGTTTATAAATTAATAAATTTTATATGTACGCAATTATTGCAGCTATCGTAGTAAGTCTTGTATCTTTTATAGGAATAATTACAATCTCTATAAAAGATGAATTAATAAAAAAAACACTTCTCTCTTTAGTGGGGTTTTCTGCTGGAGCTCTTATTGGAGGAGCTTTTTTACATTTAATTCCTGAAGCATTAGAAAAAAATATTGGAAAATCTATTTTTCTGTATGTGATTATTGGTTTTTCTGCTTTTTTTGTACTTGAGAGACTAATTTTTTGGCATCATTGTCATAAACACGGAGAAGATTGTGATGTTCACATTTTTACATACATGAATTTAGTAGGAGACGGTTTGCATAATTTTATTGACGGAATGATAATTGCTGCTGCTTTTTCCATTAATACTAGCGTTGGAATAGCTACTACAGTCGCTATAATTGCTCATGAAATACTTCAAGAAATAGGAGATTTTGCGGTACTCCTTCATGGTGGTTTTTCCAAGAAAAAAGCACTATTTTTTAACTTCTTATCTGCAATCTTTGCTGTTGTAGGTGCTATTTTTGGTTTAATATTAGTAAATTATGTCGAAGATATTTCTTCTTTTCTAATTGCAATAGCAGCTGGTGGTTTTTTATATATTGGAGCTTCTGATTTAGTACCAGAGTTACATAAAGAACCAAAAATAAAAAAAGCTATTTCTTCCTTTGTTTTCTTTATCCTTGGCATTGTTTTTATGTATTTTTTAAAAACAATATTCGAGTAAAACTACCTCTCTCTTTCAAATAAGGAGGAAAATACAAAATAATGGCTATTTTTGGTTAAAAGCCAGTTTTTATGTTTATAAACACCAAATACTTGATATTTTTAATGCTTTATGCTATTTTTACAAATAATTATAAATAATACACCTTGTCTTGGTTTTTAGTAAAAAGGGAGCTACCGACAGTTCCCAATATTTACTATTTCTCGGATAAGGACAAAAAAATGTTAACAAAAAAAGGAAAACAAAAAATCATCAAAAAATTTCGTATTCATGACAATGATACTGGATCCCCACAGGTACAAATTGCTATCTTGAGTGCAGAAATTATACAACTAACAGATCACTTAAAAGAACACAAACACGACCATTCTTCACGTCGAGGTTTATTAAAAAAAGTTAGTGAAAGAAGAAAGCTTCTTAAATACCTTCAAAAAGAGGACGAAACATCATTCCAAGATCTTGCTAAAAAATTGAAACTAAAAATAGCCAAAAAAATGATTGAAGAGGAAGAAGAAAAAAAGAGAGTGGAAGCAGAATTAATTGCTGAAGAAGAATTAATGGAAGAAAAACTAAAAGAAAAAGAAGAAGCAAAAAAAATAAAAAATAATTAAACTCGTATATTACCCGTTTCGGTTTTACCGAAGCGGGTAAATTAAAATTAATATGATAAAACACAAGGAGCAAAGAGTGGGTATATTGATCGATGTATCAAATATGTACCACTCAGCAAAAAACTTATTCAGCAAAAGAGTAAACTTTAAAGAAGTTTTGAAAGACGCTGTGGCTGGCCGAAAATTAATTCGAGCTATCGCATATGTAATCAAAACTGAAACAGAAGAAGAAACACCTTTTTTTGAAGCATTATTACAACAAGGCTTCGAAGTAAAAATGAAAGATCTGCAAATTTTTGCTGGTGGAGCAAAAAAAGCAGATTGGGACGTAGGAATTTCAGTTGATGCTATCAAGCTAGCAGACAAACTTGATGTAATAATTCTGGTAACTGGAGATGGTGACTACCTACCACTTGTAAACTACTTACAAAACACAAAGGGTTGCCTAGTTGAAGTAATGGCATTTAAACAAACTGCATCTAGTAAGTTAATTGAAGAGTCTGACGACTTTATCAATTTAAGTGAAAACAAAAAATATTTAAGATAATTTAATAAATATTAATTAAAGTTTGGTCGTTGGATAATGAGCACTGTGAATACTTCATAGTTCTTGAATCTAATGGTCAAACACAAAACTAAATTATGAAAAAAGAAAATGTATTTTCTACAGAGTGGCTTGGCCGTACTCTCACATTTCGAACAGGTAAATTAGCTCAACAAGCTGATTCAGCTATCATCGTTCAATACGGAGAAACGGTTGTTTTGGCTACGGTTGTAGTATCAAAAGACGAAAGAGACATCGATTACTTTCCATTAATGGTAGATTTCGAGGAGCGTCTTTACGCTGCTGGTATTATCAAAGGGTCTCAATGGATCAAAAGAGAGGGTCGTCCTACAGATGACGCTGTTTTGTCAGGTAGAATGATCGACAGAACTATCAGACCGTTATTTGACGACAACTCAAGAAAAGAAACTCAGGTAATATTAACAATTCTTTCAGCTGATGGAGAAAACGATCATGACATCGTAGCTCTAATCGCTGCTTCAGCTGCTCTTTCAGTGTCTGGCGCAAAATGGCATGGCCCAATCGGAGGAATTCGTGTTGGTCGTGTTGATGGTAAATTAGTATTCAATCCAACTTACGAAGAAAGAGAAAAAAGTGACATGGATGTAGTAGTAGCTGGAACCGAAGAAAAAATAATTCAACTCGAAGCTGAAGGTAACGAAATCAAAGAAGACGAAATGTATGAAGCTTTAATCGCTGGTAAAAATGCAATGGCACCTGCTATTCAATTAATCAAAGAAATGAAAGACAAGATTGGGTTACCTACGCCAGTTGAAGAAGTTGACCCAACTGAAACAGATGAAGAAAAAGAAGCCAAAGTAACAGCCGTAAACAACATCAAATTAGCTGAAGAATGGCTAAAAGATAATGTAAACAAAACTCTTTTTGATAAGTCATACTACGAAAAGAAAGAAAGAAAAGCGGCTGTAGTAGCTATCAAGAAAAATCTTGATTTATATTTATATGAAAAAGGTATTAGCAGAGATGAGAGAAAACAAGTTATCAAAAAAACTGTTGAAAAAGCAGTTGATTCAGAGATTACTAGAGAGCTAATAGAAAACAAACGAAGAGTTGATGGCAGAAAGATTACAGAAGTAAGAGAGATTCTTTCAGAAGTAAACATCTTGCCTAGAAATCATGGTAGTGGACTTTTCTCAAGAGGAGAAACTCAGATTCTTTCTGTGATCACTTTAGCTGGGCCTGGGCTAGCTCAGTCCCTTGAAGGAATGGAAGGCACGGGCACAAAAAGATTTATGCACCACTACAACTTCGCTCCATTCTCAGTTGGTGAAGCTAGGTTTATGAGAGGACCCGGCCGACGTGAAGTAGGACACGGTGCTTTAGCTGAAAAAGCTCTTATTCCGGTTTTGCCTAGTAAAGAAGATTTCCCATATACAATTAGAGTAGTTAGTGAAACTATGGGATCAAATGGATCATCTTCTATGGGATCTACTTGTGGATCATCTCTTGCTCTAATGAACGCTGGCGTGCCACTTAAAAAGGCTGTAGCTGGTGTGGCAATTGGACTAGCTAGTTACGACGACATGAGCGACTGGATCGTATTAACAGACATCCAAGATCTAGAAGACGGAAAAGGTGGTATGGACTTCAAAGTAACTGGAACCAAGGATGGTGTAACTGCCATTCAACTAGATACGAAAACCCTTGGACTACCTGATGAAGTAATCAAACAAGCCCTACAACAAGGTCTTGATGGACGATTAGAAATACTAAAAACAATGGACAAGGCAATTGCCGTATCAAACAAAGAACTTTCTCCACATGCGCCTAGAATTATTAGCTTCAAGATCGATCCAGAAAAGATTGGATCAGTTATCGGACCCGGTGGAAAAATTATCAACGACATTATTGCTACTACTGGAGTTACAATCGATATCGAAGATGATGGATTGGTAATTATTTGCGGTGTTAACCAAGAAAATAGCTTGGCTGCAGAAAAAAGAGTAAAAGATATTGTAAAAGATTTTGAAGCCGGAGAAATTTACAAAGGTAGAGTTGTAAGAATCTTAGACTTCGGTGCTTTTGTAGAATTGATGCCAGGCAGAGATGGATTAATCCACGTTTCAGAACTAGCGCCATACAGAATCAGCAAACCAGCTGACTTTGTTTCAGTTGGTGATGAAGTTACAGTATATGTAAAAGAAATTGATGAAAAAGGAAGAGTAAGTCTTACCATGAAAGGAATGAAAGAAAACGAACCTCTTTGGAAAGATAAGAAAGGTGAAAGTAAAGGCAATGATTTCGGTGGCGGAGGTAATAATAGAGGAAGTTTTAATAACAGAGGACCTAGGAGATAAGTACTCTTAAATAAAAAAACAGCCCCAATTTTTCGGGGCTGTTTTTTATTAAAATTATTTTATATATATTGGCCTACATACCCTTATAAATAGTTTTTAATTTATTTCTTATATCCTCAAAAGAATATGAATTTTTGAAATTTTCTTTTATTTCTCTTTTTAAACCAGTATTAATAACAAAAATAAAATTGTGTTTTGAATAACAAAACTCACCTTTTATTAATGATTTTTCGATACTTTCAGCTTTTGATATTAAACAAACCAACTGATAATCAGTATTAACGAGCCGTGTATTTCCTTTTGGATGTGCATGAGTATAATGTTGTTCTGAAGTAAGTTTTATTAAATTTTCAAGATAATGTGCAATTTCAGAAAATTTACTTCTAGGAAAAATGTGGTGTGTATATGGAGCTGGCCCATTCGCATAAGCATCTTTTACTTCACTTTCAGAATATTTCTTTTTAATAAACTCTATTGCCTTGTTAATTAGATAATCATTATACTTATCATAAGATTTTTTATCTTCGCTTGAAATTTCAGCCTCTTGCCTTGATAAACCTTTTTCTTTATCTAAATCTCTAAAATTAATTCTATTATACATCAAGTCTTGATAATAAATATTTCTTTTTGATAAATTTCCCTTTATTGTCCCTAATGTACAATTTTCTGCTGAAAAAATATTGATTACTTTTGTAAAAATTCTTCTTACTTCAGTTTTTCCATTTATAGGAGTGTTCCCAATAATAAATTTTTCATATTTCTCTTTAAGAAAAATAAAATCCTCTGTTGTAGCCTTGTCTGCTTTTGCTTTTTTAATAAATTCATCAATATGTTTTATAAATCCACCATCTGTTAAAACTTTTCTCAAATATACTGACAAAAATAAATAAGCATTTTTTTCTTTAATAGAAATATATTCAAGCAATTCTAAATTTTTTATTTTAAAATAATTTTTATTTCCCTTTTTCTCTACCTCCAAAATATTTGCATATTCTAACGTCTTAATTGGTTGAGCTATGAACTTGTCATACTCATGATTGGCCGTTTCATTTTTTGGTGACGGCTTGCCAAATATCATTTCAACGTTTTTATTAAAATAAACACTCTTCCAAATATCTTTTATACAAAACTCTGTATTTACGTCTTCAGATGTAAAATTTAATATGCAATCAGAAATAAAAGACAGCACATCGGGTGTTACTTTCTGGTCAATAAAACGACCGTTTTTTGTTTTTCTTATATCTAATTTTAATCCCTCTAAAAATTCAGCAATTTTTTCTATCATATATAATTAAATTATTCCAAAAAAGTATACAAAATTACTATCTATATTAAGTGATCTTGTTCCATAATTTTTTGCAATCATGTAAAATTTTCTAAACTCTTCAGAACTATAATATTCTAAATGATGTTGTTTAAGTTTAATCTTTTCCTCTTTTGGTGTCAATATTGCCACTGAGCCATCTGCTATAGTTTTCTTAGGTAAAAAACAAGCTCTTGGGTTATATGTTAAATTTGGAACTAACACACAATCTGTATTATTTAAAAATTTACTTACTGCAAAATCGCTTATTTTATTCTTATCTATATAGCTATCATAATTTTCAATATCAATAATTTTATTTTTTTGTATATTTCTAGATTTTAATACTCTTATATCTCCATTACCGTTTGTGTGTTTTTTTGTTATAGTCCTATCTCTGAAGACTTTAAAAACTCCCAATTTAAGTTTTTGCATTACCGAATCAAAGAAACTATTTCTATATATTGTCCAAACTGGCAACTTTTCATCAAATATATATTCTTGATCTAAATTTTCTACCCCGCTAGTAATGAACGACTCTATTCTAACTTTTTTATTCTTACTTTTTTTATTCTGAAAATTAATTCCGATTGTTTCAATTTTAACACCATCAAATGCATTTTCACCATAATCTAAAATCACATTAAAATAATTTTTACTTAACAATTCTCTAGTTAAGTTAAATTCAGGGCCAGACAATAAACTCTTGGGTGTAATTAATGCTATATGTTTTCCTAATTCAGCACTCTTCTCTACAAAAAATGAAAAAATATTACTTGTTTTTTTATTGAATAGACTTTGTTTATACTTGTTTAATAATTTTTTATCCTTAACTATTTTACCGAAAGGAGGATTACCAATAACGATATCGTATTTTTTATCAAATTCCTCTAATAAAAAATCTTTATTAATAAAATTGATTTTTATATTTTTTGGTATGATAAGTTTTTTTATTAATTCTTTTATTACTCTCAAAGCATTACCATCAATGTCATACGCATCGATTTCAACATTTTCTACCTCGCGATATCTTTCGATTAATAGTGGTAAAAAATTACCCGCACCAACAGATGGTTCAAGAATTTTTAATGTTTTAAAACTATTGGATTTTGGCAATTCTTTTATTAATGAAAAACATATATCTTGACGAGTATAGTATGAAGCATTGGTTTGTCTCTTGGTGTTTGATAGTTCTGATATTTTTAACAAATCAGCTAAAGAATATTTTTTATAATTTTGTTTAATAAAATTAATTAAATTATCAATTTTTTCTAACTGATTTATTTTAATTAAATTTACTATCTCTCTCTTTGTTATTTTTTGAAATAATAAATTATTTTTAATTTTTTCTGCAATTTGTCTAAATATCTCTGTTGGCACTGCTTCGCCAATTGATTGTCTTATATTAATTTCTTCTTTCGATAAAAATTTTCTTTTTTCTTTCGGGCTCAATGAATTTAAGTTTTCCTCATCTAAATTTGTCCATTTAAAATTACTAGGAATACTCATCATTAACATCAACTCTCTTATACTAAAAACTCTGTTATCTACAGGATGGATTGTTGACTGGCTTGATAAGATGTCATTTCTAGTGTGAATACAAGGTCCGACTTTATCCCAAAAGCATTTTTTATACTTGTCTCCATTTTTATTTTTATTGAATATTTTTTTACCATCAACTATTCTATGTGGTCTTTTGTCTAGATTTTTATTGTCAAATGCCGACTCCCCCTCTTTCAAATCTTCTATCCATTCAAACATATGAGGAGCATATGGTTTAAAGTTGTGATATATGTCATTAACATCTGCATCTCCCATGTTTTTTAAACTTGGTAAATGAGCTATAACTTCTTTTAAGCTTTTTTCTACTTTTTGTTCTGGGAAAATATCATAAGGAGTTACGTCAGATAAATCTTTTCTTGTTCCAATTACTACAGTTCTTGTTCTACTTGAATTATTACCGTAAGATTTAAAATTTATTATTTTTGACAGTATATTGTATTTTCCACCAAGATTAACCTCAATTGCTTCACTTATTTTTTTATCTTTGCCGTCAATGTCTGTACAAACTGTATTTAAAAAAGATCGTACATTTTCAAAAATAAAAAACTTAGGCTGTATCTCATTAGTTAATTTTATAGATTCAATAATTAATGAATTCCTGCCTTTTTCATTTTTCTTTTTATGATTTGCGACTGAAATACCCTGACATGGCGGAGTGGCTATTAAAACATCGACCTCCTTAATTCCATCATTTTGTTTCCATCTGTCAATTTCGTTAAATATTTTTTTAATTGTATCTTTTTCTTTTATATCGCCTGCTATATATCCAGTTTTATATTTACATTTATTGTTACTTCTTTGCACCTGGAGTCTTCTCTCAATAATTTCGTTTGTAGCAATACACTTAAAATCTTCTAACTTAAAACCGTAACAACCAATACCAGCGCTACTAAATAAACTTATATAATTTAATGTTTTATTTTTTATCATGCTTTTATTATAACATTATAAAAAAATGGTGGGAAGGGATAATGCTATACATTATAAAAACATTCACTAAAAGGATTGTTTTTTGTTTTAAAACTTCAACAAACCCCCATACTCTGGTATAATATAGGAAATAATAATTATAAAAAATATAAAATATGCTAAAAGCTAAATCTGAGATTCGTAAGGACTATTTTTTAAACAAATACGTTATTATAACTCCAGGGCGAGCCAAAAGACCTCGCGATATAAAAGAACAAACAATTTTAAAAAGGGTTAGTAACTGTTTTTTTTGTCCAGAAAACATTGATAAGAAAAATATTATTGACAGAATTGATGGCAAAAAAGATTGGGAAGTACTCAGTATAGGTAATATATTTCCAGCTGTTACTCTAAACAACAAAAAAGCTTACGGAGCGCAAGAGGTTATTATTGAGTCCCCTATTCACGAAAAAGAATTAGCTGAGCTGAATGAAAATAAAATCAAACTAGTTCTCGATATGTACACCAAGAGAACAAAAGATTTGATGAAAAATAAAAAATTAGATTATATCTTATGCTTCAAAAACCAAGGCTCAAAAGCTGGAGCATCTATAATACATGCTCACTCACAAGTTTTTGCTACTAGTATTGTGCCACCAGAATTGCAAGTTGAAGCTCTTGTCGCCAACCATTATCAAACTGAACACAAAAGCTGTCCTTATTGCGATATCATTAAAAAAGAAATGAAATCTAAAAGGAAGATATATGAAGACAAAAATGTAGCTGTTTTTACACCTTACGCCTCAGAATATCATTATGAGGCTTGGATTTTCTCAAAAAAACATATTGATAATATTACATTACTAAAACCAACTGAGCTCAAGTCAATCGCACACTCATTAAAGCTAATACTAGGTAAATTACACTCTTTAGACTTGTCATTTAACATGTTTTTACATAATGTAGTATCAAACAAAGACCAACATCTATATATAAAGATCCAACCAAGAGACAGTGTCTGGGCTGGCGTAGAATTAGGTTCAGGTCTCGTAATCAACTCCGTCTCCCCAGAAATCGCCGCCAAATTTTATAAATCAAAATAGTGTTTAGTAATTAGATAAATTTTTCTAACTAACACCTAAAACCTAAACAATGCCAATTCCTCAACTTTCAAAACCTAACCAAAATTGGAGAAACCAAAAAAAGAAATATTACGTTTCTAAAACCAAAAAAACATCCTCTTTAAGGTCTCCAAATAAAAATTCTTTTAGAAATAACAAAAAGAAGCTTTTTTGGCGTTCTTTGCTTACAAATAAAAAAGTTATTCAATCATTGGTAATTATTTTTTTGATTGGTTTTCTGACAATACTTATTTATGTGGGCATGATTTCTAGGGCCCTGCCAGATCCAAACAAATTATTAGACAGACAAATCGCTCAAAGTACAAAAATTTATGATCGAACCGGCGAAAATATTCTATACGAAATACATGGAGATGAAGCCAGAACTATAGTAGCCCTAGACGAAATACCTGACTACGTAAAATATGCCACTATCGCTATGGAGGACAAAAACTTTTACGAGCACAAAGGAATAAGTTGGTGGGGAATACTCAGAGGCGTTGTTTGGCAAACCCTGAAAGGCGAAAGAATTCAAGGTGGATCAACTCTAACTCAACAATTTGTAAAAAATGCAATTCTTACTCCTGAAAGAAAAATTAGCCGTAAAATAAAAGAGTGGATTTTGTCATCAAAAATTGAACAAAAATATTCCAAAGATGAGATTTTACAAATGTACTTCAATGAAATCCCTTATGGTTCAACTGCTTATGGAGTAGAGGCTGCTTGTCAAAGATATTTTGGAAAAAGTGTAAAAGATATCAATCTTGCTGAAGCCGCTATCATTGCCGCCCTTCCTCAAGCTCCAAGCCGATACTCTCCTTACGGACCAAACAAAGACCTGCTTATCAATAAACAACATGTTATTTTGAATTTAATGGTAGAACAAGACTACACCACTGAACCCAAAGCTGAGGCCGCAAAACTATACAACCTTAAATTTAAAAAACAATCCACCAATATCACCGCACCTCATTTTGTGATGCTGGTAAAAGAAATGCTAAGTGAAAAATATGGAGAAAAAATGGTAGAACAAGAGGGTTTAAAAATATACACAACGCTTGATTTATACAAACAAGAAATTGCTGAAGAAGTAATAACAGAGCTAGCTTCAAAAAATGAAGAGAATTATGACGCAAGTAATGCATCCTTGGTTTCAATAGATCCAAAAACAGGACAAGTACTTGCCATGGTTGGTTCTCGTGATTATTTTGATGATGAAATAGACGGACAAGTAAATATAGCTACCAGCAATAGACAACCAGGTTCATCTATGAAGCCCTTGATTTATGCTACTATGTTTCAAAAAGGCTACACTCCAAATACTATCCTTTATGATGTAGTAACAAATTTTTCAAATAACGAAAGCGAACCATATGAACCTCATAATTATGACTTAGCTGAGCATGGACCAGTTACAATCCGTAAAGCTCTAGCCGGCTCATTAAACATACCAGCTGTAAAAGCAATTTATTTAGCTGGCATTAATAGTGTTTTGGATATCGCTGATGACCTAGGCTATTCTACACTCAAAGATAGAAATAGATTTGGACTATCGCTTGTTCTTGGTGGAGGAGAAGTTAAATTGCTTGAACACACCAACGCATTTAGCGCCTTTGCAAGAGAGGGGTACGTAAGTCCAATTAGCCTCATCTTAAAAGTAGAAGATAAAAACGGAGATGCGATAGAGGAGTATAAAGAAAAAAATAAAAAAGTATTAGACGTTGGTGTTGCTCGAATGATAAATAATATTTTATCAGACAACGAGGCTCGTGCTTACGCTTTTGGCGCCTCAAATTGGCTCACACTTGGCGGACGACCTGTTGGAGCCAAAACTGGTACTACAGACGACTACAGAGACGCTTGGACTATTGGTTACACCCCATCAATAGTAACTGGAGTTTGGGTTGGTAATAATGATAATTCAGAAATGAAAAGAGGAGCGGCTGGTGGAGTTTTGGCAGCACCAATTTGGAATGGTTATATGAGCAAAGTTTTGGGCGACACACCAATCGAAGAATTTAAGCCATACGATAATACAAAAACAGGTAAACCAATATTAGATGGAGAAACAAACATTGGTGCAACCGTAAGAATTGATAGAGCCTCTGGATTACTCGCAACAGAATACACTCCAGAAAGCTTTGTGGATGAAAAAATATTCAGTGAAGCTCATAACATTCTATACTACATAGATCGAAAAGATCCCTTAGGGGACGCTCCAAAAAATCCAGACAAAGATCCACAGTTTGATTTGTGGGAATCTAGAGTTTTAGCGTGGGCCAGTGAAGAAGGCTTTGCAAGCTCCACCCCTCCAACCGAATATGATAATCTACATACGCCAGAAAATATTCCAGATTTCTCAATAGTTTATCCAAGCAATAATTCCAGCATCACAGACTCAAACCTAAAAGCAGAAGTCCGAGCCACAGCTAATAGAGGAGTAAATAGAGTAGAGTATTATGTAAATAATAATTTATTATATACTGCAAATAATTTTCCGTTCTTGTTAAATAAAAATATTAATTTCCTAAACAACGGTTTTCATAATTTAAAAATCCGAGTTTGTGATGATATAGATAATTGCAGTGAAAAATCAATTGAGTTTAATCTCGCAATAAACAACAATCAATCTCAAAATAATATTAATGTTTCGTGGATTAGTAATTTAAATGGTCTTGCTCTAAATAAAATTGATTTTCCATTCAATATCAATCTCGCAGTTGATAATCCAACTCAAGTAGCTAAAATTATATTATACGCTCAAAAAAAAGATGGCGATAAATTATTAATTATAAACAAAATACAGCCAATTGAAACCAATGAAGTGTCTACCACCTGGAATAAAATACCAGAATCGGGTAATTACAAAATTTTTGCCGAAGCAATCGGCTGGTCAGGTCAAAATAAAAAAACTGAAGAGGTGAATATAAATATTACTAATGAAGGGAATTAATATATAAACATAAAAAACGTAACTTTTTTATTCTTTCTTTTGCTTCAATATCCGTTATGCTTGACTAAAATCATGAATCCTGTTAATGTTATCAATTAAGAAAATTAAATAAGGTGAGTAATATTTAGTGTAGATTTTTTTAAAATACAAAAACAAAGGAGTTACACAATGCCGTTAATTAAAAAAAAGTTCTATAATGTAGACATAGGATTTTTCCTATTAAATAGTTTTGTATACTTTGCAAAACCATAGGGAGAAGAGGTTCAAGTTTTTCCTGTTAACGACGGAAAAATCAGCGAACAGGCAAATCCTCGTTTAACGGGAATTTTTAACACCGACTTTTCGGTAGAAATAATTCCTCCGGCAATGTGGGAAAAGCATAATATTAATTATTCTGAAAGTGAATTTAGAGCAGCGCTCTCATAAAATCACAATTCAGAAAAAGCCTCGTAACAGTTATGGTTACAAGGCTTTTTTAATTTTCGAAAAAAGTTTAATAAAAAAAGGCATGATAAATCACGCCTTTTTTATGTTTTATATTTAAAATTATTTACTGCTTAATAGGCATTATAATATATAAATAACCATTATTTTCTTCTGGTTTAATAATACATGGCGTATTGCTATCTATTACTTCTATTTTTATATTATCATCTTCTATATTATTGAGTCCATCTAGAAGATATCTATAATTAATCACCGCACTGTTATCTTCGCCGGTTACGTCCGCATCAAGACTAATCACACTCTCTCCGGTCTGACCCGAAGTAGATGAGATTATGACTTGATTTTTGCCGGCTGGAAAATCAAGATTAACATCATTGATTCCTGTTTTTGAAAAAAGTGATGAAGCTTTCACAGCTCTTACTATATCTCTTTTATTTATAGTTATGGTTGTTTTACTTCCTATAGGAATAATTTGCTTATAGTCTGGGTACTGACCCTCTATAAGCCTTGAAACAAGCTCTGTGGAGCCAATTGTGAATAATATTTGATTGTCAGACACAGAAATTTCTATTTCTTTATATTCTTCTCCATTTTCTTTAAGTCCTGATAATATTCGGAGTACCTCTTGTAAGGTTCTGGCTGGAATAATTATTTTTTTATTTTCTTCTTTGTTTTTATCTCCAGTTTTTACTTCTATTTCTTTTTCAGCAAGCCTATAGCTATCAGTTGCTGCCATGTTTAACTTATTTCCATTAAAACTAAAAAATACTCCTGACAGCTCCAATCTCGCCTCCGAGGTTGAAACTGCAAACACAACCTGAGATATAGCTTTTTTAAACTCTGCCACGCTTGTTGTGTAGGTTTGTGACCTGTCCACTTGTGGAATAAGAGGAAAGTCCTCAGCATCTTGTCCTTTTATTTTAGTTTTATAGTTTTCACATTCGACTATAATTTCGTTTTCTTTTTTTACTATATTTACTTTTTTGTTTGGAAGTAAATTAATATAATCTGTAAATATTTTTGAATCAACTGTAAACGATCCCTCTTCGGTTACTTTTCCTCTGGTTGTGTGAACTATGCCTATTTCTAGGTTAGTTGTAATTAATTTTATATTACTTTCTTTTATTTCTATTAAAACATTATTAAGAATTGGTAAGTTTATATTCTTACCTGCTACATGACTAACTATATATAGTCCTTGTTTTAGATTTTCTTGTAAACTTGATAACTCCATATTAATTTAAATTATTATTGTATAGTTAAATATTTTATAAAAGATAATAATAAAAGTAATAACGGTGTTGATAGTGTTGATAAATTGTTTTTGGTATTATTTTATGGTGTTAAAAGTAAAAAATGTGTTGTTAATAAAATGTTTTACTTTTGTGTTTAGGTATTGATAAAATGTTGATAGGTTTTAAGTTGGTTTACTTATTCACATTTTATTAAATAATATACAGCTTAACTTTCAACTAATACACAGGTGTTATAAACAGTTGTTGATATCATATATTAATTGTTTTATCAGTTCAACTTCTTGTTTAGTGTTTCCATTTTTTTCAACTTCTTTGTTTATTTTATTATATGCATGCATAGCAGTGGTGTGATCTCTGCCTCCGAGCTCTTGTCCTATGGTTGGATATGAGGTATTAATCTCTTCTCTCATGATATACATAGCGGTTTGTCTTGGTTGTACTAATTCCTTTTTTCTTCCTTTTCCCATTAAATCTTTTATAGGAATACTATAAAATTTTGATACGGCCTCTAGTATTTGTTTTGGAGTAGTAGATTTTACTTGAGTATTTATAAGTAAATCGTTTAAAATAGTTTTAACAGTATCAGGGGTTGGTATTGAGTTATTAAATTCATGATAAGCAATAACTTTATTTAAAGCGCCTTCCAGCTCTCTAATATTATTTTTGATATTTTCTGCAATAAAATTTAAAATTTCTTCGGTGAGAACGTAATTTTTTTCTTTACATTTTTTGTCTAGAATGGCTATTTTAGTTTCTACGTCGGGTTGAACCACGTCAGCTATCATTCCCCATTCAAAACGTGAAAGAAGACGTTTCTCAAGACCTGGTAGTGATTTTGGAGCTCTATCTGAGGTTATAATAATTTGTTTATTTAATTGGTGTAGTTCGTTGAATGTGTGAAAGAATTCCTCTTGAGTACCGTCCTTCCCTCCCATAAACTGGATATCATCAACCAAGAGCAGATCAACTTTTCTATAACGGTCTTTAAAATCTTTCGCTTGACCAGACCTAACAGCCTGGATGTAGTCGTTTGTAAATTTTTCACAAGTTACGTATAGAATATTATCTGTTTTTTTAGCAGCTTCATGCCCGATAGCCTGTATTAAATGGGTTTTTCCAAGACCAACTCCTCCATATATAAAAAGAGGGTTGTATGCCTTCCCAGGGTTGGCAGCTACTGCTTGAGCAGCCGCATAAGCCAACTCATTTCCTTTTCCGGCAATGAAACTATCAAAAGTGTATTTTGAATTAAGCCCGAAGCGATTAGTTGGAGATGGCTCGCTAATATAGCTTTCAGTTTTTTTAACTTTTATTTTTTCTAAAATATCATTAACAGGACTGGATTTTTTTGTTTCAACTTTATAATAAATTTCTTTGATTTTTTTATTAGTTACGTTTTCTAGGGCTGTGCTAATCTCTTTGTGATATTTTTTTTCTAGCCATGCTTTTGTAAAAGTATTTGGTACACAAACAATAACCTTTTCATCTTCAAAAGAAGAAATGAATGTATTTTTAAACCAAGTAGTGAAGTTCGCTTTAGATAAGTTCAACTCTATTTCTCCCAAGATTGCTTGCCAAATTTGATTATTATTCATAGCTAAGTAATTTATTTTAAATTAAATAATCGATGTATATATTTATATACATCAGAGTAGGATTAAAGTTTTTATTTTTTTACAAGATCTTTTAATAAGAATTAGTAATCATTATAACAAGGTAGAAATAATTAGGAAACCCTTAATCTGTTTATAAAATGTTAATAAAAAGTGGAAAAGCTTATTTTATTATTTACTCCCTGTTTTTTATATACATAAAAATTTTAAATTATTACGATGTGTTTTAAATACTCACCAATATTGACAACCATAAAGTAAAAATGTTATGTTGGAATGGTAATATAGACAGAATAATAAAGCAAATAATAAATAATTAAAAGCCCCTACTCTACTTTGGAGTAGGTTATTAGTAATATGTCAACAAAAAGAACGTACCAACCTAATAAAAAACGTGCTAAGAAAAAGCATGGTTTTATGAAACGAATGTCTACCAAAGATGGTCAAAACGTTTTGAAAAAGAGACGTGCAAAAGGAAGAAAAAAACTTAGTAAATAATATGTTTAGAAAACAGTTTCGTCTAACTCGAGACAAAGAATTTGAAAAAGTTTTTAAAAAAGGTAAATCAAGTTATGATAAAGCTTTAGGAATAAAAATGGTTAAAAATGAGGTTGATTTTAATCGTTTTGGAGTAATAGTAAGTACTAAAGTAAGTAAAAAAGCGGCAGATCGTAACAAAATTAAGCGAAGGTTAAGGGAAATATTGAAAAATAACCAAAAAAACCTTAATTTAAGTTATGATATAGTAATAATAGCTTTACCCAATAGCAAAACAAAGTCGTTTCAAGAGTTAGAAAAGTCTGTTTTTTTTAGTTTAAAAAGGTTAAATTTACTAAAATTAGCTAAAAAGTAAATAAAATGCCTGAAATTAAGTATTATCCAAGATATTTAGCGGTTAAAATACTAAAAGTTTATCAAAAAACTCTTTCTTTTGATCACGGAATTTTTAAATATCTGTTTCCTTATGGTTATTGCCGTTTCAAACCCACTTGCTCTGATTACGCTATTCAGTCTTTGGAGAAATATGGGCTAATAAAAGGCGGTTTTAAGGCAATGTGGCGTGTTTTACGCTGTAATCCTTGGAATAAAGGAGGGCATGACCCGGTGGATTAATTTTGAATTTCAAGATAATTATAACAATAAAAATTAAATATTTATTCAATCCCGAGATTTCGGGAAGAAATTAAGAATTCAACATTTATGTCTAACATATTTCAAACATTTTTTTATGAACCAATTTTAAATTTGGTAGTTTTTTTATATAATATAATTCCAGGAAATGATCTAGGAATAGCTATTATTTTACTTACAATTATTATTAAGCTAGCTTTACTGCCTTTATCAAAGCAATCAATCAAATCACAAAAATCTCTACAGGATTTACAGCCAAAAATTGATGAAGTAAAGAAAAAATACGCTAATAATAAAGAAGAAATGGGCAAAGCCATGCTTAATCTCTACAAAGAGAATAAAGTAAACCCTTTTTCTTCTTGTTTACCCCTTATTATTCAGCTCCCTTTCTTATTTGCAGTATATAGAGTATTTAGAGTAGGTTTTGAGAATGGAGCCTTAGATATGGTTTATTCTTTTATTACTAGGCCGGATGTTATTAATAATATAGCTTTTGGTTTTCTAGATTTATCAAAACCAAACATAGTTTTGGCATTACTCGCAGGTGCAGCTCAGTTCTGGCAGGCTAAAATGATGATGACAGGCAAGGCTGCAGTTAAAACACCAGGAGCAAAAGATGAAAACATGATGGCTATGATGAACAAACAAATGGTTTACTTCATGCCAGTTATTACAGTGTTTATTGGTTTAACCTTGCCTGGTGGGCTTTCACTTTATTGGTTTATCACTACCCTATTAACAGCACTTCAACAGAAGTATATTTTTGGCAAGAAAGATAAAAAAGATGATAATAATCAAGATAGTTTGAACAGCGGAGAAAGTAAAGTAGTTGAAGGAGAGATTGTTAAATAAAAGGAGGATGTATGGAAAATCATGATGATAAAGATTGTGTTAACCCTGGTTTAAAGCACCCAGGAGACATTAGCGAGGAAGGTCAAAAACAATTAAGAAGATTGTCTGAAGAAAGCGATGATTTTAAGGATTTTGATCCTGATAAAAATTTCAAGCCAATAAAAAAAAATAACTAACCAGTACTTTTAAAAACAAAATTTAATTAGTTAAAAAGGAATCTGTTGTCAGATTCCTTATTTTTTTGTCATTGCGATTAGGAGTTCAAATGATAACGTGGCAATCCCGGGATTGTCATGCTACACTTCGTTCTACTCGCAATGAAGTATCTATTAATTTTTTTATTTGTCTTCCCGGACGAGTCCCGAGGCTTCGGGACGAAGATCCGGTCTGCCTGCCGGTAGGCCGGGATCCAGGGTTGGTCTATACAGACTTGAATTTCTAATTGTCATATTTGTATCGCTCACCCCTGGGTCCCGGCTCGGAGGCCGGGATGACAAAATATTAAATAAAAAAAATAGAGCGGTTAAATTATAAACCGCTCAAATTATAAGTTTTTTTGTTTTTTTTGTTTAATTTTCATCAAAGAACCTCCGAATTTGCACGCAGTCTTTTTCAAACTGTGCTACTAATTCCTTGCTTGATGGAAACTTTATCATATTGCGAAGCCGTTTAATTAAAATAACAGTTACATAATATCCGTATATATTTTTATTGAAATCAAGGATATGGGGTTCAATTTTAATTTCCTCTGCGTCAAAAGTTAATGCTTTTTCAATGCTCGTGAGAGCCATGTATGGTTGAAATTGAATAATTATCAAAGAAACATAAGCTCCATGTTTTATTAATAAATCATTTGGGTCAAAGGGCTTGATGTTTGCAGTTGGAAATCCCAATTTTTTACCACGTTTTTTTCCGTGGACAACTTTTCCAACTATTCTTTTTATCATTTTTACCTCCACCTCCTGTTTGTATGTTTTATTTTAAATATTTTTTTCTAAATTTTTCAGCTTTTTCAAAAACCAATGGAAGTGGAGCACAATAATTATTGTTTACTTCTAAATATTTTTTTAATTCATTTGGAGATAACCATTTAAAATCTATTACTTCACCATCTTCAAATTTTACTTTATTGTTTGAAGTTATAATTAATCCTAGTCCGACCCATTCATTGTTTATATCGGTTAAGTAATGGAATTTTTTAAAAATAAATCCCAAAGGTTGTTTTATATTATTTTTTATCTCATTTAAAAAATCTTCTCTTGTGTTGTGCATTTTTAAATCAATTCCAATTTCTTCTTTTGCTTCTTTTATTAAGTTTTCATCAAAGCCAATTGGCCTATAAGAGTCGTTTTCCTTTATATAGCAGTTGTGTCCTGCAACACCCATATCCCATTTGCCAGCACCATACTTATCATGTTTATTTGGGTTTTTTAATTGGATGCCGTATTGTCCTGATGATAGGTTATAAATCATTGACCAGGTGCTATAATGAGTTTGATTTACTCTAATTCCTTCAGAGTGAGCCTCGTTTTTCGGAATTGGACCAATAATGTTTCCTTTAGAATCTGAATGAATGATATATTCTACATCGTCTTTTAAATTGGTATTTTTCATAATATTTATTATAGACTTAAATAATCTTCCCAAGTAATTTCTCTTCCTGGGAAAGCTACGTTATTAAATATCCCTTTTAATTTTTTGGCACTTTCCATCACGGCTTCATAGTCCTTTTCAGCATCATCAAAAGAAATCAATCTAATAATAAAATTATTGCACATAAACATCATCTAATAATTTATTGAAAAAAGGAAAATCTTCTTTATCGTAGTGATCTCCTAGCATTTTTAGTATGTCATCCCTACTTTTATTTTGTTGTTTTAGATATTGAAATTGTTTTGTAAAAGTATATTTTTCTACTGGATTGTTGGGGTATGAATATTCAGAATCTAAATCATCATATGCAAAAGTACGCATATTATTTTGATAATCTTCTGGAGAATTAGAGTCTAAAAAATTTTGGCAATGTGCAAGTTCATGAATCATCCAAGCAATTTCATCAGGACTTTCTTGCGCTTCAAAATAACTTTGCTTTATTGAGATTAATTGATTTTCAGCACTTGATTCAGAGGGCTGTTCTTTTTCACTCCATAAATCATCAGGGATTACTGCAATTGTTACATCATTCAACCTGTCATCATCGAGTGTTTCGAGTTGTGACTGGTAATTTGTCTGGTAATTCTTTTGCATTGAATAAATTAAGCCTTTTTGCCTCTCCTTCATTTAATTTAAGGCGCTCACTTAAGTGTTTTCTTAATTTTTCATTTTTTCCAGACATCTCTATTCCCAGCGAAGCTCTGATTTCTTCTATTTCAGCATCTACTTTTTCTTGATCAGCTTTTTCTGCAATCTCTAAGTCTTGTGGAGATTGTTTTTCAAAGGTTTCTTGTGTAGGAGTAGCTGGCGTTTCTTTTTTAGGTTGGCTGGGTTGTTGCTCAACAAATGATGGGTCTTTTATGATATCCATATTGAGTTTATGATTAATAAAAGTAAAATAATTATTGTTACATGTTTTGTGCTACAAGTTATATGTAATTATGCACTCCAAAGTCCATGCAAATTACAATATTCTCTTGCTTGAATGCTCTCAGCTTTTATGCAGAATTCAGCTCGTGGCTCATCGCCTCTTTGCATAAATTTGTTTTTAAAATTTTAATTACTACCAACTACTCACTACAAACTACTTACTAATAGTTCTCATTTTGAACTTGATAATAAGCTTGAGGATGATCGCAAGACGGACATGTCTCTGGAGCATCTTTTCCAACGTGCGCATAGCCACATTCTCTGCAGATCCAAGTTGTTGTTTCAGTTTTTTTGAATACTGTTCCAGCTTCAACTTGAGTTAATAATTTTTCAAATCTATCTTTGTGATGTTTTTCTGCCTTGGAAATTGCTTTGAAGCGAGCTGCGATTTTGTTTAGTCCTTCTTCTTCGGCCACTTTTGCAAACTCAGGATACATCTCAGTGTATTCATAGGTCTCACCAGCGATAGCTGCCTTTAGATTTTCGATAGTTGTGCCATAAATAGTTGGTGCAGCAACTTCAACTATTATTTCAGTTTGTTCACCTTTTAATTCTTGGATATGTTCGAATTCTCTTTTGGCATGAATTTTTTCTTGCTCAGCAGTTTCGATGAAAATACTAGCTACTTGTTCATAACCTTCTTTCTTGGCGACCTTGGTGTAGTATGTGTATCGGTTTCTTGCTTGGCTTTCACCAATAAATGCTTTTGTAAGATTGTTTAATGTTTTTTGCATATGTTTATTAGGTTTTAGGAGTTAGGTTTTTTTAATCATATTTTTACCATTAACTTTTTTTCTTGTTATTAATTAATATATTCAAAAAATAAAATTATAAAAAATAATTTGTCATTCTGAAGCGGAGTAAAAAATTTTGGCTATATTGATAAACCAGATTTTTTAGCTCAGCGCTTCAGAATGACGGGATGGAAATTAATCGGTATTTTTTTTAACAGTTCTGCCACAATATAAGCATAGTATAGTTTGCATGACAGTGATGTGTTCTCGTCCACAAGTGCAAGTGTGTGTTGGGACGTTGTTTTTAATGTTTTTTTCTATATTAAATAAATCTGTTAATGCCATTTTTGCACCTCCATATTTTTATTAATGGTTAATTAAAAACTACGTTTCTTCCCTAAAATTAAATTTATTTTTTGTTTTAAAACTGTTATTTCAACCGGAGCTTGGAGCTCGATTGAA
>CAZTIC010000013.1:25114-26445 GCA_964613625.1 uncultured Gammaproteobacteria bacterium | reverse complement strand
ATATTTTTTAAAAGAACATTTCACAATAACATATTTTTTAAAATTAGTCAAATATATTATATATATTTTACTAATTTTAGCAAAAAAATAACGCTATTTTAACGTTATTTACATATTAAATTTAACTAATATTAGTCTAATAACTCTCTTATCACAACATATGTCTCGTTGGCACACTCCCACCAATTATATTTCTTAGCTTGTTTATATCCTTTTTCAATCAAATCACCTCTCAATTTTTTATCAACTATTACTTTATTTATACTATTCTTCATCTCTTCCCTATTCTCCGGATCGAAGTACTCTGCTGCTTCCCCTAAAATCTCCGGGAGACAAGATGCATTTGAGCTAACCACTGGACAACCCTTGGCCATAGCTTCAAGCGGAGGCAATCCAAAGCCTTCATACTTGGAAGGAAAAACATAGACCAAGGCATTTTTGAATAATATTTCTAAATCCTCGTCAGTAACAAAATCTGTAAAAATAATATTTGTTTTTTCTAAAATATTTTCCTTAAGTCTTGCATAAAAATAATCCTCTTTACCAACCATCACTAAACTCAAATCAGAATGTTTTTTTCTGATTTCTGGCAACACCTCAACCAGACTTTCAAGATTCTTGTGAGGATAAGCATTCCCCACATAAAGCAAATAAGGTTTTGTGATATTGTATTTTGAAAGCACTTTTTGGTCTTCTTGGGTTTCTGTAAATAAATCATCACGATTTTTATTCAAATTCGCTACACCCTCATAGGTCACAACTATCTTCTTTTTATCTAACTTAAAATAATCCACAAGGTCATTTTTGGTAAAATTTGATACAGTAATTATTTTTTTAGCCCGACGTACTGCTAGTTTTATAATTATTTTATAAGCTAAGTTTTTAATTTTGTACAACCATGGCGCAAGAGTTGTAGCTCGTACTGTTGGGAACTTGGTAAGGATGAGATCATGAATAGTAATGATATATTTCCGAGGAGTAAATGCCGGCATATTAAAATGCGGGAAAAACATCAGATCAAGTCTAGCTCGCCAAATGATAAAAGGATAAATTAATTGCTCAGCTAATGTATACCACCTAATATTAACCTTAATTTTCTTCACTCTCTCACCATCACACTCAAATTCATCATAATTATCTTTGTACAAAAAAATAATATATTCATTCAAAGTATCCAATTTAATTAAATTGTCTACTATTTCCTGAGTATACCTACCAAGCCCCTTACCAATAGGACCATAAAATCTTGCGTCTATTCCAACTCGCCTCGCCGAAGCTTTGCGTAGGCGGGTACGTTTTATTTTCTTTTGTTTATTCATACACATATTATA
>CAZTIC010000013.1:0-25014 GCA_964613625.1 uncultured Gammaproteobacteria bacterium | reverse complement strand
CGGCAGGCAGGCTAACCCCTCCTTCAGTAAGGAGGGGAATATTTTAACTCCTCCCCTTTTCATTATATCTTTTTAAGGGGAGGCTGGGAGGGGTTTTCTAATATTAATAAATAATAAAAACAACCTCACTACCCACCCTAAAATACTAGTCACAAAATATTACCTAATATTAAATAAAATATTAACACAAAATAAAAAAGTACAGAGATATCTCTGTACTTTTTACCTTCAACTTTATACTTTAAAACTTTACAACTTACTTATAATCTCCCTCAACTCTTCATCACTATAAAAATCAACGATTATTTGCCCGCCCTTCTTTTTTCTTTTTATTTCAGTTTTGGCACCAAAAAATTCTCTTAACTTGAACTCTTTATCTTTGTCTTCATAATTTATAGCTACTTTGTGCTGTTTTGTTCCTCCCATTCTCCTAGCCTCTTCATTAGTATCATTTACAGAGAGTCCATTTCGTAGAATCTTTCTAAATAATGCCATCTGCTTAACTTCACTTTCTAAACCAATTAAATACTTACCATGACCTTCTGATATTTTACCTTCAAGTAGGGCTAGTTGTATTTCCTCTGGCAAATTAAGCATCCTAAGTGTATTTGCGATTGCAGATCGAGACTTACCCACCTTCTTGGAAACATCTTCTTGGCTCATATTAAATTCATCCATTAATTTGCGATATGCCACGGCAGTTTCAACTGGATTTAGATTTTCTCTCTGTAGGTTTTCAACCAAAGCTACTTCAAGTTTTTCTTGCTCCTCCGCTTCACGAACTACAACAGGCACCTTATCAAGTCCAGCTTGTTTTGATGCACGTAATCTTCTCTCTCCTGCAATTAATTCAAATCCATCTTCAGATTTTGTTACTATCAAAGGTTGAATAATGCCATACATTTTTATAGATTCTACTAACTCATCATTTCCAGTATCCACAAATCTAGTTCTTGGTTGCATTGGATTAACTTTTATTTCTTCTGGATTAATTCGAAGCACTTTATCTTTATCATCCACAACAACAGTCTCAGAGTTTACTTCCGAGATTTTTTCTTGTACCTTATTACTTGTTGGGTTTACTTTATTTGGAATTAGAGAACCAAGTCCTCTTCCTAATCCACTATTTGGCATATATTTAAATTTTAATATTTAATATTATTATTTATTTCTAATTTTACAATAGTTTTAAAACCACCCAGGGTTTGGGGTGAGACACTGAGCGCCCCTGCTAGACTCAATTTAATAGCAATTGGCGCTTTAGCTAATCTGGAACCCCAGGGCTTTTTGTTACTTTTTGGCCTCAAAAAGTAAATCAATAGTCCACGTTCATACTGATCAATCCTGGATCCCGGATCAAGTCCGGGAAGACAAAAGGGGGAAATTAATAATTCTCGCAAGAGAGTATCTCTCTCGCTAATCTATCATAAGCCTTCCCACCTCGTGACTTCGGATCATAATGCAATATTGACCGGCCATAGCTAGGAGCTTCGGCCAGTCGCACGCTTCTAGGTATTACAGAACGAAAAACTTTATTTGGAAAATACTGATAAAGTTCATTCATTACAGAAGTCGATAATTTATTTCTCTTATCAAACATTGTTATGACCGCTCCCATAATACCTAATTCTGGTTTGAGATTACTCTGAATAAGTCCGATAGTCTCAAGAAGTTGACTAAGACCCTCAAGGGCATAATACTCACTCTGAATCGGTATCAATATCTCATCAGCTGCTACCATACTATTTATCGTAAGAAGTCCAAGCGAAGGCGGACCGTCAATGATTATGTAGTCATACTCATCTTTAATTTTGTTTAACAAATGTAACAACTTAAACTCTCTGTCTTCCATATTAACCAAATCCACCCCAGCTCCAGCCAGGGATAACGTAGAAGGAACTACATCATAACCAGACTGAACTGTTTTTTTGATCACATCAAAAATTTCTTTTTGTCCTATCAGAGATTCATAAATTCCGTGTTCTAGATTCTTGTGCTCTATTCCTAGTCCACTAGTAGCATTAGCCTGAGGATCAATATCCACTAACAAAACCTGCTTACCTAGATAAGCAAGATAAGCACCAAGATTTACAGCGGTTGTAGTTTTCCCTACGCCACCTTTTTGATTTACTACAGATATTATTTTTCCCATGAGTAATACAAAGTGTTACGTAACATGCTACGTAACAAGTAATAAACTATTTATTAATAAAATTATACAACATTCTTTATTCTTTGACAATTTTATATTTTTTAAATATACTAGAAATACCGGTACTTATAGTGCTGGTTTGTTTATATTATATATAAATCGCATAAATATCTATGTATTATGTTTACGTTCTATTAATGTCAAATAAACAATTTTACATTGGTTATTCCTCTAATGTAAAAAGGAGAATAGTAGAGCACAAACAAGGAAAATGTAATACAACAAAAAAGTATTTGCCTATAAAAACTATTTTTTGTGAAATATTTATCAATAAAAAAGACGCGCTAAGAAGAGAAAAATATTTTAAATCAACTAAGGGCAGAACAACATTACGATTAATGTTAAGAGAATATTTAAAAGAATAATATGCCCTGGTGGCGAAATTGGTAGACGCGCGGGACTCAAAATCCCGTTCTAGCAATAGAGTGAGAGTTCGATTCTCTCCCAGGGCACTGGTAAATTAAAATATGGGACTCCCGGTACCAAAAAGGTACCGGACTCAGTACCCTTGTGGTACTGAGCAAAATCCCGTTCTAGCAATACCCAATACCAAGAAGGTACTGGGTATAGAGTGAGAGTGACACCCAGTACTTTGTGAAGCAATAGTACCTGGGCGATTCTCTCTCTGGGCACAAGACAAGGAGGAGCTATCCCAAGGGGAGGCTCTTTTGTTCTTTTAAATACTTTTTTATTCTTGATTTTTATTCTCAGGATAAATATATAACCGATAACTTTTATTGAAAGGAACTTATCATGAAAAATGTAGTAGTCATTGGAACCCAATGGGGTGACGAAGGAAAAGGCAAAATTGTAGATCTTTTGGCAGAATATGCTGATTATGTGGTCCGATTTCAAGGAGGCAACAACGCTGGTCATACAATGGTTGTTGAGGGTGAGCAATTTATCAGTCATCTGATTCCATCAGGCATTTTACAGAAAAAAATATGCGTGATTGGAAATGGTCTGGTAATAGATCCGGAAGTCCTCTTAGAAGAAATCGATTATCTATCCGGCAAAGGAATTGTAGTCGGTCCTGACGAGCTTAAAATCAGTGAAAAAGCGCACCTGATCATGCCGTATCATAAAAGAATTGATGGAGCCCGTGAAAATGCCGCCAGCGAAGGAAAAAAAATAGGCACCACAGGCCGTGGAATTGGACCTTGCTACGAAGACAAGGTTTACCGATGTGGAATACGTTTTGTTGACATGATGAACACCAAGTTTTTCGAAGAAAAAGCCAGAGCTGTCTGTAAGGAAAAAAATTTCTATCTAACGAAATTTTTCAACGAAGAACCGGTTGATCCAAATGAAATAATTAAAAAATACAAAGTATTTCAGCAACGACTTGTACCATATTTAACCGATATTTCCGTATTCATTAACAAAGGGATCAAGGCCGGTAAACAGGTTTTATTTGAAGGCGCCCAGGGAACTCATCTGGATATCGATCACGGCACATACCCCTTTGTGACATCTTCTAGTACGGTTTCAGGCAATGCATGTTCTGGCGGAGGTGTCGGGCCCAAGCAGATTTCCGGCGTCGTCGGGATTGTCAAGGCTTACACAACCCGAGTTGGTAAAGGGCCATTTCCCACAGAACTGTTTGATGAAATCGGTGATAAAATTCAGGTTAAAGGTGCTGAATTCGGTGCAACCACCAGTAGAAAACGTCGTTGCGGTTGGCTCGATACAGTAATAGTAAACAATGCAGTTCGCCTGAATAGCTTAACCGGGCTCGTGGTTACAAAACTCGATGTCCTGGATAACCTTAAAGATATTAAAATTTGTACCGGCTATAATCACAAAGGTGGATTAATTAAAGATTTTCCTGCAGACCTCGATATCCTGGCTGAATGCGAACCCGTTTTCGAATCATTACCTGGCTGGAATGAAGATATAACCAAAATCCGGAGCTATGTTGAATTACCGAAAAACACCAAAAATTATCTGAAGCGGATTGAAGAATTAACTGAAACGAAAATCGATATTGTGTCTGTCGGTCCTGACAGAAAAGAGACAATTGTACTGAATAATCCCTTCTCCAAATAAACCATAACTTTTTACACTCACTACCCCCTAGCTTGATTTTTTAATAAATCAAGCTAGGGGCATTTTTTTATTCAATAAACTTGATTTTATTATAGATTCATATTATATTACTATAATAGAATATATCAAATCTAGAGGAGGTTTGGTTTTTTATTTTTGGATTGATCTTTGAAAAATAATATCATCTATTTTGGATGATTTTAATATATAAACCTATAATATTATTTGAAAAGGAAATGATCATGGCAAATATTGTTGAAAAAATAGACCCTTGGGTGAAAATTAAAAGAATTTTAATCAGCACATCAGACAAGAAAGGTTTGGATAAATTTATTCCAAAAATATTTATTATTAATCCTGAAATAATAATTTATTCTACAGGAGGAACCTACACAAAACTTTATGAAATATTTAGAGCGAATAACCTCCCTCTTGTTCAATTGATTCAAGTTTCTGACTATACTGGACATCCTGAAACACAGGGTGGTTTGGTAAAAACACTTGACTTCAGGATTTACCTTGGCTTGCTTACTGAAACATACAATGACGATCATCAGACAGATCTCGAACGCACAGATGCAAAGATAATCGATATGGTTATTGTCAATTTGTATCCCTTCAAGGATACTATTAAAAAAGCTAATGTAACCGTTGAAATAGCTCGAGGTCAAATCGATATTGGCGGACCTTGCATGCTTCGAGCTTCCGCCAAAAACCATCTTCGCGTCGCCTCGGTAGTTGATCCAAATGACTATGATATGATTGCGCAGGAAATGGGAAAAAAAGAAGGATGCCTTTCTTTTGATACTCGTTTTCATCTTGCGCAAAAAACTTTTCGACATACAGCAGACTACGATAACGCAGTCGCTGATTATCTCGAGTCAAAATCAGCCGCAGAAGCAAGATCTTGCTACAATCAATAAACTCTCAGAAACTTTTTGGAGGCAAAAAATGAACACAGATCTTAAACAGATGTATAAAACCATCATGGACGATCACTTCCCGCCCCAGATGGAAATCAGTTTTATTGATGACAACCAGAGACAAACCCTTTTTTATGAAAAAGTTGACTGGACCATTGATAATATCCGTAAAGGACTCCGGTATGGCGAGAACCCGGGCCAAGAGGCCGCCTTGTACCGTCTGCTCAACGGGAACCTGATTTTAGGAGATGCGGAAACCATCCAACCCGGCCAGTACCTGGTATCTGATATCGAATTGCTCCAGTCCGGCAAGCATCCGGGCAAAACAAACTTGACTGACGCAGATAATGCTCTGAACATTCTCAGGTATTTCTCAGATCAGCCGGCAGTAATAATTGTTAAACACAACAATCCCTGCGGTGCTGCCATATCCGATTCCCTTATTAGTGCTTATGTCAAAGCTTATAAGGCAGATCGGGTTGCGGCTTTTGGTGGATGCATTGCAACCAACAGGAGTATTGACAAGCTAACTGCAGCTGCTATTGCAGATCAGTATGCCGAAGTGGTCGTGGCTCCTGATTTTGAAGATGGTGCTCTGAAAATCCTTACCCGAAGAAAGAACCTGCGGGTCATCCGGATTAAAAACATTGATAAGCTCAATACGTTTGTCGGAAAACGTGTTGTGGAGTTCAAAAACCTAATCGATGGCGGAATTGTCGCTCAATGGTCTTTTGCACCCCAGTCTCTTAAAAAATCAGATTATTCACTGGCCACTTGCGATTATAAAGACAAAAAATACATTATCAACCGCCCTCCCACTGAACAGGAATATGCAGACATCCGTTTTGGCTGGCTACTGGAATCCGGCATTTCATCCAATTCCGTCATTTACGTAAAAGACGGTGTATCTATCGGTATCGGAACCGGTGAGCAGGACCGGGTCGGTGTAGCCGAAATTGCCCGGGATAAGGCATATCGAAAACTGGCCGACCGCTACTGCTTTGAAAGAAATGGCAAGGGATACAATGAACTTGATGATATCGATGACCTGGTTGAAAAAGCTACCATTGATTCTATGGTGAACACTGATAAAGGCGGACTCATCGGCTCCACTATGGTCAGTGACGCGTTCTTTCCATTCAGAGATGGAGTTGACGTTGGTATTCGAGAAGGAATAACCGCAGTCGTACACCCCGGAGGATCACTGAATGATTATTCGGCTATTGAAGCATGCAACGAAGCGAATGTTACAATGGTGCTGACCGGACAAAGATCTTTCAAACATTAATGTTTTTATTACAATTTCACGTCTTTACCACCCCTGCACATACTAATTCAAGTGCAGGGGCTTTTTTTATCTAAAAACTTGATTTTTTAATGTATTTCCTTTATATTACTATAATAGAATATACCAAATCTAGAGGAGGTTTGGTTTTTATTTTTTAACAGATCTTTGACAAAAATATCATTTTAGGATGATTAATAATAAAATTACTTTCTTTTAACCTATTTTTTTTAAGGAGAACTAAAATGGATAAAAACAACAGTATTTTAGATGCACTGATTAAAGGCTATGGAACTGATTTTCCTGGAACAGACGAACTTTTTAAATTAAACCTACACCCAGATTACAAAATGGGACCACTGACATCACCTTTCCCGGCAACTGCGAGATATTTCAAAAACATCTCATTCATGTCTGATGTTACGTCACCGCTATCAATTGGCTCAGAAAGACTCAGAATTATGGTTGAATATTTTATCAGTCTCTGCGAGCTTATGACTGATTACAAAGGAAAAAGGAAAAAAATCGGTACCGATTTAACAGAAGAAGACAAAAAAGTGTTGCGACAAATACCAAAAAATCTTGATAACGTTGTTCGCGCTGAATTTCTTGAAAAATTTACTGATCATGATACTGCGGCTGCCGGAGATCTGTTAAAAATTATTATAGCTACAAAACTACCTCACTTGGCGTCTTTTGTCGAAGCAGTGCACTTCAACCGGACTTCAGAAGATGCGATGAGCAACGTATTCGGCATTGTCGGGAACAAACTCGTTTATGGTCACTTAATTCCAAATATTCTTGAATTGTGCATAGATATTATTATGTATACTGAAAAATACGACTCTGACCACCAACCACTTATTCTTCCCGCACTCACTCACAAACAATCAGCTATTCCAAATACTCTGAGAATAAAATTATTTAAAAGAGTATTCAAAATCATTGAGCTGATTTGTGATGAGTTAATGATAAATGAAAGGTTCAAACCATTCACTGGTAACTTAAGTGGTCCAATCGGAAACTTCACCTGTGATTATGCTTGTTACCCTGATATTAACTGGCATGATTTTGCAGAGTCATTTGTAACCGGTCTTGGTCTTAAAAATGAAGAATTTTCTGATCAATGCTCATCCTACACTCGTGAAGTACAAATCTTTGGAACAATTAATAACATCCTTGGACAAGTTATTAAATTAACACAGGATTTTATTGATATGGTGAGCTGTCCGGCGCAATTATTTGTAAAGGTGCCAAAAGCAGGCAAAAAAGGATCTTCGATCATGCCAGGCAAATCAAACCTATGGGCTATGGAAGGCGCTATTGAAATGCTTCTCAAAGCTCAAAATAACCTTTCGTTCTTGGCTCAACGTCTTCCACTTTATCCTCATGAAGGCAATATGGGTAGATCATTTCTTTTCAGAGATATCGGAAATGATTTCGCGCCAATATTTATTGCTTTTACAAGAATAAGAAGGGAATTAAAAGCTTGTCAACCAAATCAGAAAAAAATCGACGCTTTTCTAAATGAGTATCCGGGTATGTCCGGTGCCGTTATCCAGAATATATTAAAGAGAGAGAATATTTCAGGTGACGCCTACAGAGAGCTCCAAAAAATATCTATTAATTCTGATGGAGGTTATGCGAACTCTGAAGAATTTCATATCAATCTCTCCCTAATGTTAAACAAACTCGACATCCCTGATGATATTCAATATGAAATTCACACAATTACCCAAGCAAGAAATATGGTAAAAACACAACATTTAAAGTGTGGAAATGCGATAAAGCTAATCAAGTTTGATATTAAATTCATCGAATTCGCAGTCAGTGAAATGAAAAAAACTTTTAATTAATTGGAGGTGCAAAATTGGATGAAAAACATTTAAGAATAATCCTTGGAAGTGAATCCGACATTAAAAATGCGAATATTGTGCTGACAATTTGGCAAATATTTGGCATAAACAGTGCGGTTTCAATTGGCTCATGTCATTGGCATTCAGGCGATGATTTCAATGAATTCGTTAAAAGTATTCCTGAAGATATCATTGTTTTTCTTGGTGGTATGTCATTACACGCTCCAGCCATCATTAAATCTATATTGTTTAATGCAAATATTTTCACTCTTGTAGTGGGCGTGCCAACTGATAAATCAGCCAGAGATGCAATTGAAGTTCTTCCTGAAGGCGCTGGTATATTGACAACCGGTTTAAATACCATTAGTCTAACCCACTCTTTAAAGAATGCTGCATATTCGATCGCACCTCTGATTGCAAAACTCAATCCTGATTCAGGAATCTGGCAAAAAATTCTGGAGCACAACAAACTCAAACGATGTGTTGAAAAAAGACTTCAACCCAATATACAGCTTATAAACAGCCTAATACCGATACCAAAAAAAACCAAATAATTCAAAACCACCAAATGGAGGAAACAAAAATGGGATTCACATTACTTAGAAAAGGAAGTTCAAAAGACATCTTAGGGATTGATGAAGAAACTATTGCCTTCAGAAACACGAATCACTTTTCGGTTTTTGATGTCGGAAGATCAAAGGATAAAATACCCGGAAAAGCAAAAGCAATTACCGCCTGTGCCGTAAAATCTTTCGACATTGCCAGTATCCTCGGCATACCCACTCACTTTATCGAACAACTCGATGATGTCACTATCCGCGTAAAAAAAGCAAACACCATTGAAAATCGATACATTGCCGGTGATAAAGCAAACTATATAATACCGGTTGAGTTTATTTACCGCCTTTTTGAAGCCGGAAGCCTGCATAGAGGCTTTGTTGATGGTACTAAAAACCCGAAAGATTATGGATTACCTGCCGACGAAAAACCAAGAGTAGGCAGACCACTGCCTTACATAGTCCATCACCCGACCACAAAATTTGAAGCTATCGACCGAGACATCTCAAGCAATAATGAATTATGCCTGATGTCAGGAATGACCATGGATGACCTGGCAAAATGCTGGTCCATGATTGACCACTTCATCGGTGCTGTTCGAATTATTTTATCGAATGCCGGCTTCGTCACTCTCGATGGAAAGTTAGAGCTCAGAATGAATGAAAGAAGAGCTATCGAAATCGCAGACGTAACCATAACTCCCGATGAAGACAGACCGGTACCAAAAGACAAGCTTGAACAAGGTATTATCGAACATTACTCCAAAGAATACCTTCGGGAATACTTTATTAAAATTGGATATTTCAAAGCATTAAAAGCTGCTCGAGCAACCAATCAATCTAATATTCCCCTACCGCCTCTACCCGCTGATATCATCGAGGAAGCCAGCAAACGATACATCGTTTTCGCTGAAGCTTACTCCGGAACTAAAATTTCAATTTAATAAACTGATCCTTTAACATTAAACTTACACAACACCGCTCGCAGATCTCAAAATCTGTAAGCGGTGTCTTTTTTTGCCATTTTACTAATATTTGCTAAGATATAACTATGATTAAATACCTAAAAGAAAACTTAATATATCTACTATTAATCCTCATTTCCCTCCTATCTTCAATCGGAGCTGTTATTTATTACGTCTACAAACTAAATAACTCTGGAATTATTATGTCTATAATATTATCAGCTATTACTTTCTCTATAATCACCTACTTTCACCACAAACAATACAAAAATCTAGAAACAAAAAATAAATATTCCAACACTGAGGAACCTAAACATGCAAAAAACAAAATAAATATATTTTACCTCTTGCCTTATACATTATTACTAATATCATCATTCTATATTCTTTTCTCCTCCCAAACCACACAATCCATTATTTCACCCTGGCAAGTTATCCCAGGTTATTTTTTTGCTGTGTATTTCCTTGCTACTATTTTTCTTATTCTAAATATCATTAACAACTCTCGCTTCTCTATATTTCTAATCTCCACTCATCTCTTCCTCTCCACCTCTATCGCTTGGATTATATACAAAATCGGTTACGGTTTTGATCCATTTATTCATGAGGCCACTATGAATCTTATTTTGCAAACCGGAGAAGTTCTACCAAAGCCATTTTATTACATTGGACAATACTCGCTCATTGTAATTATTCAAAAAATATCATTCTTATCACTTATTTGGATTAATAAATTACTAGTCCCAATTCTAGTTTGTTTACTCCTCCCCTATTCTATCTACAAATTTCTCACAAAATGGTTTGAAGATAAAAAAATCATTCTTCTAACTATCGCTTCTCTATTAATTATCCCTTATTCATTATTTATTGTTACTACCCCCCAAAATCTATCTTATTTATTATTAATAATAACAATTTTTCTCGGTCTTACCTGCTCTAGTTTATTAGAGCTAGCAATTATTTATTTATTGGCAATAACCACTCTTCTAATTCACCCTATTGCGGGTATTCCAGCTATATTATTTGTATTATTAATTACTATATATAATTCAGAGTTCAAGAAATCTAAAAAATATTTATATTTATTAACTTATTTTTTAACAACCATATCACTGCCTATTTCTTTTTATTTTGTTAATGGCAACAATGCATCACCTGATAACATCGACCCACAAAAATCTGCAAGTCTTTTGAATATTTTTAAAAATTTATTAACAATTCCGTCGAGAGAAAATTTTATTATTAATTTCGTTTATTTATATATATTTAATATCAAATTAATATTACTTATTCTAATTATCGCCGGAACTTATATTACATTTAAATACAAAAATAAATGTAAAATATTTTTATTAAATATCTACATGGCCATTGCCCTGCTAATTAGCTACGCAATCGTAAAAGAGATTAATTTCAGTTTCCTGATAGACTATGAAAAAGATGCTTATGCTGAAAGAATATTAATATTAATTATTATTATTTTACTTCCTGTTATATCTATTGCGCTTTATAATTTAATAAATAAAATATTAATTCAATCTAAATTTATAAAATATTCGATATTAATATTTATAGCTATACTTTTAACCACATCGCTATATGCTAGCTATCCAAGATTTGACAGATATCACAACTCTCACGGCTATTCAGTTAGTCAAAGCGACATCAATGCGGTTAATTGGATAGAAAATAATCACGAAAATGATTACTTAGTTCTAGCTAACCAACAAGTAAGTGTATCCGCTCTTAGAGAATTTGGATTTAGTAAATACCTAAAATCTCCCTCTCCTGTCCTAGGAGACCAGCCTACCGGACAGGCAGGGGGCCGGGGTGAGGTATATTTCTATCCGATACCAACCGGAGGAGATCTTTATCAATACTACCTCAAAATGGTATACGAAAAACCAACAAAAAAAACCATGACCGAAGCCATGGAGTTCGCAGGAGTAAATGAATCTTATTTTATTCTAAATAAATACTGGTGGGCCTTCCCAAAACTCCTAGAAGAAGCAAAATTTGAAGCCGACAGCTGGCAAGAGATTGATAAAGGAAATATCTTCATCTTCAAATACTCAAAATAAATCTTAGTTTTAAAACCTCCCGGGGTTTGGGGTGAGACACTGAGCGCCCTTGCTAGACGCTTTTTAATAACAATTGGCGCTATAGCGAATTGTTCACCCCAAAAGTTTTTGTTTCTTTTTGCTTACAAAAAGAAAGCCCGCGGCAGCGTTTCTATAAAAATACTAATTATTTCTTATAAATAGGGTTAAATTTTCTTAACTTCTCAATAATCGGAGGCAAAACTTCTATTGCTCTTAGTATCTCCTCCTTAGTAGTATTCTTCCCAAGAGTAAATCTAATAGAATTATGAGCTATTTCCTTCTTAATTCCCATCGCAAGTAACACATGAGATGCCTTCAGGCTCCCTGAGGCGCAAGCTGAGCCGGTTGAGACTGCAATACCCTCCATATCAAGTGATATCAGTGATGACTCCCCTTCTACTCCCAGGAATGAAAAATGAGCATGAGATGGTGTTGAGCTCTCTCTATCAGTATTCAATACTGTATCAGGAATATTTTTTTCTATTCCATCAACTAACATATCACGTAATTTTGATATTTTTTCATTATTTTCTTTAATATTTTTCTCATCTAACAAATCAACAGCCTTGCCTAATCCAACTATTCCAGCCACATTTAATGTCCCGCTTCTTTGATTATTTTCGTGATGACCACCAAGTTGAATTGCTTCCATTGGTGTGTCTTTTTTTATAAATAAAGCACCGACTCCTTTGGGGCCGTATATTTTATGCGCAGACATACTAAACATATCAACATGAAGATATTTTGTATCACAATTCAAAAAATTCACACCCTGAGTAGCGTCAGTATGGAAATACATCTTCTGTGGTCGCCCGCCCCTGTCCTTTGTTCTCATTTTTTTCCAGTCTCTTTCTTTTCTCTCGTTTATCTTCTTGATTATTTTGCCAACCTCTCTAACTGGTTGTATACTACCAACTTCACTATTTACATACATTAGAGATACTAAAACTGTATTATCTTGAATAAGTTTTTCAAATCTATCAATATCAATGACACCATTTGAATTGACCATGACATATGAAACCTCAATACCTTCTTTTTCAAGATTAGCAAAAGGCTCTAATATGGCGTCATGCTCAATCAAAGAAGTAATAATATGTAATTTACCTTTATTTTTTTTCTGGAGAGAATTAATAAAACCGCGTAAGGCTAAATTATTCGATTCTGTGGCACCAGAAGTAAAAACTATTTCCTCAGAAGAGCAATTCAAGAAATTAGCTACTCTATCTCGAGCAATATCAACGCCCTTGATAGCATCCTGTCCAAAAGTGTGAATTGAAGAGGCATTACCAAATTTATCACTAAAATATGGCATCATCTCATCTAGAACTTTTGAGTCCATTGGAGTAGTGGCACTATGATCGAAATATATATTTTTCATAATTTTGAACCTTCTTTATCCCCTCTCCTAAACAGGAGAGGATTAGGGTGAGGTATTATTGAAGTATTATTATCTTATTAATCCATCCTACAAATTAAGATGGATTGAATAAAGTAACAACCTAACAACAACTACAACCACATCCTTTGTCATCTACTTTACACTTAGGCATTGGTTGACCACAACATTCTGGCACTTTTTCGCCATCTTTTACTTCTTTTGTTGTGCCACATTTAGAGCATTTGTAAAACATAATTTTAAAAAATTAATAAATAAATACTTATTAAACGCTAATAACCTCTTTAACTTCAGGCACTACTTTCTTTACCTCTACTTCGATACCTTGCTTAAGTGTCATTGAAGCCATAGGACACCCTGAGCACATACCAAGCATCTTAACTTGTGCAATGCCAGTTTTTTCGTCCCAGGCAACCAACTCTACATCGCCTCCATCGGCTTTTAGAGAAGGTCTTACGACATCCAAGGCTTTTTTAATTTTATCTTCTGTTTTCATAGTTTTAAATTACTTATTTTTATTATTTAAATCCTCTTACACGCTTCGAAGTGAATCTTATCATTATCTAGATCAAACACATCTATCACTTTATACTTACCCTTAGTCCACACTTCTCCATCTACTAAAAAATGAGTTACTTCAATCATCTTGATACTAGCAAGAGGCCTAGATAGGTCTTCTTTACCGCCAGTTTCACAAAGTGGCAATTGACCATTACCCCATATCGGACTATCGCTAAACCAAAACAATCTTTGATCTTTTTTAAGAAAATCATAGATTTTACCTACTTCTAAATTTTCAGGAATACACTCTTCGATTTTTCGGTTTCCATTTTTGTGTTCTTCAATATTTCTAAGAGCTAAATCTGGATTAAATTCTATTTTTATTCCCATATTTTTAAAATTAATTCTACTCACTACAAACTACCAACTACTTACTAGCAGTATAATTTTTTATTGCCTCATGCAAAGCCTCTACGCCTAGCATCGAGCAATGAATCTTGGTTTCAGGTAGACCGTCTAAATCATTAACAATATCATCCTTGGTTATTTCTAAAGCCTCTTCAATAGTTTTACCCTTCACCATATCAGTAAAAACCGAAGACACAGCAATAGCGGCTGCACAACCCAAAGTTTCGAATTTTATGTCTTCTATTTTATTATCTTCTATTTTTAAATAAATCTTCATAACATCTCCGCAGGTTGGATTACCAACCTCACCCACAGCATCAGCGTCTTTAATAGCGCCCTGGTTATGAGGATCTTTGAAATGCTCTAATACTTTTTTTGTATATGTCATATTTGTTGAATTATTAATTTCTAATTTTAAATTTTAAAATATTTTTTATATTAAGTTTTTAAAACTAACACGGGGTTTGGGGTGGAAGTGAGCGCCCTTGCTAGGCACGAATTAATAACAATTGGCGAGATAGCGAATCTGGAATCCCAGGACTTTTTGTTACTTTTTGGTCTCAAAAAGTAAATGGAAATATTTTAGTAAAAAATATTAAAAATTAATAAATAAAAACTGGTGTCCTAACCTCTGCCCAATTATACAGAAACTCAGCCGGACCAATGCCTAAACGAATGCATCCATGAGAAACTGGTATTCCCAAATGATCCTCTCCTTCACGATATCCATTTGGCCAAATCGGCAATTCATGAAGACCAAATTTTCCAGTACCCAACCCCATCCAATACGGCATCCAAAGTCCATATGGCGACCAAGCCTTTAGACGTTTATTTATAATACTATAATGACCTTTTGGAGTTGTATTATTCTTTCCTGAAGAAATTAAAAATTTCTCCATCCTTACCCCTCCCAAAAAATAACTTAATTCCTGATCGCCTGTATTTATTTCTATTCTTTTTTCCAATTCACTCCTCTCTGGATCCAAGGGGTCATATCCATATTTTATTTCATCGCCATCCAAATAACCATCATCATCAGTATCCGAATCAATCAAACTGGTGTGAAAATTAAGTTCCATTCTGTCTGACAATCCATCATTGTCAGTATCACTATCCTCTAATTTCACACCTTCTACATTATGCGGAGAATAACCATTATTTAATTCTATCCAATCACTATAACCGTCCCCATCCGTGTCAGTTTTCTGATAATTTGTAAAATAAACGTTTTTTTCATCATAATCTAAAATACAATCGCCATCTGTATCTAAATTATTACTCGCATATACTGGAATTGCAATAAATAATAATATAAAAAAAATTATCTTCTTCATTTTAAATCACTTAATTTAATATTTTTCAAAGTCTTTTTAATTGCAATTTGAACCTTTGATAAAACCACTGAAGCCCCACAACTTTTTCCGGCTTCACATTTCACTTTACCATCTTCACTCAAGCAATAAAATGGCGTTAGTTTACCCTCGAGTACCGTAACAATATCATAAATAGTTATTATTTTTGGATTTTTAGCCAATTTATAACCTCCGGTAACTCCTTTTTCTGATTCTATTAATTTAGCTTTTTTTAAATTAGCAAAAAGCCTCTCTAGATATGACAAAGAAATATTCTCTTTTTTAGCAATAATTCTTAATGACACATTATCATCATTATAATTCTTTGCCAAAAAAATCATTGCCCTAAGACCATAAGTTGTTCGAGTAGAAAACTTCATATATTTAAATACCAACCAAAATGGTTGGTATTAATAATATACCACGTAAATAAGTCTTATCAAATAAAAAAATAAAAACCGTGCATAAACACGGTTTTTAAATATGTCTAAAACCTAACGACTAAAACCTTTAATCTAATTAATACTCTTGATAATCAAACACTGGTCCAAGTACAAATGCTTTAATTCCATTAATTTCACGAACGTAAATAAGTATTTTAACGCCATCGATACTACGAGTTATTTTTCTCCTACTAGATCCTAAAGAAATCTGATACACTTTCTCCCCTTCTTCAACCAAATCATATTCCAATAAAAAATTATAAACATCCTGTAATTCTCTATTATCAAAATCTTCTTTCTTGAGTTCTTTTTCGACGAAACCTTTTACACTGGCTAAATTATCTTGCAAGCGAATAAGATCACTTTTAAGCAAGACTGCTTCTTCCATTATATTCAAATTAAAAAGATAGTCGTATAGCATTTTAGTACTAGCTTCCAGTTCATTGATTAAATAAATATTTGGCTCTATATAACTATATTCATTTTTTTCTTTGTAAGTGTTTAATGCCACAATTTCTTTATTAGCTAATTCATAACTATCTTCATCTAAGCCAAGATTTAATAATGAACCAAGGGAAACATCAATTAATCTATCTTTCCAGCCAATGTTATCAAAAAATAATGACACATCCCTGTGTTTATCATTAAATATATTCATACCCAAATTTAATGTTAACCAAAAGGTATTTCTATGCCAATCATCTTTATTTAAATCCATTAAATCATTTCGCAGTCTATCAGATTGAGAAATATAATTTTCAAAACGCGTATTTTCATCAAAAAATGGATTATCATAAATTGGATTAACAAGATTTATAATATCCAAGCCGATACCCGAGCATCTATAAGCAACGTGTTCTTTTTCGCAATATGTAGCATTACCACTCCTATTTATATTCTTTCTCTCTCCCAAATACTCTCCCACATTTGGATAAGTCAAATCTTTGTATATATAATTATCTGGCAAATATGTTTCTTGCAAAAGTCGTAAACCAACTTTTCTTAATTCATCTATATTGGCTCGATCATAACCACCTTCTGTATCAGTAAAAATATTTTGTTCTAATTTAATTTTTAATTTTAAGGCATTATTAATTATGTCAGGATTCTCTCTAGTAAACAACTCTTCTAATTTATAATCTTCTCCATACAAATCGACCAATACTTCCTGATAATCAAGATAAGTTAACTCTTGTCTTAGCCCAGAAAAAAATGAAATAATCTTATATATCTTTGCCCATTCATTTTTGATATCTTGATTCTGTGATAAATCCTTGGCCATAAAACTAGAAGCTACCATACTTATCAACCAATCATCTTGATCAAGTAAACAATCCTCACAAACTTCACTATTGTAATACAAAGGGAATACAGATCTAATCCACTCTGTTGCTAAATAAAAATTATATAATCTCGCTTTTTTTTCATAATTTTGTGGCACCTGAAAACTAGTATAATCTTTTTGATACTTAAATATTGGAGATTTTTCTACTGATTTTGCTCTTGTTATTGAATCAATTTCCCTTAAAACATCATCATATAAATATGATGGCAACTCAAAATCAAATTTTTTTGCTTCAGTAGTGGTAAAATACATTTCGCTCATATTCGGTTTATCGCTTATTTGCCCTTCATCTGGAGAAAGCAATTCTAAAATAACAGCTAGATAAGCTAGATACATTCGTTGTCCCTCGATAGCAGGATCGTTTGTTATACCAGTTACCTCAACAGCGTCCCTGTACCTACCATCAGCCACCTCAAAGAGCTTTTTACTTGCATCCCAGATACTATAATAAAAAACATCCTTCTCTATTCTTTTATATATTTCTTTTAAATTATTTTGATAATAATAAATTAAATAATCATCAGTTATAAGTAAGGGAATATTTTTTTCACTTAATAATTTATAGACAGAATGAAAATTGTCCGCTTCACTGGCAAACGGATTATCTATAACCGCATAACCATCGTTATTTATTTTATCCAGAACATTATCCAGATTTACTTTCCTAGCAATATCATAATAATTAACCACATCTGACTTTACGTTAATTGGCAAATCCAATTTCGTAATAGCTATTTCAAAGTCAAGTTCATCACTTGGTTCGTTATAAAATTGACCGAGAGAAATCTTTTCAGCTTGCAAGTCTGAATTATTTTTATTGTCTTGATTATTATTTTTATTATCGTCATTATTATCGTCAGGTAAAAAAACTACAGGATCATCGTCGTCATCAATAATATTGAAAATTTCATCTGTTTTATTTTTATAATAAAAAACAAAAACAATTGCAATAATTAAAATTAATATAAAAATAAAAATAGAAAAAATAATAATATTCTTATAATCTTTTTTGGAGTCATCATCCAACTCTATTCTATTATTCACACCAGCAAATTTTGAAACTTCTTTTTGTTTTTTTTCGTAGTTATTAAACATATAAAAATATTATAACATATTTTTTGAGAAAATAAAAAACCACGGTTGAATATTAACCATGATTTTTATATATTTTAAAATTTTAATTTTCCAATTTTATATTATCCACTACAACTATCTTCTCTCCCTCTAGTATATTATACAAAAATATATCAGTCATGTCTCGTCTGTGTTTGAATTCTGAACTACTTAGGAGAGTATAATTCACATCCCTGCCTAAATCTTTCTCTAGTGATTTTATTATTTTAGTCAATTTTGCTTTATTAGCAGCACCAACTATCAGGATGTCTGTGATAGAATCTTTTATGTTCACAAAAAAACCTGTTAAGACTACCAATTTCATATTTCCCAGTTTAGTTATCTTTTCCACAAAATCCTTTTCATATAAAAGCTGTGCTTTGATAATAAGATTTTTTATTTCTTCAAATAGAACAAAACTTTCATTGGCTTGAAAATATTTCTTCTCTTGCTTATTAACAGAATCCATTTTTTTTGCTTTCTTTTCTACCAATTTACCTTCTTTTAACTTTTCTAGATCCTCAAGCTCTTCTCTCAACTCATCGCCCTCATCTTCAATACCGGTCTTAGATACAAGTAAACCAAACTGCTCAAGATTATCCAACTCTCTTCTAATAGAATTTACTTGCAATTTCAAATCTCTAGCCAACTGTCTAATGTAGTACTTTTTGCCAGGATTTAATAAGAAAATTTTTAATATTTTCACCCTTGACTTTGATCCTAATAATTTTTCTAACATATATTGTAAGTCTTATTTTATTTATAATCAAAATATGTTATAATTTAACAAAAGTTATATTAACAGTCAAGTTAAAAAAAATAATTACAATTTACTACTAACTAAAATTATGCACAAATATAAAAAAATATCCAAAAATATAGAAGAAATCTTGATAGACAATCCAATTACTGAATCCAAAAGATTAAGTTGGATAAATATAAAAAACGCCGGTAAAAATGAAATTGAATATTTAAGAAAAAAATTTAAATTTGATCTTCCCTATCTCCAGGCCTCATCTGCCAAGGCAAGCTCACAAAGACCAATTGTCCGGTCGGGCAAGGGCTATCTTTTTGTAATCCTTCATTTTCCAGTATATAGAAACGAAATTATCGAATCAGAAGAAATCGAATTTTTTATAACTCGAGATCATCTTGTCACTATTCACAATGACGAATTAACTTCTCTAAAAAAATTCTTCAGTCTCTGCAAAAAAGACGGAGAAGCTTTGCTTTCCTACAAATTGGAATCTTCTGCTATCCTTATGTACGAACTCCTAGATGCTCTAATATCAAATTGTTTTAAATTACTTGATGACAACACTATACTCATGAGAGAGGTAGAAGGAATAATATTTTCTCAAAATCAAAAAATAGCTACTTCCAAAATTTTATATCTAAGAAGAAATATTATTAATTTCCGTCGAATAATGCAAAGTCACAAAAATATAATGAAAAAAATAGTAGAACTAGAAAAATCAATTATTCCCGCGGACAAGCTAAGAACGTATTACACAACCCTAATAAATAGAACCAAACGAATCTGGGAGATGCTTGAAAACCAAAAAGAAATGATCGAAGCTCTACACGACACTAATGAATCAATGCTAAATTATAAAATATCAGATATCATGAAGACTCTTACAGTGTTTTCTGTGATAGTCTTCCCTCTCACTTTATTTGCTGCCATCTTCGGGATGAACACCATAGACAGTATGCCATTTGTAGACAATGAAAATGGTTTCTGGCAAATAATAATATTAATGACAATAGGTTGCTTCTTTATGCTACTTTTTTTCAAAAAGAAAAAATGGCTATAATATAAATAAAATTTAAAACTTCAAATAAAAAAGACCGCCGTAAGGTGGTCTTTTTTAAATTAGCAATATAACAATTATTTTTTCTTTACCCAGTCTAAAAACTTTTTATACTCCCTGTTTTTATACCACTTTGTAATACATTTACAAAATTTATTTATAAACATCATAAAGAGAAAAAGAAGGGATGTTTATTTATTTTTCAATAAAAGCTTTTGGAAATCTATACGATAAAATATAACCATTACCTTTTAATTCCCAAGGAGCGGGAACAAATTTAGACATATTGTAATATTATTTTAATATATTTATTATATCATCAATTGTATTAACTTTCACTAGTTCTCCTCTCAGTTTCTTAGCACCAGGCAAGCCTTGCACATACCAACACAGATGTTTTCTCATTTCAATTATCCCCTGTTTACCTTTTAATTTTTCAGCAAGTTTTGCATGTTTTATAATTGTTTTTTTTATGTCATTGCGAGGAGGAGCCCAAGCGACGACGCGGCAATCCCGGGATTGCTTCGCTTTGCTCGCAATGACGAGAGTTTTTTTAAGTTCCTCGAATATCCACGGACTACCCATCGCCCCTCTTGCAATCCCCAGCCCATCAGCCCCAGTCTCTCTCAGCACTCTCTCAGCCTCGTCACTATCATTAATGCCACCGTTAGCTAAAATAACCCCACCAAAATAATCTCGAGCCTGCTTGATAACTTCTGTATCAATCGGCCCTGCAAAACCTTGTGCAAATGTTCTACCATGTATCATTAGAGCTTTTACGTCTAAGCCCTTGATAAAGTCCAAAAAATTCAATACATCCACTTTGCCAACTTTTGTCCTGGTTTTTATCGAAACCGGCAAATCAGTATTCTCTATTACACTTTTAATAACCTCACGCGATAATTTTTTATCTTTGAATAACTCAGCCCCAGCTTTTTGCTTGGCTACTTTTGGTACTGGACAACCAAAGTTTATATCAATTCCGTCTGGTCTCAAATTTCTCCCACTGCCCGAGGGGGAAACACAGAGGGGGTGGGAGCTAATTATCTTGGTAGCTACATCAAAATGCTTAGGATCATTACCAAAAAGTTGAACTACATATGGTCTTTCCTTTTTATCAAACTCAAGTAAATCCAAAGTAGGATTTTCTTTTTTGTCTTGCAAATAAAACAAGGCCGTTGCACTAGCCATCTCGCTATACAAGACATCCGCACCAAAATTCTTACATATCTGCCGAAAAGCACTATCCGTCACACCAGCTAAAGGAGCTAATGCATAAATCGGTTTATTTTTCTTTTTTAATTTTTGCCAAAAATTACTCATATTTACAATATTAATACAAAAAAGCCTTAAAAACAAACCGGGAAATAACATATATCAATCATTCACCTACCTCCCCCTGCCTACCAGCAGGCAGGCTAGCCCCTCCTTATTAAGGAGGGGAATAAAAAAAACTCCTCCCCTTAATAAGGGGAGGTTGGGAGGGGTACGTGATTATCAATAAATTAACAAATAAAATACGTGCAAACTAAATATAATAATCTGCACGCAAAAATTGAAGTATTTTAATTTTAAATAATTACTTTTTATAAACTTTCATGCCATCACTACCATCTTCTACTATATAACCCATTTTTTCTATCTCATCACGCAACCTATCAGACTCAGAAAAATTATTTTCCTCACGAGCTTTCTCTCTTTTATTCTTCAACTTCTCAATATTATCTGACAATTCGCCCCTTAATACTTTCACCATTCTTTCCTTTAGTTTTAAGCCCAAAACATTATCGAACTTTAAAATAGTTAATAATTTTTCATCGGCACTAAAAGAAGACTTTAAAACTTCATATAAAACTGCTAAGGCCTGAGGCATATTTAAATCATTATTAATTGCGCCAATAAATTTTTCTTCATACTTTTCTATAACCTTAAAACCTTTTTTGATCAAAGATAACTCTGCTTGCTCACCCTTATCGTTTACTTTGCTATCTTGATATAATAACCGCATTTGTTTATTTAATCTATTTAACTCATACTGAGCATCATCTTTTGACTTATTTCCCGATTCTATCCACTCCATTGGTTTACGATAATGCGTTTTTAAAGTTGCAAAACGATAAGCTAGTGGAAGATAACCATCTTTAGTAAAAGCATTGTCGATAGTCAAAAAGTTATCTTCACTCTTTGCCATTTTCTTCCCACCTTTAATATTCAAAAAAGCGCCATGCATCCAAACATTAAAAAACTTTTTACCAGTAGCTGCTTCAGACTGAGCAATTTCATTGGTGTGATGTACGTTGATATGATCAATACCACCACAATGTATATCAAGCTGATCTCCAAGCTCTTTCATACTCATTGCAGAGCACTCCAGGTGCCAACCAGGAAATCCAATTGTATTTTTATTTTTTACGTCATCAACACATTTAGTATCAGATGTTAACTTTCCTTCATTCTTTCCAATAAACCACCATTCCATCTGACGCTTACTTATTTTTCCCCTCTCCTTACAAAAGAAAGGACTAGAGTGAGGTTCAGAAAATTTCCAAAGTGCAAAATCAGTTGAATTTCTTTTTTCCTTGTTCTTCTCCACTCTAGCCCCTTCTTGCAATTCGTCCAATTTCAAATGAGATAATTTGTTATAATCCTTGAACTTAGAAGTATCGAAATAAATTCCGTCGCTAATTATATATGTATATTCTTTTTCTTCAAGTATTTTTATCAAATCAATTTGCTCTTCTATATAATCAGTCGCCTTGCACCAAACATCTGGTTCTAAGATATTTAATTTCTTAATATCTTCTTTAAATGCTTTTGTATAAAAATCAGCCACATCCCAAGCAGTTTTGTTTTCTTTTTTTGCACTTTTCTCCAACTTGTCTTCACCCATATCCATATCTCCAGTCAGATGACCAACATCTGTTATATTCATTACATGCTTTACTTTGTAACCATTATAAATCAAAACTCTTTTTAATATATCCTCAAAAATATATGTTCGCAGGTTTCCGATATGAGCATAATTATAAACTGTTGGACCACAAGTATATAAACCAATTTCATTATCTTTGATTGGTTTAAATTCTTCTTTTTTCTTGCTTAGTGAATTGTATAATTTAAGATTATTCATAGATTAATATAATTCTGGATTCTCCAGATGAATTAATGCTGTTGTTATGGCTTGTTTATTTTGATTTTTTCTCACCAACCTATTTTTTGTTAAGAGTCCTATTACCCCACCATCTTCGCCTAGCTTCTCGTTTTCAGTTAAACCAATCTTTTTACAAGCCTGACTTATGTCGCAGTCCTCATTCAAGATCATTTTTGTCACCTCTTTAGGATACTCAAATAAAGAAGCGATACCTAAATGAGTATTGTCTCCATCAAATATTGAACATATAGTTACATCCATAAAACCAGTCTTTGAATAAGGAATTTCAATAAGACCACTTTCTATCCCAAAACTAAAATTACAATCTTTCCAAGCATTCTTTGCTCTGTTAATTGCACCCTTCACTGTCTCTTCAAGTGTCTTGGGTTGCTCTGACACTTCCGAAGATGCATCAATCGCAACAACTTCAGCGTTTTTCAATAATTCATAATCAGAAATAATTTCTTCCAAGGCTTGAACTTTTGTTTTATTTTTCGAACCAATTGTTATTATCATATTATATTATATTAGCGAAAAAAAGTATTTTTAGCAAGAAAAAACCCCAGCGACTTTATGTGCTGGGGATTTTATTCAAGTAAAAAAAATCAATTTTGATATTTTTCAAGATTTTTTATCATAGTTCTTCTGACTTTTTTTATAATTTTATCTATATCATCGTGAGTCAGATTTGTTGTCTCAATCACTTCTTCGCTAATAATAAGCTTGGATGTAATTGAAGAATCCAATCCAAAATACGTTTTTGGTAATAATGCCTTGCCTGTATTTGCTATCGTCAATACAACAATAGGCAGACCGGCGTCGATTGCCAATCGAAAAGCACCTGTTTTAAATTTGCCCAGTTTGCCATCTCTACTTCTAGTGCCTTCAGGGTAAATAGCATATGACACTAGTGACTTTTTAATTACTCTAGATTCTTTATTTAATCAAACATATGTCTTTATATCAAATAAAAAAGCAAAAAAAATAGCCTCATCCGTTAATAAACACGAATGAGGCCGAGACAGATTGATCGCCAATTTTACTTTTTTAATATCTTATTTTCTCGACTACAGCACAGTAGCCATTCCAATAAGCCATTCCAAGCCCGCCAACCACATAAATTGTTGCTAATGCAGTGACGGAAAAAACATTATTTGTCATTTTTCCAATTTTTTTTGCCAATTTACTTGCCCTCCTCTTTCTCTTCTTTGTGAAAAATTATTTGAAGAATAGTTTCACCATAAACTACCGCTGGCACAGCAATAGCCAATCCACCTAATCCCAGAAAAAACAATGATCCTAGAATTGTATTTTTTGCTATTTTTGCCATTTCTTTACCCTCCTTAAGTGTTTATATTTTTATTTTATACAAAAGGTGTTTTCACCTATATATTTTTATTTAAAAAAAATATTGCGATAAGACATAAATCTTACCACAATAAGCATTAAAAAATATAATATAACAATATTTTAATCTTGTCAAACTTTGTGGCATTGCAGTGTCAAGTTTACACTTGCTAGTTCATTTAATCTTTCCAT
>CAZTIC010000012.1:2326-27008 GCA_964613625.1 uncultured Gammaproteobacteria bacterium | reverse complement strand
CTAATATTCATGTAATAAAATTGCTTCGTCCCGGTATTACTAATTTGGGAGTGCTGGTTGGACTTTATTCTGCATATTTTTGGTATTTATTGTTGACGGGTGTATTGGTTTTAGTGCTTATTTTTAATAAACCCGCTAAAATTAGAGAATTTAAGATATGGAAATTTAAAATTAGATTATAGAAATAATTCAAATAAAATAAAAAAAAAATAAAAAAAGGCTTGACAAATATTGATAAAAGTGCGTATAATAAAGATATAATAAGTATTTATGAAATCAGGATTAAATATATTTTTTAATAATCTTTTAACATCACTCTAACGAAGCGCTATTTTTTTGTAGCGCTTTTTTGTATGATTTATATTTTTATAAAATGATAAAATATATTAATAAAATATTAATTTCAGTTTCAGTTTTAGTATTATTAACTGGTTGTATTCCCGAGATAAAATCGCAAGAGAACAGTCCAGATTTAAATACGAAACTCCGGCAATGCCCTGATAAATGGATAGATAATCAGATGCCTTCAACCGATAAAATAAAACCAGAAACACAATATTTTATATTTAATGGAGAAAGGCGAGAGTTAAATGAGTTTGATATAGAATGGGTGCAAAAAAATTGCAATCTTAAAAAGCAGATAGTATTTTAAAATTTATTTTCAATTTAATAATTAATAATTATATAAAAAATATGTATACAAAATTAAAAAAAGTAATTATTTTCTTACTAATGATTTCATTGAATTTATCATTTTTCCCAGTAGCCTCGATTAGTGCTGCTTCGAAAGAAGGTAATTTAGATTCAGCTCGTGAATTACAAAAACGAGTTGATGTTAGTAATAATTTAAATATGCAAGAGAGTAGCTTGAGTACAGGTGAAATCGAAACATTAAAAGTAGAAAAATCTGATATTTCTAAAATACAGAACAGGAGTTTGAGTTTAGAAAATGAGATGGAAAAGAATAATAAACAGGAAAAACAAGGTTATGTACCTGGAGAAATTTTAGTTAAATTTAAAAAGAGTAAGATTAACCTGGAAAGTTCAGCTGGACTTAATCAAGCTAGACAGTTCTCGGCTAATAAGAGTTTAGATAAAAAAGAAGATTTAAGAAAAAATAATATTTCGGTTTTAAAAATTAAAGATAGTAAAACAGTTGAACAGAAAATAGCTGAATTAAAAAATGACCCGAATGTAGAATCTGTTCAGCCAAACTTCCAATATTATCCCTTATCAATAGATACTAATGATACATATAAAGATAATCTTTGGGGTCTAGATAACACCGGACAAACTGTTGGCGGAACATATACTACCAACAATCCTGGTTCAGCAGATAAAGACATAGACGCTTCAAAAGCATGGGCAATAAATGAGGGAATGAATAATTCAGTTATAGTTGCCGTGATTGATGATGGCGTAGCTTATAATCACCCTGATTTACTTCCTAATATGTGGAATGGGAGCAACTGTGTCGGGTCGGATAAAAATGGCAATCCATTGTCAGGCGGTTGTTTGCATGGTTATGATTATGAAGATGACGATTTAGTCCCATTGCCAACCAGTGGTTCTCATGGAACTCATATTGCTGGAACTATTGCGGCGGTTAAGAATAATAGTAAAGGTATAATTGGTGTTGCTTCACGCGCGAAGATAATGGCAATTAAATCTTCCTTAACTACTGCAAACGTTGTTAAAAGTATAAATTTTGCTCAACAAAATGGAGCCAAAGTAATAAATGCAAGTTGGGGAGATGTATTTACAGATGGTGCCTATATCCATTATTTTTTAGACGATGCTTTATATAACGCAATAGATAATTTTTCCGGACTTTTTATCGCTGCGGCTGGAAATGATATGCAGAATCATGATTCAGGAAATACGGATACAAAAATGTATCCAGCTGCGTTTGACTTAGATAATATTATTTCCGTTGCCGCTACCGACCAAAACGATGATTTAGCAGATTTTTCAGACTATGGTGCGACTTCTGTTGACGTTGGTGCTCCGGGAGTTAATATTTATAGTACAATAAGTGGTTATTATTACAGCGATGTTTTAGATGAAAGTTTTGAAAGTACTTTACCTCCAAATATACCTTCTGATTGGCAAAAAAATGGATATTGGGGAACTTATGAATTAGGTGAACCATGGGGTAAGGTGTTATATGGAGATTACTCAAATCTTCCATATGCTAATAATGTAGATAGTACGATTACATTATCATCATACAATTTGAGTGATATTGAAAAAGCTACTATTGATTTTTGGACAAGATGTGATACGGAATATGTAACAACGGACTGGTATGATTATATGGCATTAGAAATTAGTGGTGACGGTGTTAATTATGAAGAGTATTTTAAATGGGATGAAGCTACTTTAGATTTTAAAAATAACGAATCTCCTTTAAATGATTCTGGCCCTTCTGTATTTAATTTTCAGGGTATTGAAATTCCAAGTAGTTATTTAACAAATAATTTTAAGCTTCGATTTAGATGGCATACAGATAGTTCAAACGTGCCAGACATTGATTACGATGGATGTTTGATTGATGATATAAAAATTACAAAATATTTCTATTCTGACGGTTCTGACGAGAAATACGAGTTTTATAATGGCACATCTATGGCCGCTCCGCATGTTGCAGGCCTTGCAGCGTTAATTGACGGATATAATCCGAATTTAACATATACACAAGTAAAAGATATTATTTTAACTACAGGAGACCCTATTGCAGATTTAAATCCGGTGACTGGGGGTCATCCAATTTTAACTGGAAAAAGAATTAATGCTTATAATGCGCTTTTGAAAGCAAACCCCGTTAAAGCAATTACTTCTTTTAGTTTTTCCGAAGGCACAGGTATCGTTGATGAAGATGCTCATACTATTGCAGTAACCGTTCCTTTTGGTACAGACGTAACTTCTCTGGTGCCAACTATCGCAATCTCTACTGGCGCAACAGTCAGTCCAGCTTCTGGAGTAGCTCAAGATTTTACCAGTCCAGTGACTTATACAGTTACGGCCGCAGACTCTTCAATTCAAACCTATGTAGTTACAGTTTCGGTGATTGATGATACTGCACCGACTCTTTTGCCAGTAACTCCAGTACCAACCCCAACTAATGATAACACTCCAGATTATATTTTTAATTCAGATGAAGCTGGTATAATTGCATACAGCGGAGGTTGTACAAGTGCAACGACTGATGCAAACGTAGGGGATAATACAATTACATTTAATAGTTTAGCAGAAGGTACATACGACAGTTGCAGTTTGACTGTAACCGATGTCTCAAGTAATGAAAGCACCTCTTTAAGTGTATCTACTTTTGTAATAGATAATACTGCTCCGGTTATTAACTTAACTGGTGATGAGGTAGTTGAATTAATTGTTGGAGATACATATAGCGAAGATGGTGCCACAGCAACTGATGTTGTTGACGGCCCAATCGCACCTGTAGTTATAGGTGGTGATACAGTTGATAATCAAACAATTGGAACTTATATAGTTACATATAATATTTCTGATTCTGCTGGTAATACAGCTGACGAGGTAATTAGAACCGTTAATGTGGTAGAAGCTCCTGACGAGACTGCTCCTGTGCTTTCTGGAATCACTCCTGTGCCAACACCAGCAACCGATAATACACCGAGTTATACTTTTAGCACAGATGAGGCTGGAACTATAAGCTACGGTGGTGATTGTTCTTCAGCTAAAACCAATGCAGTTATTGGAAATAACGAGATTACTTTTGATTCTTTAACAGAAGGAACATATTCAAATTGTACGATTACGGTTACCGATTCATCTAATAACGCAAGCATACCTTTAGCTATAAATACATTTACTATAGATAATACTGCTCCTACTATTAATTTAACAGGAGATGCGGTTATAGATGTTGAGTTCGGTAATGTTTATGTGGACGAAGGAGCAACTGCTAATGATAATGTAGACGGTGATATTTCTGGTCAAATTGTTCAGGGAGGCGATGTTATTGATTGGCAAACAGTAGGAACATATGTGAGAACATTTAATGTGACTGATATAGCAGGAAACGTTGCTACAGAGGTTACTAGAACCGTTAACGTAAATGATAACGAGTCTCCAGTAATAACTATAAATGGAGAAGTAGAAGTAACTGTTCAGGTAAATTCTGATTATACTGATGCAGGTGCAACCGCAACTGATAATTATGACACGAGTGTAACCGTTAATGACGATAGCGTTAATGTAGATACCAGCACAATCGGAACATACATAATTACTTATACAGCATCAGATTCTTCAGAAAATGATGCTACTCCAGTAACTAGAACGGTTATTGTAGAAGACACAGAAGCTCCTGTTATTGCATTAATAGATGATAGTACGATTTATGTAGAAGTTGGCAATCCTTATAATGATGCAGGTGCAACCGCAACTGATAATTATGACATAAGTGTAACCGTTAATGATGATAGTAATAATGTAAATATAAGTGTTCTCGACACATACACGGTTACTTATACTGCAACTGATTCTTCTGGCAATATAGCCACTCCAGCAATTAGAACAGTAATAGTTAGAGATACAACCGCTCCAGTCATTGCTATGGATGGAGTTAATCCAAAAACTGTTGTTATAAACACTTCTTACGATGATGCCGGAGCTACTGCTACGGATAATTATGATAATAGCGTAACAGTAATTTCTAATAGCAATGTAAATAGTAGTGTTGTGGGAGAATATACTGTAACTTATAATGCAATAGATAGCTCAAATAATTCAGCCCAAGAAATTACAAGAATAGTATTTGTAGTTGATATTACAACTCCGATTATTACTTTATTAGGAGACAATCCTATGAATATTGAAGTAAATACTCCATATGTTGAGCCAGGTTATGCTGCCATTGATAATGTTGATGGTGACATATCGGATAATGTAGCAGTAACTGGTAGCGTTGATAATGCTACAGTTGGTAATTACATTCTAGAATATAATGTTTCAGACTCGTCAAACAACGATGCTCCTACTGTTTCAAGAACTGTTTTAGTAGAAGATACAACTGCTCCAGTTATTAGCTTAACAGGTGACAATCCAGTTAATGTAGAAATTGGATATGAATATAATGATGCAGGAGCAACCGTTAACGATAATTATGACGGGGATATTTCAGACCAGATTATTACAGTAAGTAATGTAGACATAGATACAGAGGGAACTTATCAAGTTACTTATAATGCAGTTGACGATAATGGCAATCCGGCGGACGAAGTTATAAGAATTGTTAATGTAGGTCCTGATGTAACCCCTCCAGTAATTACATTAATTAGTTCCAGCACTATAGATATTTATATAGGTGATAATTATACTGACGAAGGAGCGACAGCAATTGATAATGTAGACGATAATATTACTAGTAGTATTGTGATAACCGGCTTACCAATAGATAACACTGCTACAGGTACCCATATCATAACTTATAATGTCTCGGACGTGGCTGGCAATCCTGCAGATGAAGTAACGAGGACAGTAAATGTTAATGAGGATACTTTGCCACCAGTTCGCGATAACGGTTTGCCAATCGGAGAACTTACTTCAGGCGTTACCCAGGCGACTTTATCTTTAATAACCGATGAAGATGCGGTTTGCCGTTATGCTATTACAACTGATGTTGATTTTGGAATAATGACAGGTATTTTTGACACTACTGGCTCAACAACTCATTCAACTTTAATCACCGGTTTAACTGACGGGAATTCTTATTCTTACTATGTTAAATGTGAGGATGGTTTAGATAACGCAAATATTGATGATTATGAAATTACTTTTTCAATTGCTCAACCACCTAGTGGTGGTGGAGGAGGCGGTAGTTCATCTGCTGATACTTCAGCTCCAACCAATGTTTCAGTTATTATTAATAGCGAAGCGGCGACCACAACCAGTAAAACTGTTACTCTAACTTTATCTGCTAGCGATTCTTCTAATATACAAATGGCAATAAGTAATAATTCCACTTTTAGCGGAGGAAGTTGGGAAGACTATAGCGTTACTAAGTCATGGTTATTAACTGGTGAAAATGGAGTCAAAACAGTTTATGTAAAATTTAAAGATACAGCTGGAAATATATCAAGTTCAGTTCAAGATACAATTATATTATCAGCATCTGCTAGTGATGAGGCTGAAAAGGCGGAGGAGGGTGTTAAAGTTTTGGGTATAAAGCTTGACATAACAAATGATGTTAATTATATAATTGAGGAAACGATTAAAAAAGAGAAAGAAGCGATGTCGGAAATAGATATTAATTTATCAAAAAGAGTAAGCGGAAGAATTTTGCTTCAAGTAGAAGAGCATGGAGAGGCTTGGTATGTAAATCCTAAAGGTAATAATAAATACTATATGGCTAACGGAGATAAAGCATATGGTATTATGAGATATTTAAGTGTTGGAATTACCAATAAAGACTTAGAAAGAGTTATGAACGATAAGGAATTTGCAAAAAAACATAGTGGTAAAATATTTTTGCAAGTAGAAGAGCACGGAGAGGCATATTATATTGATATAGATGGTAACGCACATTATTTAAAGGATGGTGCTGCCGCTTATACTATTATGAGAGAGCTTGGACTTGGAATTACTAATAATGATTTAAGAAAAGTAGAAATAGGCGAGATAAAAGAAGCAGAATAAGAAAGTTACTTTTGAGTTTTCGGATTTAATTTGATAGATTCAATTAAAGCTACTAGGTCTGAATTATTGGTTGTATTATTAATCGTTTATTATAGAATATAATAAACGATTAATAAAATTAAAATGTTTTATAAAATTTATAAATATGAAAAAAAAGCCAAGTTACAAGGGATTATTTTTAATTAGCATAGTAACAATATTATTAGGCTTGTGGATGTTTCTTTTGTCATATGATGATTTTGGTTATGCTTATGATAATTTATCTTTTGCTAGAGAACCTGAAATTATTTCCTTAGAACCAAAAAACTTTTTTTCTATTCAAGCTGATAATATAATTATTAAAGGAGAAGTAAGGCCTGAAAAAACAGTTGTTAAAATTAATAATAAAATAGTCCCAAAAAATAAAGGTTATTTTTCATATATTGTTGAACTTCCAGAAGAAAAAAATGAATTTAAAATTATTTTCCTTAACAAAGATAAGGTAATAAAAAAAACATTAACTATTATAAGAATATTTACTCTTGAAGAAATAGCCGAGCTAGAAAGAATAAAGAATGAAGAGAAAGATAAAATTATAGCTGAAGAAGAAAGAAAAGTAAAAGAATTTGCCGAATGGGAAAAAACTAAGGCAGGTCAAATTTGTAAAAATCATTCTGAATGGCAAAGAGAGGATTGTGAAAAAATCGCAGATGGTAAAATATGGATAGGAATGAGTATTTTTATGGTGGTTGAAACGAGGGGAAATCCAACATCTGTTAATGTGTCTAATTATGGGCAAGGAGACCAGCGACAATATTGTTGGTATAGATATAATCCTTCTTGTTTTTATGATAAAAATGAAGATAATCTAGTAGATTCTTATAATTGATATAAAAAAAATATTTTGACGAAAGAATGTCAACAGCAGATGTCGGTATATAAATCATTTTAATCACTTCCTCTGTATTGCTAAGTGACACAAAATTGTGACACTATTGTGACAAAAAAGTGATTAAAGATAATTAAAATTAGTAATGCTTGGTAATATATGAAAAGTAGTAATAGGGTTGATTTTATTCGGTAAAGTAGTTATTTACCTGACTTTAGAGGAAATGGTTTATTCCATTTTTGTCGGTTCGAATCCGACCCCGGGAGCAAGCATAAAGAAAGTGCACAAGCGTTTTTTTTATTTATGTGATATTTAAAAAACGTTAATATCGAAATGTAAGATTTACCCCTTATAATACTAATTACATTTGATTGACATTTATATAATGATTTGTTAGTATATATTTAATCCGTTCTTTTAGGATTGTGCGTTGAACTCTTAAATGAAGGAGGTATTATTGTGTGGTATTCTATTACCGACAGCACCAAATTTAACGGACAACAGATGTGTTTCAGTTGAGCTTAGGTTCCGTCGGACAGATCCCGATTGGCCATTTATATTAGGCTCGCAGGGGTTACCACCCTTTTGGCTTTTGAAAAAGTCATAAGTTATCACTTATGGCAAAAAAAAGTCATTGGAAAAGTTCCAAATTTTTTTATGACCCCAGAACGATTTTTGTTTTGGGGTCATCTTTTTTTACCCCTGTTCAGACTTCGAGCTTATGTTATAATTTATTTATGAATAAAAAACAATTTGTAAAAAAAATTAAACCGCATATTCTAAGATGTCGCCCGGGCGACTGGGAACACGCAAAACGCGTGGCTAAATGGACGGAAATATTAGGAGTAGATAGAGATGATTTATTGTTATTACTAACGTCGACCTATATTCATGATATTGGTTGGCGAGATGTTGTTGATAAAGAAAAATTAACTTTCAAAAAATTACTTAAGTTTGAACCACAAGCAAATAAAAACTCCGAAATATTTATTAAAGAAGTATTAAAAAAATTAGATTATTCTTATATTGATATAAAAACTATATTAAGATTGGTAAAAGCGGTTGATAAACATAAAGCTAGTCAAGAGGACGAGGCTGTCATAGTTGACTCTGATGGATTAAGTAAATTAGATATAAATCATTTAAAAGAAAAATATAAAACCGATAAATGGATGAATATGTATAATTTGTGGAATAGTAAGTTTCCAAATCGTATACAAACAGATGAGGCTAAAAAATTATACCCTAGCCTATTGTGCAAATTAAAGTCAGACATTGCAAAGGAACAGAAACATTGTTCTCAGTAAAATAAGTTTGAAGAAGAGAGGCAAAGGGGAGTAGTCTATCCCAAAAAACAAGTTCTAATCTGTATAGGTACGTGGAGCTACTAAATTTCGCCTAATGTTAGGCGAAATTTTTTTATACCCCCTTGCCACTTCGGAACTTTTATATTTTTATGATAAACTAAATAAGTAATAAATAAAATATATAGCATATGCAAAAAATAACTATAAAAAATCGAAAAAATCAAAATGTTGTAGTATTAGTTGAGATTAACAAAAATTCTAAAGGCTTAGCATTTATTGCTCATGGATTAAGTGGTTTTAAAGAACAGCCTCACGTTGCAATATACGCAGAAGCTTTTAAGGATAAGGGTTTTACAGTGGTAAGATTCGATACTACTAATACTTTAGGTGAAAGTGATGGTGATTATGCTGATGCCACAGTAACTAATTATTATGAAGACTTAGAAGATGTTATTGAATGGGCAAAAAGTCAAGATTAGTACAAAGAACCATTTTGGCTTGCAGGACATAGTCTTGGAGGAATAACCACTGCTTTGTACGCTGAGAATTATTCTGATAAAGTAAAAGCCGTTGCTCCTACTTCAACAGTTGTTTCAGGTAAACTAAGTTTTGAATTGCCTAAATATAAAAATTGGAATGAAATGAAAGAGCGAGGGTGGATACAAGAAAAAAAGGGAGTAAAACTGAAGACTTCGCATATAGAGGATAGATTAAAATATGATTTATTAGAAAATGTTGATAAATTAACTATGCCAGTATTATTGATTGTAGGAAGCTTGGATGAAAGCACACCTTTGGAACATCAAGAAATGTTATATAATAAATTGCCTGGAAAAAAAGAAATTCATGTTATAGAAGGTTCTGAGCATACATTTAAAGAAGAAAAGCATTTATCTGAAATTAAAGATATATTTTTAAATTGGATTGATTTAAATTTGTCTTCATAATTTCCCAATTAAAAGTTCTAAACACGTTCAGTAGGGGGAGCTATTAAAATAACAGCTAAAATTAGCTGTTATTTTTTGTTTTGAAGTTACATATTTAACACTCGTTATTTATTAAGTCGCTTAGGCGGACTTTAATTATTTTTCTTTTACGAAAAACAAGGGGATTAGTAAAAGAGCAGACGTTGATGATAATACCATTGCCACCCACATTACTGATGCAATTTCTGAATGAATTTTAAGAGGTGAAAAATAAAATACAGACAGGCCAATGGCGAGACCGAAGGCATTTGCAAGAATAGGGACACTAGTAGAGGCGACTGCTTTTTTTGATGCCTCGCTTTCACTTAGTCCCTTTTTTTTGTAAAAAGAAATTGCAGAGACCAGATGGATTGCGTAATCAACACCTACTCCAACAGCAATTGCTGAAAGCATCGCAGTAGCGATATTAATTCCAAAGCCAGTAACCGAGAGCATACCCATAATTGCTGTGATTGTTATTGCTATTGGAACTAGAGCAGCTGATGCTGTTCGTGTGGATCGGAACACTATATACAACATAAAGAATATTAGAAAGAAAGCTAAGCCTAGACTACTTATTTGGCTCCAGACTATTAGCCTGCTAAGTTCATTAAAGATAATTGGTAGGCCTGTTAGAGCGCGTATCTCGGGTGTTTCTTTCACGTAGCTCTCTAGTTGTTTGAAATTTATATCGTCATAATCCTCTGTTTTTAGGAGGAGTTTTACACTATCTTTCGTGTACCAGCTTAGTAGATTTTTTTCACCGTACTCTCGTTCAAACATGTACAGGGCATTTTTTATAAGAACATTTTTAGAAAATGGTTGTTCGTTTGGTATATTAGTAGCTTGATCGGTGATGTCGAAAAGGGATATAGCGCTTTGTATGCCCGGCATTCGTTCGAGATCACGTTCAATATCTAAGATATCGTCTCTATATTCATTATTAGCGAGAGAGAGGAGTCCTCGGGGAGCGTCAACTTCTGCGATAAAAGGTACTGAACCGCCAAATTTATCTTTAATTGTTTCGGCTGAAATTGCGATTTGTGAATCATCTTTAAAGAAAGCCATTTGGTCTGATACAACAGAAATTTGTGTCATGAATAAAACTGAGATGATGGTGAGAGCACTAAATGCGATAATAACAGATTTTTTTTGTTTAAAGCACCAAGACATTACAAAAGTTAATATTTTTTGTTTGCCTTGCTTCGAGCTTGGAGGGATATTTGGTTTTGTAGTTAAAAGGAGCGCCGGTAAAAATATGAGTGCTAGAATTCCGGCGTACAAAATGCCAAGTGAGACAAATATCGCCATTTGCTGCATAGCCACTAGATCTGTCCATGCAAGAGACATGAAGCCTGCAACAGTTGTTAATGTTGTTAGAATAATGGGTATAGTAACTTCTTTATAGGTTGCCGTTAGGGCCTCTTGGTAATTATTTAATTTTTGGAATGCATCTTTAAAGTGTGATATAAAGTGGAGTCCATTTGCAGAACCCATTGTGACTATAAAGATTGGAGAAATAACGGTGAGCATGGTTAATTCTTGTCCGCTCCACAGAATAGTCCCGAGCATCCAGAGAGCAGAAATACCAGCGGGGATGAGAGCAAAGATGGCTAGTAGGCGACTTCTGAGGGCAATATAAAATATCGATATTATTAAGAAAATGGCAGCCGGAGGTAGTAACATTATTATGACCATAAAGTACCTTTTCATCACTCTTTGGACAATTAGATTACCCGAAAGAGAGAGATTTAAACCACTTTTGCTTATTAGTTGTTCTTCCAACGCTTTGACAGTTATAAAAGGATCTGCGTTAGCTTCGAGCATGATTGTTAAAATACCTGTAGTTTCATCATTAGATAATTGTGCTCCTTTTCTTTTTCGAATATAATTTTGAAGCAGTTTATCATTTTTTTCATCGCTTTTATCATTTGCATGGCGAGAAATAAACTTTTTGTTAACTTTTAACACATGGGAGCCATTTCGAATCTCGTTTGGCAGATAGCCTTGTAAGTATAAAATTCCATCAATATTTTTAATATTTTCTTGTAGTTCTAGAACATCGTAGAGATGTTTTTCTGCCAGTAAAGAATCATCTGCCTCTATAAGCATAATAATACTTTCACCTGTGTCATATAGATCATTCATTCGATTGTATTCAACTAGTTTAGGATTGTCTTTCGAAAAAAAATCAAGATAGTCGACGGAAAAACCAAACTGCAGAAAAAATGAACTTAAGGCAAAAAGATTGAGAAAAATAACTGTAGCGATAATCGTCTTTTTATTGTTGAAGATGAAATTGCTAATTTTTTCAGTCGAAAAAAATGTCCGCAAATATTTTATTTTTTCACGAATATTGTTTAAAAATGAATTCATCATATGTTTATCTTGGTTTTAGCTTATTTCTTAGATAAATAATTATATATTAATTTGATGTAATTACATTTTCATTCTCTTCTAGTCCAGAAATAATTTCTATTAAACCATTATCACCCTTAATACCGACGCTTATTTGTTTTTCGATTATTTTATTCTCTTTAAGCACTTTAACTATTTTGCCGTTACCAGGGTTATCTATAATTGCTTGAGAGGGGATAAGTAGAACATTATTTTTTCCGCCATTAGCTAAAAACACGTTAGCGGTCATACCTGATTTAAGGCTTTGTCCCTCTGGTTCGAAGATAATGATTACTTTATAATAAACTACATTTTGGATAATCGTTTCAGCCGGTTCTATAAATAATACTTTACCTTGAAATTTTATATTATCACCGTAGGCGTCAAGGGAGATTTCCGTTAAATCATTTTTTTTAACTTTAGCAATATCACTTTCGGAAATTAACACTTCGATTTCAAAATTATCTTCGCCAAGCATAGTTATCATCGATTTGCCAGAAGAACTAACTTGCTCTCCGACTTTATAATTTACGCTTGTTATCGTACCATCGATTGGAGCTTTTATAATTGAGTCATCGATTTGACGGTTTATGCTATTTAAGACGGCTTCGGATTGACGGATTCTTGCGAGTGCTAAATATTTATCATGGCTCGAAGCCTGAGCCGTAGTTCGGTTTAACTGAGCCTTGGCAGTTTTCCAGTTTTCTAGACTTGTGTTTACTTTTGATTCGGCGAGTGTTATTTGTTGCATTTCATTAGCCTCGACTGTAGTTAAAAAATCACGAGCTGAAGTTAGTGCGTTACTATAGGAAAGAATAGCGCTCTCTAATGTATGCGAAGAGCCTTGAATACTAGACATTGCAGTTGAAATTGTGGTTTGTTCTAAATTTATGGATGCTTTTAACGTATCAAGAGTTGTTTGTGTGAATGATGAGGATGTAACGCTTTTTTCTAGAGCAGTAAAACAATAGTCTAGAGAGTTAAAAACAATTTCTAATAGATTGTAAACTTCATTTAGGCTATTTAAGACATCTTGATTCTGTTTACTATTGTTAGCATTAAGATAGTTAGCTTCGACGGATGGAATTAATTTAAGAGCTTTTTTGTAATAAGTATTAGTTAAATTCTTCATGGAAGGATCTATGATAGAGATTAAATCCTCACCTTCCTCATGCTCAAGTGTGTTCTTAATTAGATCTAGGGAAGTTTTAGTTAAGGTGATTTTATTTTTAATAATTGTTAAGGCTGTGGCATTAGCTTTATCTATAGTATGTTGGTGGGTAGTTTTAACGGATTGCCCTACGGGAGTGGTATATATACTATTGCTCGATTCAAGATCGCTTAAGGTTCGTTCTGCTTGCTCGATTTTTATCCGGTTTGTTTCTTTAGTATTTTCAAGCTCTTTTAAGGCTGCCTCGTGTTTGACTAGCGCTTGGCTGACTGAAGCTTTTACAATAGCGATATCTTCGTTTGTGGAACCGGCAAGTAGTTTGGCGTAATTTCCTCGAGCGAAGTCAAGGCTGGCCTGGGCTTCATCTTTTTTATTAAGTAAGCTTCCGAAATCAAGTTCAGAGAGAACTGTACCCGTTTTTATAACCTCTCCTACTTCATGGTTGATAACCGCCACTTTGCCTGAATTTAAAAAATTCAAATCTAATTCATTAGCAGCCTTTATTGTTCCCGTTTCACTGATGGTTTGAGTAATATTGCCCATTATTACTGGAGTAGTGGTGTAAGCCGAAACGTCATCTTTTTTTAAAGCGAACAATGTAATAATAGTGATTATGATAATAACTACTATAACTGTTCTAATGATTTTTTTATTTTTTATAAATTTCATATTTGTTAATATTAATTATAAATTACTTTTTAGAGAAAGTTATTTAGAAAATTATTCTTTATGAGTAAATAAAAGGTAGGTTTTTAAGGGTATTTTTTTGTTGGTTTCACAGGGCTTTTTCTAATATGGACAAAATATGCTAGTATGTTATTATAATAATATTTCTATTTGACACTGTTGTCAAACACCTATGTCAAATTCTAACAATAAACTATATGGTCACAATAAATAACGATACAACTAAAATTGAAGCAAAGATAATTAAAGCCGCTAATAATATTTTCCTTAAACATGGTGTTGATTCTGCTACTATGGGGCAAATTGCTCTAGAAGCCGGAATTAATCGTACATCCTTAAATTATTATTTTAGGAGTAAAAATCAACTATTAAAAAAAGTTCTTAATAACTTGAAAAGCAAAATAGCGCCTACTGTGTCTTCCCTTATAGATGACGAGAGTATGCCTTTGATGGTTAAAGTTGAAATGTTTGTTGATACGTACATTGATTTGATTATTAAGCATCCGATGGTTCCTTCTTTTATATCATGGGAATTAACTCGTGAGCCAAAATGGATTATCAATTTTTTAAAAGAACGTGATTTAAATTTTGAAAAATTAACAGTCCAGATTGCAAATGAGGTAAAAGCTGGTAAGGTCATCCCATTTAAATTAGAAGATTTATTTGTTAATATTTTTGGCTTATGCACATTTTCTTTTATAACTAAGCCCGTGTTAATGGAATTCTTTTTTAACCATGACGAAAAAAAGATTGCCACGTTTATGATCTCTCGAAAAACTGAAGTAAAAAGAATGCTTTGTAATTGGCTAAAGCCGGATTAATTTTTTATACCACAAATCGGAATTAGAATTTGCCTAATAAACTTGATTTAGAGAAAGTTAAAAAGTTGACTTCAAATGCAAAATATTAAACAATTTTTTCAAAAAAACTTTACAATTAAAAAATTGGTTTTCTGTTATTTTATTATATTTTGTGTAATAAAAAAGTTCGGATTTCGTTCAGCGTTCGGAGCAACTATCCGACAAAAACTATAGTCTCGTGCTATAATTTTTTATTCTTGCTATATTATATTAATAAGTTTAATATTTTATTTGATATTGTAATTAACTAATTAATTTTAAAAATAGAGGTGGAAATGAAAATAGTTATTTGTAATATAAATCAAGAGTTAGCTAGAAAGATGAAACTTCAATATTTAAATAAAGAGGGAGTTATAATCGCTTATAGGGGGAATAAATTTGAAGTGGAATATGATAATGAAGAATTTGCACTTAAAATTTTGAAGAATATTATTCAAAGTGACATAAAGTGATATAAAGAAGAATTTTATAGGAGGTTATTTTTGGATAACCTCTTTTTTTATTCTAATAAACAGGTTCTAATCCGTAAAGGTACGTGGAGCTACTATGAACAACACTAAGATTGGCGTTGTTTTTTGTTACCATTGTCGTTATGAATTAGAACCTTTTAGTTTTTTTTTGTTTAAAGTTAGTAAGTAAATTATATGTTCTAAGATAACAAGAGAAGGGGTAAAATTTTTAGTTTGACAAAGTATGTTAATATTTTTTTTTATGGTATAATTATAATATAAAAATATGATTAAAAAAATATTCATTAGTCTAATATTGATATAATATTTATTATCTTTATTACTAATCTAAAAAAAAATTATGATCGAAAAAAAAGTTTATAAAAAAAGCATTATTTACTTAATGTTATTGGTTATTACTATTTATGGTGTAACTTTAAAAAATAATTTCTATGCATCTGCTAATATTGCTAGTGATTATGATTTTAACGATGATGGAATAGTAGATACTACCGATGTTCGATTATTGCAAAATCATTGGTTGGAAACTGAAGATGATGAAAATTGGGATTCGCAATATAATTTAAGCACGACACCTGATTCAAGTAATAAGCAGACAATTAATTATCTGGATTTGACAATTATTTCAGATAGTATTAGTGATTATGATTTTAACGATGATGGAATAGTAGATGCTACCGATGTACAATTATTGCAAAATCATTGGTTGGAAACTGAAGATAGTGAAAACTGGGATTCGCAATATAATTTAAGTACGACACCTGACTCAAACAATAAGCAGATAATTAATTATCTGGATTTGGCAATTATTTCAGATATTATTGTGATAGAGAAGCCAGATTTAGAAGTTAGTGATATCAGACTAACTTCAGGTGGTAGTATTATATCTTTATTTATTAAAAATAATTCCTCAGTAAATTTTACTGATTCTTTTGAGTATAAAATTGAAGGAATTGGTGAGGTTACTAATGGTGTAAAAAATTCAAATGGAAGTCTTGGAAGCAATGAGACAGCTGAATTAGAAATATTTTTAAGGGATTTAGCTTATCAACCCTTGGAAGATGGTGAATATGATATAAAAATTGAGATTGATCCTAATAACAAGATTGATGAAATAAATGAAGGTAATAATGTTTTTAACAAAACAATAACCATTGATAGTAGTTTGTATTCAAATCAATTCAATATATCTGAAATAAAAACTCATTCGGTTATTAGAAATGAAGCAACTATTGAATGGTCAACTAGTGCTGAAGCAAATTGCTCTGTTAAATATTGGAAAAGTGGTGGCGATGTGATTGAAAAAAGTGCTCCTTCTACTTGGGTTCAGTTGTATGATTTAGAATATAATACAGAATATTTTTATACGGTTGAATGTAGCGACCCTTATGCGATATCGGAACAATATTCATTTATTTCTGGAAAGGATGAAGAGGTTATTAGTATATCTGATTTAAGTGTTGAAAATTTATCAACAAATTCAGTAAAAATAAAATGGAAGACACCAGGAAATGCAACTTGTTATAATGGGGTGTCTTACGGCGTAGATGATGAAATATTATCAAGTAAAAAGGAAAAAGAATTAACTTATGGAGATTGTGAATATGAGCACGAATTTATATTAGATGAACTTGAACAGGGCAATGTTTATTATTATGAAGTATTTTCTTTTATTTCAAAAGATGTAAATATTGGTAATATACAAAAAGATTTAAGTTTTTCTATAGAGATGAAGCCGGATTTAGTAATTGATGATATTATTGTAGAGCAGAAAATTGGTCAAGAAATAGTTGATATTGGATATGTGAATTTGATTGTAATATATAAAAATCTATCAGCAGCTCCATATATCGGGGAGATAAAAACAAAAAACAATTTTAACGAATATGGCAATTTTTTAAAGATGGAAAATAATGGTAATTTAATAACTCAACCCATCTATCCTGATAACAGCCAACCGTTAGTTGGCAATAATAGATATAGAGAACATTATGCAGGAGAATTTATTAAACAAGGAAATATTGTCTTAGAAGCTGAAATTGATTATGCAAATGAAATAGCAGAGTTAAACGAAACCAACAATCAATTTAGAAAAACAATAAATATACAAGCCGATTTGGATGATGGTAATATTATCAATCAAAATAATGATTATTTAGATATTGATGATGAAAGCAATACTGAAGATTATGTGAAAGAGTATAAAATTACAAATTCTAAAGTTATGAATACTGATTCTAATTCGGTTGATATATATTGGGAATCAAAAGGATCAAGATGTTTTGGTAAATACAGATTGGCAATAACTGAAAATGAGCTTAAAAATAGTACTTGGAATGCAACTGATGTTGAATTTGGTGAAGAAGCAGAAAAGGTTTTTACAAGCAATGTACATATTGATAACTTAAAAAGTAATACTAAGTATTATGTGGAATTAATGAAGTATTATTTGGATAATGGAGGAGCTGATTTATTAGGCGAATCTAGAGTAGTAGATTTTGTGACAAAAGAAGATAATAATACAAATCTAAGTACAAACGATACAAACCAATTTGTTTTAAAGCTCCAAAGACAAATATCAGTCCTTGAAAAGCAAGTAATAGAATTAGAAAAGAAATTAACTATTTTAGACCAAAAATTTGCTGATAAATATTCTGGAACTATGTTTTTAGATGTTGAGAATCACGGAAGACTTTGGTATGTAGATCCTGCTTCAAAAAATAGATATTATTTTGAGAATGGCGCCTCTGCTTTAAGTATCGGCTCAAAATTAGCCACAGGCATCACTTATGAAGATATTCAAAAAATACCAGTCGGTGTTCCTGATGAGTTGTATAATCTAAAAGATAGCGATGGCGATGGTTTGCCAGATAGATTAGAATCTGCACTTGGTTCCGATCCAAATAATAGTGATACAGACGGTGATGGATACAATGATAAAGAGGAGCTGGGAAATGGTTATGACCCAGTAAGTGATAAAAAATATAATTATAATCAAAGTTTGATTAATAGATTGGAAGGAAAAATGTTGTTACAAGTATCAGGACCTAATTCTCACGGTGAAATATGGTATATAAAAGATGGAAAAAGATGGTATGGTGGTACAGAAGATAGTATGTATGAAATAATGAAAGCAAGAAGTCTTGGGGCAACAGCAGATGATATTAGGAAAATTGAAGTGGGGGATGTAGAGGGAACAGAATAAAATTTAATCACAAATGTATTAAAAGCTAGCTAGTATATTTAGTTAGCTTTTTGATTTAATTTAAATTATTAATATTCAGAAAATGAATAGCTATTTTTAGCAAAAAAAGCTCGGAAGCTGTCAGTGTATGCGAGCAGTCTATCCCAAAAAACAAGTTCTAATCTGTAAAGGTACGGGGAGCAGGGTTAAAAATCCTGTTTTTTTATCTAAGCGAAAATCCGAGTGTTTTAAAATTTTAAATTCAAAAGTAATTAAAAAATAATTATATTTTTAAAATATTGTTTTTTAAGGTATAATTAAATAATTATGGATAAATAAAATGATGTTATTTAATTTTTGGGATAAGTCCAAAAAAGCTATATTAAACGGTTCATCATCTTTGTCTATATTATAAATTAATTAAAATTTATAATTAATTCCAAAAAAATTGGTTCGCTCAATTAGGGAATAGTTGAACTTTTAAAGCTAAAAGTGGAGTGGTCTTGGGGTTGTTTTCGACAGTTTTGTCAGAATACGTCGGTGACCGTTAAGATTATAGTTATTTGTCCACAAGAGCAGCTTAGTCTTCAGAGCCATATGTAGCACTCAAAGTTTTGGCGCGTAATTTCCGGCAGCGGGAAAGCGGTAATCGATAATCGGGTGCAAGAGATTGCAAACGGTGATGAGCTGATAGTGCCTATCGGTATCAAGCATCGTTTAATTGCTAACCTTGATGGTTTAGAAATCTTAGAAATAGCGTTTGGCAAATTTAAAGAAGATGATATCATTCGCTATGAAGATAAATATGGACGAATTTAACCTTTATGTTTAAATTACAGCGTCATAAATCTGGACCGATCCTTCGTCCAGATAATAATTTAATTTGGGAACGGGGTGGTGTTTTCAATCCCGGTATCGCTAAAGTCGGGGAAGAAATATATATGCTTTATCGTGCTGTTGGCGAGAGAAAAGCTTATATTTCTCATTTTGGTTTAGCTAAGAGTCGCGATGGCATTAATTTTACGCGCGTTTCAAAAGAACCGGTTTTTGGACCGAAGGAATTTTTTGATAAATGGGCGACAGAAGATCCGCGTATCACAAAGATTGATAATGATTATTATATTACTTATGTCGCGGTCGCGCAGCGTATCATGAATAATGGTCGATCAATCGACCGTTTCCTGCCACTCGAAACTTCGACGGCTCTTCTTAAAACCCGTGATTTTTTAACTTATAAAAATTTAGGCGTTATCTCGCCTCCTAATTCCGACAACAAAGATATTGTTTTGTTTCCACGTAAGATAAATGGTCGCTACTTCATGCTTCATCGTCCGAATCGCTGGGCTAGGGAGTGGTTTAAGGGGCCATACGAAAAATATGTCAATGAAGGTTTGCCTTGCGATGTAAAAGATTTGCCGGATATCCCCAGTATTTGGATTGCCTCGTCAGAAGATCTTAGTAGCTGGGTTGATCATCGCCTCTTAATTAGTCTGTCTCATTCTTCCGAGACCAAGATCGGTCCGGGTTTACCACCAATTGAAACTCCTGACGGCTGGCTAGTAATTTATCATCATGTGGAAAAGGAAACCGAGCTGAATAAACCGATATATTCCGTACGGGTCGCTTTATTTGATCTTAACGATCCGACTCGTCTTATTGCTAAGTTGCCTTATGATATTTTGTCCCCAGAAACATCATATGAGACGGAAAACTGTTCCGACATCGTTTTTCCGACCGGCGGTTTTGTATCGAAAGACACTCTCTATGTCTATTATGGAGCGTCTGACCGCTATGTTTGTTTGTCCACCGGATCGTTGAAAGAACTTTTATCTGAACTCAAACAAGCGGCCATTGTAGAAAAAGAATTAACTCCTAAAATACAATCTCCTAATAAAATGTGGATCGTTTTTTTGACGACTTATCCACCGCGAGAATGTGGTATTGCCACTTTCACGAATGATCTGATCAATAGTTTCGACCAGCTGTTCGTTACTAGCGAAGAAACTAAAGTCGTGGCCATGAATTCGGATTTATTACAGACTTATGACTATCCTAAAAAAGTAATTCTTCAAATTTTGGAAAATAAGCCGGCCGACTATTTAGCCGCCGCCAAGAAATTGAATAAGATGCCGGAAGTTGAACTGGTGTCTATTCAGCATGAATTTGGTATTTTTGGAGCGGATTACGGTAAGAATATCCTGATTTTTTTGGCGGAACTAAAAAAACCCGTTGCCGTCACTTTCCATTCCATCCTGCCTAATCCGAACGCGATGGTAAAAAAGGTTGTTGAAAAAATAATCAGTCGCGCTGATCGTTTGATTGTCATGATCAATATATCGAAGAAGCTACTCGAAACAGTTTACGGCGCGCCATCGAAAAAGATTAAGATTATCCCGCACGGTCTGCACCCTATGCCTTATATTGATGGGTCAGTCGCTAAGCAGGCTCTCGGTTTCACTGGTCGGAAAGTATTATCGACTTTCGGATTATTAAGCCGCGATAAGGGAATTGAAAACGCTATCGCCGCTCTTCCGCAGCTGATTGTCGCCGATCCGACTATCGTTTTTTTGGTTATCGGAGCGACTCATCCGGTAGTCTTGTGGCAGGAAGGAGAGGTGTATCGCGATCAGTTGATTGCTCAGGCGATACGGCTAGGCGTGTCTGACCATGTGATTTTTTATAATGAGTATTTGAAAATCGACGAATTATTAAAATTTTTACAGGCGACTGATATTTATTTAGCGTTGTCACAGAATCCGGATCAGGCCGTATCAGGAACGCTGACTTACGCCTTGGGTACCGGTCGGCCAATAATTTCTACGCCCTTCAAGCAGGCGCAGGAAATAATTACCCCAGAAGTGGGCGTGCTATTGGCCGGTTTTCAAGATAGCGCTGGCATCGGACGCGCGGTTTTAGATTTATTCAGTAATCCGGAGCGCTTAGCTGAAATGGGCCGGACAGCTTATTTTAGGACACGTGGCATGACCTGGTCGAATGTTACCCTTGCTTATATGCGTGAATTTATAGAAATAGCACCGGAATTAGCTAAAAAAGAAAAAAGTCTACCGATTATTAAGCTAGGGCATCTTTCCCGCCTGACGGACGACTTTGGTATCTACCAGTTCGCGGTTTTAGATCAGCCGGATCCACAATGGGGATATACGCTTGATGATAACGCTCGCGCCTTGATCGTGGCTTGTTGGTATGACGAGCTCCAAGGTAGTACTACCACAAAGAGGTTAGCGAATATTTATTTGAGTTTTTTGGAGTTGGCGTCCAATAGTCAAGGGAAATTCTTTAATTATTTTACTACGGATCGTCAAGCGGATAGCCGTCGTAATCAGGAAGAAAATTTAGCAGATTCCGAATCCCGTACTTTGTGGGCTCTGGCGGTTGCTTCCTTTAGTAAATTACCGGCGGAATTAAAAAAACGCGCTCGTGCTCTGTTAAATAGACAATGGGATAAATATGACTTAGTGACTTCGCCTCGCGCCGTCGCTTTCCATATCAAGGCGCTCGCGATTTGGCAGGCCGCTGAACCAAATAAAAAAATAATTACGCAGCTAACTAGCTATGCTGATTTTCTTTTGGATTTATTTAATAGCAATTCCGCCGATGATTGGCAATGGTTCGAGCAATTATTATCTTATTCCAACGCCATTTTGCCCGAAGCCTTATTGTCGGCATTCAAGGCGACTGGTCGGAAAGCCTATTGGGTTGCCGGCAAAGCCGCGCTGGATTTCTTGATCAATCAGTCTTTCGAGGGCGATATCTGTGTGCCAGTCGGGCAGAGTGGCTGGTATCTCCGTGGTGGCGAGAAAAAACTTTATGACCAACAACCCGAAGAGGTTTCAGCGTTAGTCCATGCTCTTCGGACAATGTATGATTTAAGTGGTGATGCTTTTTATTTGGATAAAATGAACCAGGCCTTTAATTGGTTTCTGGGTAATAATCTGCTTAATCAAGTCGTTTATTCCCAATTTACTGGAGGTTGTTATGATGGGTTAGGAGAGCGGCAGATCAATCTTAATCAGGGAGCAGAATCGACGATTTCTTATCTTTTGGCACGACTGGTGATCGATTCGAAAAGGCATAATTAAAATATAAAAATATGAAAGAAGGAAATAAACAAATAAAAAGTCGTTCTAAAAAAATATTTATATTTTTTTATTTTGTTTTATCATTTATCGTTGTTTTGTTTTTTTTAAATTGGATGATGTTTGGAGGGAGGATATCGTTTACTTATGAATATTTAAGAGCTTATGAAAATGATGATTTTCCATATAAAGATTGTTCTTATGATAATGTGTGCACAGTAAATAAAGGTGATTATTTTGTTCATATTGCATTTTCTAAAAAGAAAGAGGGCGATGTTTTTAGCGTAGTTCAGGCAGGTTGTTTTTATTTTGGCGACTACATAAATCAAGAAATTTCTAACAACTCAATTATTTTAACTTCTAAAAAAGTTAAAAAAGCGATTAAAAATAGCTCTCATGTCGGAATGAACGGTAACGCTGAGATTATAACTTATGAATTGTTAAAAGCTGATAGAGTTGGTGAGTCAAAATTAATCTACGAGGTGGGAGGATGTATAGATTATAAAAAAGTAGAAACATTAATTATTGTAGAGTAATTAATGTTTGTAATTCTATAATTTTTCAACAAAATAAAAGTTCATTTAAACAAGATATTTTAAATGTTATGAATAAATTAGCAGAATTTTCTAAAAATTTTTGTAATCCTAAAATTATAGAAAAACATGCCAAAGAAATAATGGCTTTAGTGGAAAGGCTGGATTAAATTTTGGTATTTCATATTTTTTAATTTTTTGCTGTTATTAGCGGAATTTTTTTTATGAAAATTGATAATTAAATTATTTTATTAAAAATATTTGACAAAATATAAATATGGGTATATACTCATAAATAGAAAATGAGAATAAATAATTTTTAATATTTTTTCTTATTTATCTCTAGAAACGAGGTGATAAATATGCCAAATGAAAATGGAACAGGACCAGAGGGAAAAGGATCCAGAACTGGAAGAGGATTGGGAAATTGTTCTCCTGCAGTTTCATCACAAGTTAAAAGTAGAGTTTTTGGAAGAGGTAGAGGTATGGGGCGTGGTATGGGTCTTGGAAGAAATATAGGTAACAGAATTAATGATAATAGAAATAATTAATCTGGTCTTTAAACCCGTAAAAGACTTATTTTGTAAGTCTTTTTGGGTTTGTAGATTATTATTAATAAAATTATGGGAAGAGGAAAAGGTAGGCCATATTTAAGGAGAAAAATAAATTTTGATCCTAAGGTAAGATATTTTAAACCTCAAGGAATACCAATGTCAGTTTTAGAGTCCATAGAGTTAAAAGAGGAAGAATTAGAAGCAATTAGGTTAAAAAATATTAAAAATTTTGATCAAAAAGATTGTGCTAAAAAAATGCATACATCATCTGCAACCTTACAGAGAATACTTTCTTCTGCATATAAAAAAATAGCTGAAGCCCTAGTTGAAGGAAAAGCCATTAGGATTATTAATAAATTAAAATAATAATTTAATAATAAAAAAATATGAAAGTAAAAATAGATCAAGATAAATGTATTGGTTGCGGTGTTTGTGCGACAACTTGTCCAAGTGGTATTAAAATGGTAAATGGTAAGGCAATCGTGATAGACGATAGTGCTGAGTGTTTAAAAAATGCTTCAGAGGTGTGCCCTGTGAATATTATTAAAATTAATTAATATTTATCTATGAAAAAGATAATAAAGGGAAATTTATTTAATAGAATAGAGGAGTTGGGTAATAAAAAATATATACATGTTGGTTTTGAAGATAAAGAAAAAACCTTTGGTGATTTAATAGAATCTTTTGTTCCAAAGGTTGGTATGAAAAGAAAGGTGAGATTGACTATAGAAGTTTTGGAAGATAAATAGCTATTATTATTAATAATACAAAAGTGGTATAATAAATTAATGAAAAATATTTTTTATTTTTTATTCAAAAAATATTTTTGTATTAATTATTTTAAAAAAATAAATTTAAATTGTGAGTAATGTTTTGGAAGTAAAAAATTTAATAGTTAAATTTGATAATGA
>CAZTIC010000012.1:0-2226 GCA_964613625.1 uncultured Gammaproteobacteria bacterium | reverse complement strand
AAATTGTGAGTAATGTTTTGGAAGTAAAAAATTTAATAGTTAAATTTGATAATGAAAAAGTTATTAATAATTTAAGTTTTAAAATTAATAAAGGAGAATTTTTAACTATTGTTGGTCCAAATGGGTCAGGAAAAACAGTTCTTTTAAGAAGTTTACTTGGCTTGATCTCTCAATATGAAGGTGAAATTAATTGGGATAAAAAGGTTAAAATTGGATATTTGCCTCAAAGTTTAACCCATTTAAAGGTAAAAGATATGCCCTTAACTGTAAAAGAGTTTTTATGTTTAAAAAATATAAATGATGATAAAATAGCTGAATTATTAAAATTGGTTGGGTTAAATAATGATATTTTGAAAAAATTAATAGGAAATTTATCAGGTGGACAATTTCAGAGAATGCTCATGGTTTGGGCACTGGCTAATGAGCCTAATGTATTGTTATTTGACGAACCAACGACTGGTGTAGATATGGGAGGAGAAAAAACCATTTATGATTTGTTATATAAAATATGGGAAGAAAAAAAAATAACAATTATTTTAATTACTCATGATCTTAATATAGTTTATAAATACTCTACTGATGTTTTGTGTGTAAGTAAGAATAATATTTGCCATTCAAGTCCGAAAGAAGTTTTGCTTCCGGAGATGTTGGAGGAAATTTATGATATGCCGATTAAATTTTATAAACACAATCATTAAAATATGACAAAACAATTTTTGTTAAGTTTGATAAGTGGTGTTTTTATCGGTGGAGCTGCGGGGTATATAGGGGCTTTAATGTTGCAGAAAAGAATGGCGTTAGCTGCTGGCCCTCTTGGTCATTTAGCGTTACCAGGTGTTGCCTTGGCCTTGGTTTATGGTTTTAATACTTCCTTGGGGGCTTTTTCATTTATTCTTTTGGGAATATTTTTGATATGGTTATTAGAATTAAAAACAAATTTACCAACAGAAGCTTTAACAGCAATAGTTTTTTCTAGTGGAGTAGCTATTGGATTTTTGTTTTTACCCATAGAACAAGCTGAAGCTGCTTTAGTGGGAAATATTACGAGTATAAGTTGGCAAGAAACATTTATTACTGTTTTATTGTGTATTGTTGTTGTAGTAATAACTAAAGTTATTTTTTCTAAAATGATGTTAATTAATGTGTCAGAAGATTTAGCTAAGATAGAAGGAATAAATATAAAAAAATATAATTTAGTTTATTTAGTTTTAATTGCAATAGTGGTTGCCTTGGGTGTGAAATTGGTCGGTGCATTACTTACGGCTGCCCTAGTGGCAATTCCGACCGCTACTGCAAGAAATTTATCAAATTCGAATAAATTATATAAAATTTTATCTTTAGTTTTTGGAGTTTTAGCTCCAATTATTGGTTTGATTATTTTTAAGTTTACTAATTTATCAGCTGGTATTTTAATTATTATTTCTAGTGCAGTATTATTTTTAATATCAATGTTTATCAAAAAAAAGTATGAATAAAAAAAATATTATAAAAGTTTGTATTCCTTCAGTTGGTGAAAATTTAGAATCAGAAATTGATTCTCGTTTTGGTAGGTGTAAATATTTTGTATTAGTTGAGATAAAAAATGGGACAATATCAAATTTTAAAGCAGTAAAAAATGAGGGAGGTATGCAGAGTAGCGGTGCTGGTATAGCTGCTGCTGAGCAGGTTAGTAAGTTAGGTGCTGATATTGTACTTATATATGATGTTGGTCCAAAATCTAAAAGCATATTAGATCAATTGGGGATTGAGATTATAAAAGATTCAGGTTCTATAAAAGAAGCAATTGATAGGTATATCAATAGTATAAATTAAAATTAAATTAAATAAATTTTATTAATATGAAAAAAAATAATCAAAATCAAAGATTGTTTATACCGTTATTGAATGATAATGGTATAAATTCAGAAATTTCTCTTCATTTTGGACATGCTCCTTATTTTGGTCTTTATGATTTTAATAGCAAAGAATTAAAAATTATAAAAAATAATTTAGATCATAGTAGCCCGGATAAATCTCCGGTTGATCAAATTGTTGAAAGTATGAATCCTACAATTGTTTTTGCTGAGGACATGGGTATGCGAGCAATAAATTTATTTGCAGAAAATAATATAGAAATAAAAGCCGGTCCATATAAAATTGTGAAAGAAGTTTTAGATAATTTTGATAATTTGAAAAAATTAGATAATTCTTGCGGACATTAATTTTTTTAAAATGATAAATAAAAAT
>CAZTIC010000011.1:6328-27765 GCA_964613625.1 uncultured Gammaproteobacteria bacterium | reverse complement strand
GTTTTAATACATTAATACTTCGAGACTTATATAAATTATTAACTATTTCTTCACGTCGACCTCCCATAGATACTAATTGTGACGTAGTAAGGAGAGCATGAGGAGTTATGTTTGGAGTTTTGAAACTTTTGGTTTTGCAAATTATGCCAGTCAAAAGACAAGTGGCAATATCTTCGTCTATCAATTCTCTGGAATAACTATCGAATAAAGAGAATAATACCTCTGAAGTAGATACTGCACTTAGTTCGATCTCGTTAATTTGTCCATATTCTTCATTATTAGATTTGTGATCTATGTTAATAATAGTAGTTTTGTAAAAAAATTCTGTATCATTGTCATATATTTTTCCAAAAGATTCTAGGTCAGGAGTATCTAGAGTTATAATAAGATCATATTTGAAGCCTGATGTAGATGAAGTGATGTCGTCATGGGTGAAGAAGCCATTTTTTGGAGATATAATAAAGTCCAAAGAACTTTCTTCGACCTTGTATTTAATTTGACTTACCTTGGCATTAGTAATATCCAATGAAATAATAAATTTTCTTAAATTATTAATGGAATTTTTTATTTCATTAAATGAAGGTAAAAAAGAAAAAGATTTACTGGGCGCTTTTAATGATGCGCTAACTTCGTCGTCTAATTTTTCGGCCGCCACATTAACATTTTTATCTAGTTTTTTCAAAAACAAAAACAAGGCTAGAGCACTAGCCACGGAGTCGCCATCCCATTCTTTTGAAAAGGTAATAAGAATGTTATTGCTTTTTTTTATTTGTTCAAAAATTTGTTGGTTTTTTGTTAACATCTAGTCAATTATCAATTACGAATTATCAATTACTAATTTATGTAACAGTATATTAATATATATTATCGCTTGCTATGTGTCAAGAAAGTATTTCACCCCCTACCCCCCCCTAAATAGGAGAGGGGATTGATAAGTTTTTATTCTTGCAAAAAATAGGTAATATTGGTAATCTTTAAATAATATAAATACATCGTCCCTTCTCCTAGACAGGATAGGGGGATAAATATAAAATTTGTAGTCATGAAAAAAGAATTAGCCAAGGCTTACGAGCCAAAGGATTTTGAGGATAAGATATATAAAAAATGGGAAAAATCTGGATTTTTCAATCCAGATAATTTAAATTTGGATGATACGGCTGAGTATTTTTCAGTATGTATGCCTCCGCCAAATGTAACTGGTGTATTGCACTTGGGGCATGCTTTGGAGAATTCTATCATGGATATCGAGGTTCGATATCAAAGAATGAAAGGTAAAAAAACTTTACTTTTACCAGGAACTGATCATGCTGCCGTAGCCACACAAGCCAAGGTGGAGAAGCTTTTGATAGAAAAAGGCATCAAGGACCCGAGGGTTGAGTTGGGTAGAGAGAAGCTGTTAAAAGAGATCAAGAAATATGCCGAGGATTCTAAAAAAACTATTATTTCTCAAATAAAGAAAATTGGAACTAGTTGTGACTGGAGTAGATTGGCTTATACTTTTGACGAAGAAAGATCTAGGGCTGTGAATGAAGTATTTGTGAAAATGTACAATGATGGTTTGATTTATAAAGGCTATAGAACAATCAATTGGTCAGTTAAAGGACAATCAACTTGCTCGGATGATGAATTAGTTTATATTGATCAAAAAACTAAGTTATATACTTTTAAGTATTCAAAAGATTTTCCTATTGCTATCTCTACAACTCGACCTGAAACAAAATTGGGTGATACAGCCGTAGCTGTGAATCCAAAAGATACTCGTTATAAAAAATATATTGGGAAAAAATATAAAGTTGAAATTGGCGGAAAGAATCCTTTGGAGATTGTAGTGATTGGAGACGAGGCAATTGATATGGATTTTGGAACAGGCGCGATTGGAGTTACTCCAGCACACAGTATGGTTGACTTTGAGTTATATGAGAAACATAAATTGAATATAATTCCAATCATAGATGAAGATGGCAAGATGACTGATGATGCTGGCGTAGACTATAAAGGCCTAAGTGTAAATGAGGCTAGGAAAAAATTTGTTGATTATTTGAGAAAAAATGATTTGATAGAAAAAGAAGAAGATATAGATCATAATGTGGCTACTTCTGATCGTTTTGGTGATATTATTGAGATTATTCCAAAAGAGCAATGGTTTGTGGATGTAAATAAAGAAATAACGGGTAAAAACAAAACATTAAAACAATTAATGAGAGAGGCAGTGGCTGAAGGACATAATAGTGATATAAAACAAAAAATAAAAATTGTACCGGAAAGATTTAATAATCAATATTTTCATTGGATTGATAATTTGAGAGATTGGTGTATTAGCAGGCAAATTTGGTGGGGTCATAGAATCCCAGTTTATTATTGCAAGCATGGAAAATTAAATTTGAATGAAAAATGTGCTAAGCCGATAGTGAGTATCACTAGTATAAAAAAATGTCCACATTGCGGTGGAGAATTAGAGCAGGATCCTGATACTCTCGATACTTGGTTTTCTTCGGGTCTTTGGACTTTCTCAACTCTTGGTTGGCCAAAAAAAGAAAGCGATCTAAAATCTTTTCATCCGACATCCTGGATGCAAATGGGTTATGAGATATTATTTTTTTGGATGGCTCGTATGATATTGATGAGTACGTATACCCTGGATGTTATTCCTTTTCGAGAGGTTTATATTCACGGGATGCTTCGTGATAAGCAGGGTAGGAAGTTTTCCAAGTCTCTGAGTAATGGTATAGAGCCGATTGAAGTGATAAATCGATATGGAGCCGATGCTTTGCGCCTTAGCTTGATACTTGGCACAACACCAGGAAACGATTCGAAATTTTATGAAGAGAAACTGGATGGAGCTAGAAATTTTGTAAATAAATTATGGAATGTTTCTCGCTTTATCTTTTCTAATTATAAAAACACTGATGATAATTCAATCAGTAGTTTAAGTGAAGCTGATATTTGGATAATGTGTAAAAAAGTAAAATTAACCCAAGAAGTTAATGAGGATTTGATTAATTATAGATTTTCTCAAGCAGGAGAGAAATTGCGAGAGTTTACATGGAATGATTTTGCTGATTGGTACTTGGAAGTGAGTAAGTTCGAAAAAGATGAAAACAAAAATACAATACTTTATTCAATATTGAAAGACCTTTTAAAACTATGGCACCCGTTCATACCTTTTGTTACTGAGGCTATTTGGGGTAATATAAGTGATAGTATGTTGATGGTTGAAGTATGGCCTCAGGATAATAGATATTCTGGTATTATAAAAGAAAAGGGTGGTGGAAATTTTGAACTAATAAAAGATATTATCACTGCTATTCGTAATGTTAGAAGTGAAAATAAAGTTGAACCAAGTAAAAAGGTCAAAGCAGTTATTATTACAAAAAATAAAAAAGAATTAATTGAGGAACACGTAATATTGATACAGAAAATGAAAACTGGTATTAGAGATATTGAAATAAAAGAAATAAGCAAGAAAATAAAAGATGCCATCTACACTGTAGTGAATGATGTAGAGATTTATCTACTTGGTGCTGTCGATAAAGAGAAGGAAAAGGAAAGAATAGATAAGGAAATTGAGAACCTGGAAAGAGTAATAAATAATCTTGAAAAAAAACTTGCCAATAAAGATTTTATTGCTAGGGCGCCGAAAGATATTGTAAACAAAGAAAAGGAAAAATTATCTGAATACAAAGGCGAATTAGACAAACTTGGGAAAAGTTAGGTTGTAGTATGTGCTTGGTAGTGAGTAGAAATTGTTGTATGGTTATATTGTTGTATTGTTAAATTATTTTTTGCTACGTAGCATGTTACGTAGCAAAGGTTATGTTTATTAAAATTAATATATAAAATATGTTTGATTCAAATTTACTCAATGCAGCAGTAATTATAATTGCTGCCTGGTTAGCTTCTTATGCGATTACTATTTTACTCTCCCTCATAGGAAAACTCACAAGCAAAACTAAAACTAATTTAGATGATAAATTAATACAAGCCGTGAAGCTTCCTATTAGATACTTTGCTGTGTTGCTTGGTTTTTATTATGCAGTTAGTGTATACGATTTAAGTTGGAATTATAATGGTTTTGGCTTGAAAGAAGTTTTTTATGTTTTGATTGTTTTTTTGGTGGGCTTTACTTCTAGTAGGCTCATTAAAACACTACTTGATTGGTATAGCAAAAGAGAGAAGGGAAGAAAAATAAATGAAACTATGTTTATTTTTGTTCGTAAAGTTTTGTCAGTTTCGGTTTATTTCGTGGCTGTTTTATTTATTTTGAATAATTTTGGTATAGAGATTCAGCCTTTATTAGCCGGTCTCGGAATCATGGGTCTAGCTATAGCCTTGGGTCTTCAAGAAACTTTAGCCAATCTCTTTGCAGCTCTTTTTATAGTAATGGATAAGTCTATTAATGTAGGTGATTGGATACAGCTCGATGACGGCACTAAAGCATATATTGAAGATATTTCATGGCGTTCAGTTCGTATTAGAACTATCAGCGGTAATGCTGTGATAGTGCCAAATTCAACTTTTGTTGGTCAGAAAATTTCAAGCTACGATTATCCTGAGTCGCCTTTGTCAACTTCTATATCTGTTGGCGTTTCCTATGATGCTGATCTGGATTTTGTAGAAAAAGTTGCTATCAGAGCAGCAGAAAATATTTTAAAATCTGAGGGAGTTAAAATTCAAGAAAATAACCCTATTATTCGATTTAAGGAACTGGCTGATTCTTCTATAAATTTTATTATCATAGTAAAAGTGGATTCGGTTCAGGATGAGGGTAGAATAAAGCACGAACTTATAAAAGAGGTAGTAAAAGAATTCCGAAAAGAAAATATTGAAATACCTTTTCCACAAAGAGTTGTTCATCAAACTAAATCATAAATAATTTTAATTTTTTATCTACTTAGATATCTACGTAGATCATTTCATTTAATATGCAGAGCATAGGATCTATAATTCCAAAGAATGTGCAGCGTGCTGGGATAGATAATAAAGTGGTCTCATCACAGGCCGTGTCAATATTTGAAAAAATAAAAGACGACTTTTTGGATAATGAATTATCACGCAAGGTCCAAGCTATGTATTTCAAGGAAAATACTTTGAACATAGCCTCTTTATCGACTTCAGCCACTCAAGATTTGACAATAAAAACAGGGGAGATAATTGAGAAGTTAAATGCTCTGATGGGCAAAAAAATTGTAAAGAAAATTAAGATAATTGCATAAAAATATCTAATATTAAGTATTTTAGTATTATTTTGATTTTTATTCTTATTAATGTTATAGTAGATATACAAATCTAGATTTATAGACTAATATTTTTGTATTTAATAATCTATTATATTTATATAGGATGATGTATTGAAATATTTGGTTAAAATTATATTATTTTAACTCTTAATTCACATTTCAGACCTCACCCTAGCCCTCTCCTAACTCAGGAGAGGGGATAAAAATGAATAATATGAGGAATTTTTTAAGTTTTGTATTTGAGTTAGTTAAAATCGTTGTAATATCTTTAGTAATTATAATACCAATTAGGTATTTTTTGATACAACCTTTTTATGTTAAGGGCGCTTCAATGGAGCCTAACTTTCACGATCATGAATATTTAATAATTGATGAGATAACTTACCGATTTAAAGATCCTCAGAGAGGTGATATTATAGTTTTTCGCTATCCAAGAAATCCGCAAGAATATTTTATTAAACGTATTATAGCTTTGCCAGGAGAAAAAATACAAATCAAAAATGGTGTTGTGACTATTTTTAATGATTTTTATTCAGATGGAATAGAACTCGAGGAGCTTTATCTTGAGAGTGGGACCAAGACATATAGTTTGAACGATGAAATTATAAGTATAGATGAGAATGAATATTATGTATTAGGAGATAATCGTAATTCTTCAAAAGACTCTCGTAGCTTTGGAGTAGTAAATGAAAGTTTTGTTACAGGCAGGGTGCTACTTCGAGGTTGGCCGTTTAACAAGATCCATCTATTTGATTCACCTGTTTACGAATATAATTAATTTAGAATTATTAGGATATAAAATTATATAAAAATATGCCAAGAAAAAAGAAAGCACCAAGTAGCGTTGACACAAAAGACAATGTCGTGAAGAAGAGAGCAAAAAAATTCTCTCGTTTACGAGGTGTAAAAGATATTTTATTTGATGAGTATAAATACTGGGATTTAGTATTGAGAAAAGCAAGTGATTTAGCCAAGGCTTATGGTTTCAAAAGAATAGATACTCCAGTTTTGGAAAATTTGGGTCTCTATGAGAGGTCAACAGGAAAGGCTACTGATATTGTTACTAAGGAGATGTACGCTTTCCAAGATAGAAATGGTGATAAAATCGCGCTTCGTCCAGAAGCAACTCCAGGGCTAGTAAGATCTTATATTGAACATGGCATGTTTAATCTTCCTCAGCCAGTGAAGATGTTTTGGGTCGGTTCTTGTTTTCGTCACGATAGACCACAGTCTGGCAGATATAGACAATTTCATCAATTTGATTTAGAAATTTTTGGAGAAGAAAATCCAGTTGCTGATACCTTACTTATTTTAATTGCTTATAATTTTTTTAGAGAATTACAAATCGAGACTCAGGTTCAAATAAATAGTATTGGTTGTAATGATTGCCGTGCAGAGTATGCTGAAAAGTTGATAGAGTTCTATAAAGAGAGAGGCAAGAGAACAAAACTTTGTATTGATTGTAAGAAAAGACTTTTAAAAAATCCTCTTAGATTATTGGATTGTAAAGAAAAGGAATGTGTGGAGGTTAGAGAAGATGCGCCTCAAATTATAGATTACATTTGTGAGGATTGCAAAGATCATTTTATAAAAGTTTTAGAATATTTAGATGAGCTTGACGTGCCTTATAGTTTGAATCCTTACATGGTTAGAGGTTTGGATTATTACAATCGAACTGTTTTTGAATTTTGGTCAATTGAAGATGAGGACAATCAAAGAGCACAGTCGTCACTCGGTGGAGGTGGAAGATATGATAATTTGGTAGAAATAATGGGCGGAAGAGAAACGCCTGCATGTGGATTTGGTCTGGGCATTGAGAGAACAGTACTGAAGATAAAAGAAAAAAATATTCCTATCAAAAAAGAAGATGATAATATTATTTTTATAGCGCAACTTGGGGATCAAGCCAGGAGAAAAGCTTTTATTCTTTTTGAAGAGCTCAGAAAATCAGGCTATAATGTACGACAATTATTTACCAAGGATAATCTCAAAGCTCAATTAGAAGAGGCTAATCGAGTAGATGCAAGTTTTACTTTGATAATGGGTCAAAAAGAAATCATGGATGAAACTATTTTATTACGAGATATGGAGTCGGGAATACAGGAAATTGTTGACTACAAGAAAATAAGTTCTGAGATAGAGAAGCGAATTAGTAATGGAGGCAAGTAATTGACAATTACTTGTTAGTATGTTAAATATTATATAATAAATCTTATTAATCTCCCCGGTTATATTACTGGGATAAACTAGAAAGGTGGTAACAACGTGGTTGAATTTAAAAGAAAAAAAGGAGAAAGTTTTGAAAGTTTTCTAAGAAGATACAACAAGGCTTTAATCCAGAGCGGTAAACTAGCCCAAGCTCGAAAAAATAGACATTTACTAAAGAAGAAAACCAAAAGAAAAAAGAAAGCTAATGCACTCTATGGAATGAAATTACAGGAAAAGAGAGAATACTTGAAAAAAACTGGAAAACTAAAAGAAAACGAAAAACTTAAAGTATAATTATTGTATAGCAGGCCTTTTGGTTTGCTATATTTATTTTGAAAAATATGAATTTACGAGAAGAAATAAAAACTGACTTAATAGCCTCAATGAAAGAAAAGAACAGTGAGAAAAGCTCTGTTATTAGAATGCTTATTACAAGCATAGATAATAAGGAGATTTCAATTCGAAAAGGTGGTGAGGGCGAGTTAAAGGATAATCAAGTCCTAGAGGTTGTAAGTAGTGAAGTTAAAAAAAGAAAAGATTCAATTGAGGCTTTTGTGCAGGGTGGCCGAGAGGATCTAGCAGAAAAAGAACGAAGCGAGATTAAGTTTTTGGAAAAATATTTACCTGAGCAATTGGGCGCAGAAGAAGTTGAAAAGATAGTCAAAGAAGTTGTTGATTCTATGGGAGAAGTGAGTCAAGCAGATTTTGGAAAAGTTATGGGTGTTGCCATGGGCAGACTTAAAGGTAAGGCAGATGGGAATATGGTGCAAGCAGCAGTGAAGAAGTTTTTATCATAATAAAAACTTAACTTTTTTCATTTAATATAAACATCTCTTCAATCTAAAATTACCCACTCGCCATTATAGGCGAGTCAAGTGTTGGATTGACAAAACTATAGTCTAGTGCTATAGTTTTTTATTGTTCATTTTTTAAATTAAATAAAATTTTTCAATAAAATAATAAAATTATTATTGAAAAGGAGGTTATAATGGAACAAGAATGTTCTGCTACAATTGGCTCTATGGAATGTAAAAAAATAAAGTTGCATGGTAAGTGCTATTATGTTTGTCACCCCAGGAGTTGCAAGTGTGGGAAATGTCCTGGAAATAACTGTAATAATTCATCACACTCTAAGTGGTGTCGTTGTGGCACGGAGGCTCGGGGTGGATAAGGAGACTAAAATAACAAATTTTTTTATTACTATTTTAAATCAAAATATTTGTTTTTAACTCTAAATAAATGAGGAGGAATTATGATTGCTGAAATTATTTATGGGGATATTGTTGATTTGAAACTCAATTCAAATGATATTATCATTGCGATGAATACGAAGCTGGCTGAGGCCTCGGCGCTGGGTAGACCGTTCGTCTATAACGTTAAGACTTTGGATGAGCTCGAATTGGGTTCTGTACTTACCTTCAAGTTCGACGAAACTCGTCTGCTACATATGTTGATTTGCCATCAATTCAGGTCTGGGGGTTGGGTAGATTCCGAGAAGTATGTTCGATACTGTCTCGATTATCTGTGGCAACAACACAGGGATCGGCAGTATGCGATCGTTCAGATTGGCAATGGTTACGTAGGCAGAAGAGATGGGGCAGATGCTCCAGTGATCAGGACTGCGATGGCCGATTCATTTCTCAATGTCAATCTTTTTATCCAGCCAGAGGTGGAAGAAGCCAGAACTGCTGCCAAAGCGCCTCTTGGAGCCCCATTTCTTATTTGGGACATGGAACGAGGGGAAAGAGAGATTCAGGTGCATTGAAAAGTAGACGATGAAAAAACGAACATTCTAGATAAAAAATATCTAGCAATTTTCGTTCATCGTAAATAATATAAAGCCGTTGGTTTGTTCAACGGCTTTTTCTTTTTCTAAACCAAATTTTTAAAATTATAGAATTTCGCCTGCAATTGACAAAACTATAGACTGGTGGTATAGTTTTTTATTGTTGTTTAAATTTAAATATTTTTTTTAATTCTAAATAAATGAGGAGGAGTGCGATGCCTGATTATACGAACAAACATAGTATTGTAAAATGTGGTAAATGTAAAAATATTATAAAGAAATGCGATTGTGGTGACGACCCTTGTGGGCTGGCTGTTGTGTTGTGGGCGAATTAATGTTCTTCTTGCAATCCAAAATTGAAATGTTGGTTTTGCGAGTCTGAACAAGACAAGCATAAAGCTGGATGCGTTTTTCCTAACACAATAGATATCGAAGAATATAGGGGAGGTTTTTTTCTTGAGATAACTGAAGATGCAGATGTATCGGTGATTCCAATGGATAAAGTGGAAATGTCTGGAACTAAAATTTGTGTTCCATTGGGAAGAGCCAATGTGGTTATGGGCGGGTTACAGTTTCATGCCAACGAAATTCCGTTTGGTTTTGGATGGGACTATGTAAAAATAGTCGCAGATGAAAAAGGTAATGTTTTGTGGAAAAACAAAGATTACGATTCGATGTAATATTGTTCAGCAAGCTATAAATTTAAAAGAATCATTTTAATCGTATTACAAAGGGCTATCCACAAAAGGATAGCCCAATTTTTATTTTAAAGCTATTTGATATTAATATATAAAAACAAACAAAAAACACTCTACTTTTTTCCAAGTAGAGTGTTTTTGGTATATATAAGTCATTAGAAATATAGGGTCGTTTGCACCAAATGGCCCGATTATTTCGTGGGGCGATAGTAAATACCGCTAGTTTTGCCAAAACGGGTCAATTTCCCATCTTCAACCAGTTTTTTCAGATATCTCTGCGCCTGACTATCGTTCACACCAGTGATTCTTTCCACATCATCATTAGTCACTTTTCTGGTAAGCGCAGCAAACTCCATCACAGTATCCAGATTCTTTTTCATGATTTCAGCGCGTTTTTCATTAGCCACACCCCGAAACTCCTTTAGCTTGTCTAGGAATTGTGTCATGAATGGCACAATAGGATTATCTTCAGCCATTCCAATAACAATAGGATCTGGTTTTTCTTTTATTGGTTCTACTAGAGGTGTTGCAGGGGGAGTTTGGACTACTTCCGGAGTCTCAACAGCCTTTGTGTTTTTAGGTTCAGGTATTTTTGGTTCGATAGTGGTTTTTACGGGTGCCTGCCCCGTGGTCGCAGATTTTACGGGTGCCTGCCCCGTTCTTTTCGGGGTTGGCTCAGGCTTAGTCTCAATTACTTCAGGTTTCAAAACAACCTCCTCTTTTGGAGGAGTAGGCGGAGGTGTTGATGGAGGAATAGGCGTGGTATCAGCTACATTATTCTCCTTGTTTATTTCCTTTTCTTCTGTCATGGTTTAATTATAGCATTTCTTGAGTAGTATATGAAAACATTGACTGTAATGTTTTGAATTGCTAGTATTTGGATGTAATTAATTATAAATATTATTATCTATATGTTAGGAGGACTACCTAATATAAATATTAAGCCATTAATAATTTTGGGAGCAGGAGCCTCTCACGATTTTATTAGTGACCTTAGCTACAGGGATCCTGGCGATGAGCATAGAAAACCACCTCTCGCGAATAATCTTTTTCAAGATAATCCTTTTTTTCGAGGATTAAAAGGTGTAGATCAGTTTAAAAACATACAGTCTTTGATGGGTAACGTTGTAAAAAGAATGAAATTAGGTAGATCACTAGAAGAAGTTTTAGATGATATACAAAATAATCCTAATGAAGAAAAACAATTTAAAGAAGAACTTCCAATTTTAAAAAATTATTTAGCTTTTTTATTTTCGAAAATTTCATATCACAATATTAGTTTTGCTGGGAATAACTATCAAATTTTTTTTAGATCAATTATGCTTTCTTGCGAGGATTGCTTGGTTGTAAATTTTAACTATGACTATTTAGCGCAGAAAGCAATTAGCGATACATATAATTTTGAATTTGATCATTTTATTAGATATTTGAATAAACGTATTAAATTAATTCATATTCATGGCTCGGTTTTATGGGGTATTTCCAATGAAGGTGATTATAAGTTAAAAACCGGTTACGGAGACAAAGTTTTTTCAAATTCAGCTATAACTATACCAACGATTAAAGGGAAAAATTTCGCATGCCCCATTGAACAACAAGAGTATTTAGATACAAACATATCATCAGTAAACGTGATAGTTATTATAGGTTGGAAAGGAAAAGAGGATCATTTTAAGGCTTTATTAAACACTATTAAAGAAGTTCACAGGATAATCATAATAGGGGGAAGTGATAAGTCAAATAACGAGTGTTTAAAAAATTCAGGTTTATCTAGGTTTCGATGTGAAAAAATATATGTAAAGGGTTTTTTAAATTTTTTAGATGAATATACAGATTTTAGTACTGATGTAAAAGAAGAACACATTTTTTAAATTAAATTAAAAATATGGAAGAAAATAATTAATTTTTAAAATATGAGTGAATATAAAGAGAGGTTTGATAAATTATACGGAAGAATTTCTGAAGCCGTATTATTATTTAATGTTTGGAAAGGATTGCAGAATAAAGAATTTGAATCTACATTTAAAGAAAATAATAATTTTTGGCTTGCTGTACTATATTCGATTGAAAATAATTACTTAACTTTGTTGGCAAAAATTTTTGAAGAGTCTAAATTTAGTGAGCAAAACAAGATTATATCTGTTTATTCTGTTATTAATTATCAATTAGACACAAAAAGAGCAATGAAAGCAAAGTCAATATTAGATAAAAATCAGAAAGTGATTAAAAATATAAAAATACTAAGAAATCATAAACTAGCCCATGAAAACGCAAGTTTTGCCTCCGATCCGTCAGCTATTTTGGAAAAATATCCAATTAAATATGGAGAAATTGAAGATTTATTAGAGATTTCGAATGAATTGTTATCTGCTTTAAATCCAGATTTTGGACATGGATATCAATTTGATATGTTGGCAGAAGATAGTCAAAACGACTCAAGGGATATTATTAAGAAATTAAAGTATTTTTCAAAAAGAAAAAAAATTCACCTCGATAATTTTAAAAAGGGGACGGTTAATAATCCTCGATTTCCTGAAGATGAAGTAGAGGATGAAAAAATACAATAAAAAACAAAACATATGAAAACCATCATTCCAAAAGATACGAGATATGTGCCGATGACTCAACAAAAAGTATGTTGTGGAGAGGATAAAAATAAAAAGAGACCGTTTTGAGTTTATTACTCACGGTCTCTGTCTTGTTTTGGTGTTTTTTTATTCTTATTTTTTTAAGAAAGCTTAAGGCCTTCTACCTTGGCCGGATCAAGTCTGCCTCCGGTGGGTGGAAAAAAGACAATCGTTTCATTGCTGACGAGCGAAGTAAACTGAAGCCTGCCCTCACCAGCGTCAGATAAGCCACCCATACTTAAACCACCAAGAGTATAGTTTAGATTAGAGGTACTTACCCATTTATTAGGTAAAGGAGGATAGCCTTCTCCTTTAGCAAACCATGCAAATTCAATAAAAAGTTCATCGTCAACTACCTTAATGTTTTTAGTGGGTCCACGATACAAATATTCTTCAATTTGGTTTTGAATTTCCACGTCCCCACCAACAAATGGAGCCAATATTTCATTAGAAAGTTTGCCCATTAATTACCCCTCCTTTTTCAGTTAGGTTAAATAAACATGTTTTTAATATAGAAATATTTGATTATTTAAAAATGTCCATTCCTTCTAAGCCTTGTTTCTGTCTCCCTGTCAGTTTCATTGCTAGAACCGATTTGATTCTTCACAAACGCTAAGTCTTCGGAGCTGGCATTGTTCAGTACTTCCCTACACCAATCTGGGTCGCAACCGTCAAGACTACTATCACTAGTTAGCGCATCAAAAATAGCTTTTATAGATGACATACATTCTCCTTTCAAAGATCATTGATTTATTTATATCATTTGATAGAGTATTTAATCATATTATCATCATAATGTCAATCTCTCTCATCAGGAGATGGGTTTTTGTTTTTGTGTGGTATAATTAAAATATAATAAAATAATTCGCCAGCTGGCGAAAAAAATATGGTTTTAATTTTTCTGAGGAATAAATAGTTTGGATAATAAACGAAAATTTTATATAAAAAAAATAACGCCTCGGTAAATCGGGGCGTTATTTTTTATAAGGAATAAATTTTTTGATATTATCCAGGGTTGATCTTTTGGAGTACAGTTTTATTTTGTCTCTGGCTTTAGAAGTTTTTACAAAATTCAGCCAATTTTTATTTGGACTTTTTCTATTTTTATCTACTATTATTTCTACCATATCACCATTTTTTAAAACATGATCAAGTTGTGATATTTTATCATTTATCAAAACTCCGACTGCTTTGTTTCCAATTTCAGAATGAACAGTGTAGGCAAAATCAACTGGAGTAGAATCTCTCGGTAATTCAAAGACATCTCCCTTGGGAGAATAAATAAAAATACGACTTTGGAAAATATCTATTTTAGCCTTGGATAGAAAATCGGTAGTATTTTCAGCGTCGCGTTGTAATTCAAGAATTTCTTTTATCCATTTTGGTTGATTAGAATCTGCACTCCCTTTTTCTTTGTAGTGCCAATGAGCGGCGATACCAAAAAGAGCTTCATCGTTCATTTCTTGAGTTCGAATTTGAAATTCAGTAGCTTTTCCTTCTGGTCCAAATACCGTAGTATGGAGACTTCTGTATCCGTTTGGTTTTGGAACCGCTATATAATCCTTAAATTTACTTACTTTTGGTTTCCATATTGTATGAATTATTCCCAAAACTTTGTAGCAATCTGATATGCTTGGCAAAACAATTCGAAGAGCAAATACATCGTAGATTTCATCAAACCTTCTTTCTTTTTTCTGCATTTTTAGATAGATACTGTATAAATGCTTGAATCTGCTTTCTATACTATATTCAATATTAGCCTCGTTTAATTTTTTTTGTAAAATAATTTTTACTTTTTGAATGTATTTATTTCTTTCAACTTTTTTTTCAACTTCATATTTATATTCAAGTTTTTTAAATTCTTCAGAAAATAAATATTTAAAACAAATATCCTCCATTTGCCACTTAAATCTCCAGATACCCAAGAGTCCAGCAATTGGAGCGTATATTTCTAATGTTTCTTGGGCTATTCGTTTTTGTTTTTCGGGTAGCAGGGCATCTAGAGTTCTTAAATTGTGCAATCTGTCAGCAAATTTGATAACTATTACTCTCAAATCTTTAGCCATGGCTAATATCATTTTTCTTAGGCTTTCTTTATATCTTTCTACGCCTCTATATTTAATTTTACTTAACTTAGTAATGCCTTTAACTAGAATAAATATCTCTTCGCCAAAGTTTTTTTTGATATCTTCGAGTGTTTTTTCAGTATCCTCAGGCACATCGTGCAAAATTCCAGCTATAACTGAGGGCAAGTCAGCTTTAATTTGGGCTAACATAAAAGAGGTGTGGAGACTATGTTGAATATATGGCTCTCCACTTTTTCTTTTCTGTCCCTTGTGAGCATTTTCAGCAAATTCGTAAGCTAATTTTAATAAATCCAGATCGGCCTTGGGATTGTTACTTTTTACTTTGTTAATAATTTGCTCAATTGTCATCTAAAAAGTTGTTACAAATTATTTAATTATGTTATAATAGTATTATATAATTGTGGATTAGTCAACGAAGAAAAATTTATAAATAAAAATAAATAGTGATTAAATAGTTATAAGTTTTTACTAATAATTTATTCATTATTTTCTGTTTTTAAATGTTTAATTTTCGAAAAAATTCGAAAAAAATTATAGCTTGTTTTTTTGCCATATTAATTATGGTTATTTTTTTATCTCCAAATTTTGTTTACGCCACTGACGCAGATAAATTAAATAGTGTAGATGAGTTAAATTTTGGTGGCTACGAAGATGAGATTGGTGAAGAACTCGGACTTGGTGATGAGGATCCAAGGGTTATTGTAGCTAAGGTTATTAGGTTTTTTATAGGTTTTCTTGGTATTGTTGCAGTTGGATTGATAATGTATGGCGGTTGGTTGTATATGACAAGCGAGGGTGATGAAGAGCAGTTAACAAGGGCAAAGAATGTTATACAGAGCGCTGTTATTGGGTTAATTATTATATTATCTGCATTTGCGATAGCTACCTTTATTCTTAATATGTTATATCAATCATCAACGAATAACAGAAGTCCTGGAGATGGAGATTTAGATAATAGAAGAGGAATCGGTATTCTTGGTTCTTGTTCTGTGGAAAGTGTTTATCCTGAGCCATATCAAGAGGAAGTTCCTAGAAATACCGGTATTATAATTTCTTTCAAGGAGGGAATAGATGCAAGCACTATTTGTGATTCAGTTTATTCAGATGGAGGTGTAATCAAATGTTGTGACAGTGAAGCAGTTGTTAATGGTACCTGTTCAGCGGTAGCAAAAATAGTAACAACAACAACCTCGTCTGGAGATACTTATTACAATGCTAGGTTCTATGCTTCTGAGCAAGAAGATAGGTGTGATTTTGATAGTATTGATTCATGTGTAAATGCGAGTGTATACTCTCGTGATAATAAAACCTTTGTTTTTATACCAGATGAATATTTAGGATCACCAACAGAAAAGATTTGGTATTCTGCTCATATAACAAACGATGTTTTAACCCTTGAAGGTGAAGGAGCTTTTAAAGAATGTCATAATGATTATTTTTCTTGGCAATTTGAAGTAAGTACCAAGCTCGATTTAACACCTCCAAGAATATTGGAGGCAAGTGATAGTGGAATTTTTCCGCCAACTGATGATGTTCAAGATGATAATGATATACCAAAAAATGCTGTTGTGAAAATTAATTTTAGTGAATCAGTTAATCCTTTCACCATCTCAGGAAGCGCTCAAGAATTAGATCAATTTATAAAAGTAACTTGTGTTGATTGTGCTGGTCTTGATGGAACATATGATTGTGGATTATTGAGCGAAAATAGGAGCTGTATAGATGGTAATTTTGAAATAGCAAATCAATATCAAACTGTAGAGTTTATTAGCGCTAATAAATGCGGACAAAATAATTGTGGTGAAGACATCTTTTGTCTTCCGGGAAGTAATAATATAAAAGTGTATTTAAATGCAGCCACTTTAGCTGTTTCTTGTCTTTCTTCTGCTGATTGTACTACTAGAAATCCATATAATAATTGTGGAAACGGCATTTGTCAAGATCAAAATGCTGTTAACTATCCTATGGGAATATTGGATGGTGTAGTAGATATGGCTATGAATTCATTAGATGGAGATAGAGACATTAATGCAGAGGGTAATAACAGCACTTATGATGAAAACACTTCAAGTGGTGAAGGTGATAATTATATATGGTCGTTTTGGACTAGTAATAATTTGGATCAGACTCCTCCTATTGTAAGAACAGTAGAACAAGAGCAGTTAGGTTTAGTAAATATTATAGTACAGCCAGGTGAAGTTAATTTTTCGAATCCGATCTTGGTTGAATTTAACGAATTAATGATGGCGAGTAGTTTAAAAACTGCCAGCAAGGAGATTTTAGGAAATATACATTCAGGTGTTAATTTGTTTACTTTAGATAATAATGCTCAGATTGACACAGCTATTTCATTGGGATATTGGTTAAAATCTTTTGATTTTGGTACTTACCCAAGTGGTCATACTCAATCACATATATTACATGAAAGCTTTTCTGATATAACTGATTACAGAGGCAGAGTGGGGTCTAGGGTAAAAGATTTATTTCAAAATTGCTATATGCCTTGCGTGGGACCAAGTTGTTTAGACACTGAAGGGTCTTGTTGCAATGGTGTAATCACAACTGCTGAGTCTTGTAGTTACTAAATTTAAAAAATATAATTTCTAAAATAAAAAGAATGATAGTAAAATATAAAAAAATAATATTTATAATATTTTTTGCTCTAAGTTTTATTTGCTTTAGTAATATTAATCTAGTTTCTGCCGATGCGGATGAATTATTGTTTGGAGGACAAGAAGAAGAAATTGGTGATGTAATTGGTTTGGGTGATACTGATCCAAGAATTGTAATAGCTAATGTCATCAGAATAACTTTGGGATTTTTGGGAATTATCGCTGTGATGTTGATAATGTACGCTGGATGGTTGTATATGTCTGCGTCTGGCGAAGAAGATAAGATTGAGCAAGCGAAAAAAATATTAATGGGAGCAGTTGTTGGGCTTGTAATAATTTTAGCCTCTTTTGCTTTAGCTACTTTTGTTTTGAATAGATTGTATGATATTAGTGGAAATACAGGAAGTGGTGGAGGTTGTGATCCAGCTTGTTTGTCGGGTTTTTGTTGTGTTAGTGGATTATGCGTGCCTTGTGGTTTTGATCCAAACGGGGTAAGTTTGACTTCAAATATTTCTCCTCCAAATGGTTCTGATTATTATCCTATGAACACAATTGGAGAAGTAAGGTTTAATAAAAAAGTTGTTTCAGGTAGCGGTACTTTTAGTGATAATGGTGAAAATTTATCTTATAATTTTGTAAATGATAGTAAGTTGGAATTTGTTAATCAGGTTACTTGTTCCGATGTGGCCCTTGGCACAGAGATCGTTGTCCCAGGTAGTTGGGAAGATAGATTTTGTTTTGATCCGGCTGTAGATTATAGTGTGTCTGTTAGTGGTTATCAAAGTTTAAATGGTGATCAAACATTGAATTGTATTATTGGTTGCACTTCTAATTTTAAAGTTGCTGCAGTAATAGATATTGCACCTCCGGAAATTATTATCAATCAAAGTCAGGCAATGTGCGCTAATTATAATATTGAAATTTCAGCTAGGGCTATAGATGATTACGGTGTTAGCGAAATGTCTTTTTCAGTTAGTGATGGGGGTGGTAATGAAATTTTTCAGTATACTAGTGTTCCATCTTCTCTAACAAAGAGTTTTTCTGATAGTATAGACCTGAGTAATATTATAAATACTGCGGGTGATTATTTAGTGATAGTTTCAGCTATTGATGTGGCCGGAAATGAGTCTGAAAGTCAAAAATTGTTTACTGTTTGGCCTGATCATTGTTGTAATAACGAATTTGATGGTGATGGAGATTCTGATTTAGTTGATCCCAATAAACCAGAAACAGACATTGATTGTGGTGGTGAATGTGGGGCATGCGAAGGTGGTTCATGTGCTATTGACATGACCACAGCTTGCAATGAGACAGAGGATGAAAATTGTCTTACTAATTTATGTTCTGACTCTCTTTTATGTAATTGCGAGGATAATGATGGAGGTAATTGTACAAATGCTGGTTATTTTAATATTAATGGTGATCCATATCAAATTGCTGATTTTTCAAAATGTTGTATTTGTCGAAATTGGCCAATTATAAATAATGTTTCTCCATCGGGTGGAGGAATCTGTGTGAACATAGGAACAGGTGCTACTAATAATAATCCTTGTTTGAGTGATGATAATTGTGGAACTGGTGAGGCTTGTGATTTATTTACTTTGGAAGATATTCCAAACGGAGCTTCAGGTTCGATGGTTACAATAAGTGGTCGGAATTTTGGAATAAGTCCCGGTGAAGTTTATTTTTGTAATAATTTAAATGTAGGAGAATGTATAGGTTGGTCTTTGGCTAGCTTAGCAGAGAGCATTAATGATAATTGTATAAATTCATGGACAGACAGCATGATAGTGGCCGTTGTTCCTGTTGGTGCGACTAATGGTCCAATAAAAATTATTACAGAAAGCGGTTTTGAAGAATTAACCAATGATCAATGGGGCAAGAGTATAAATGATTTTGTAGTTAATAATTTTGAGAGACCCGGAATTTGTATGGCTGAAAATGATAATGTAAGTGGTGAAATTTGTTCTTCGGATGAAGAATGTAGCCCGCATGAATGTATATCTGAAAATCGCAATAAAACTTGTCTGAAAAATCAGGGATATTTTGAAGAAAATATTAGCTATCAAGGAATTGGATTGTTGAGTGGAACAGATGCATATTTTGGTGATTTTTATTCCGGTTATGAAGAGGCTTATTACAATTCATCTACTTTTAGTGGACAATCAGGATCGGCTCAGGTTCCAAATATTCAAAATAAAAAAACGAGCACCTTTGTTATAAATAATAATTTACTTAGCAATAATTTAGATTTTTATAAAATAGAAGATATTAATTCAACTTCAAAAATAATTTATTTTGATCCTGTTTCAGGCAGAGATGGGCAATATGTGACTATCCATGGTCAAGGCCTTGGAAGTCCAGGCATTAGTCAAATTGGAGTTAATTATAAAGTATTTTTTGATGATGATCTAAGTGATAATGAAATTAATGATGAAAATACTTTGGGGACTTTAGCTAGTTTTGATTTTCCAGATATATGCAAGACAAACGGCTTATGGAAAGATGATGAGATATTAATAAAGGCTCCAGAGTTAATTGACGGTGATTATTTTTTAGTAATAAAGATTGATAATAAAATTAATTTAATTGACTCTTCGGATGTAGATAGCTCAATAGATGGCTATGAAAATACTTTTCTTTATAATAGCACTTATCCATTAAGGCCTGGTTTATGTGCAATGCGTCCAAGAAGCGGACAAAGAAACACAGAGGTGAATCTGTATGGTGAAAATATGGGAAGCGATTTATCTCATCGAGTTATATTTGGAAGTGAGTATATAGATAGTTTTTCTTATGGATCTGAGGCTGACGCCGAGAGGATAACTATAAGTGTTCCAGAAGGGGTAGCGGATGGTGATAATAAAGTGAGTGTATCGCAGGAATCTGGAATTGCTTGTACTGTTCAATCGGATTGCGATGATGGTTGGAATTGTATTGGATCTGAATGCCAGGCAATTGGAAATAGTCTTCGTTTTCAAGTAGGAGATTGTGTTGAAGACACGGAGTGTGGATCAGGATATTTTTGTTGTGACGATGGTTCGTTTGCTCATTCATGTCAATCGGGGAGTGACGAAGATGATGCCTGTTATAAGACTTTTTTAAGTTGTGTTTATGAGTTTGATTTTACCACTGGCAGTTCATCTCCTATTGATGATGATTTAGATTCTTGTTTGGGATTTGGTCGAGATGAGAGTACATGTAATTATAATTATTGTCCAAATTCTCCAGGATGGTGTAGTTATAATGACGCGACTGAAGGAGAAATAGCTAATGATTGTAGCACTGTTTATTGTGATGGTTTTTATTCTGGATCAACATATATTGATGCTTTAAATAAGTGTGTAGATGGAAATCAGTGTAGTTTGGATGAAAATATTACTGTTAATCGTAATAATCAAGATTATCAAGTTGAGAAGTATTGCGATACTTATAATTCAAATAATGTTTGGCACTATAGATTAAGTGGTGGAACTTGTGAGGTGTCAGAATCTATTTTTGGTGACGGAATAACTAATTGGACGAATATTGGAAATAATATTTGTGTTCATTTAGGAGAGAGTTGCGATGTATGCAGTAGTGGATTGGATTGCCTAGAGGATGGTGGCGTAGGAGTTTGTGCTTATGACAGAGATGTTTGCGCTAGCGGATATGGTTGTAATGATATTGGTCAATGTGAAAGAGATAAAGAGCCTTGTTGCGATTGTTGTTGTGATATAAATCAAAATGAAAGCATATCTAATCCAAGTAGCTCTGGTAATCCAGGTTGTTGCGCTCCGCTTGAGTGTGGCTTTGAGTGTGGTGAGGGTGAGAGAGATATTGATAATGATGGTAATCCTGATATAGATTTTGGTCTTTGTACTGGTTGCACTGTTTATAATAATGGAAGTATCGATATAGTTGCCTCTGATAATGCTTGTAATTGTTCAGAGAGTGATATATCTGGTAAGTATTGTGATACAGCTGCGGCTGATGGTCTTGGTGTGTGTAGGGACTGTGCTTCTTTGCAAGATGATTTTGAAGATTGTTCGGAGCATAATTCTTGTTGTGTTGATAATAAGGATAGAGATAATTGTAAGGGTCTGGACACAGAAATAGTTGTAGATAATAGTGTGAATTATTGTGGTTATTATAGTTGTGGAGATAACGGATTAGGTGATGAGGTATGTTTGGTTCAAGCGC
>CAZTIC010000011.1:0-6228 GCA_964613625.1 uncultured Gammaproteobacteria bacterium | reverse complement strand
TATTATAGTTGTGGAGATAACGGATTAGGTGATGAGGTATGTTTGGTTCAAGCGCCTACTAGAGACGGAGATTATAAAGCTAGTGACTGTAATGGAGCTTGTGGTTATAATAATGGTTCAAGACTGGGTTCGTCTTGTTATATTAGAGTAGATAATCTAGGCATAGATGAATGTACTTATGATTTTTGTCCAGATTTTTATTGTCTCAATTCCGATGGTAATGAGGCCTTTGATGGAAATGGAGATTGTACTAACGGTGGCGATCCTTCATCTACAAATTGTGGTATATGTTGTTGTGATCCAAATGCTACAGAAGATAACTGTACTGCAGTTGATGAATCTTTAAGTTGCCTTGCAAATGTTACACCTTGTTCTGGTAATAATAGAGGTATGTGTTGCGGTTGTAGTGAGGATAGTGATTGTAGTATAGGCGATCCAGACAATATAGGTTGCGGTGATGATAGTTGCTGTCACGCTAGACCTCTAATTGAGGCCTATTTACCAGTTAATGACGATATAGGGGTATGTAGAAACACATTAATTCAAGCAACTTTTAATGAAAGAATGGATGATGGTAGCTTGCTTGGTAATTTGATCGTAGTCGGTAATTACGGTGTTGATCAATGTCCAGAAAATTCAACTTATTTGGTATATGAAAATGGTGAGTTTAAAGAAGTAAATTTTATTGCTAGAACATTGAATAAAATATTGCACTTTGCAAATAATATTATTAAACCAATTACTGGTAAAAATGCATTTGCTGCTAATAATTTCTGTGCAATCTCTGGTTCGACAGAAAATATATACAATACTTTATCAGATAAAACATCAATTAACTTTAATTTGGATAATCTATTAGATGTAAATAGAGACTATTATGTGATTATTAAAGGAGACAAGAATCTAAATAGTTCAGACGGAGTTTTGAATTTTTGGGGGATTGGTATGGTGGAGAATAATGAAACTTTAATCTCTTCTACTAATGGATTTAATGGTCTTGATTTCACTGCTTCAAAAATATGGAGATTTACTACCGGAGAGAATATTTGCGCCTTGGATTTAGTGGATGTGAAACCAGATAATTTTGTGTTTAAATTGGAAGAAAATGATATTATTGTTTTAGGAAAAACTCAGGATTTTACTGCTTACGCTATAACAAGTCAAGGTGACGGTGGTGAGATTTCAAGCACTGCTGAGTATAATTGGACATGGAATTGGACAATAGATAACCCTCAAGTTATTGATTTTCAAACAGGATCATCTCCAGATGAAAATCCGCAAACAGTAGTTGCTCAGAATCAACAAGATGCTTCTACGTTTATTAATGCTGAAGCTAGAATAAGTACAGCTCCAGTTGATATGGTAGATTCTGTGGGGCGCAGTGTAACAGGTAAAGAGCTAGTTCGGGTATTTGCTTGTAATAATCCATGGCCTCCAGTGGTGGGCGGGGAGTGGTTACCATGGGCCGATTCTGATATTTGTACACAGAATCTTGGAGATTGTATTAATACTAATTACGAAATATATTATTGCAGGGATAGTGGTGACTTTGGCACAGCTGATGATTTACCTGCGATATTGTCAGACACTATCACAGTGGGTCACTCTATAGGCGACGATGTATTAAAAGAGTCTTATTTCTTTCGAGAAGGTATTCCTGATGACGTTACGTTGTTTGAATTACCATCGCCTGCGGAAGGTGGAAGTGTTTCTTTGAGATGGAATGCTATAGATATTCCGACCGGAGAAACTCTTGATGTGTACAAAGTTTATTATGGAGAAAGAAGTGGTGATTATACAAACAGTGTAACAACAACCGATCTTAGTTATATAATAAGTGGTTTAGATAATGAAAAAGAATATTATTTTGTAGTGACAGCGGTATTTGAAAGTACGGCTGAGGGTGATTATTCCATTGAAGTCGCTGTTACACCACATGACCTCGAGGGACCTGTTCCACCAACGATTAATCAAATAATTCCTGGGAATAGTGAAGTTAGTATTGAATGGGAGGATGCTAGCAACGGTGACGTTGTAGCTTTTCGAGCATATTATGTATCACTTGATGCTGGTGATACTTGTGGTGTAAATACAACTTTTGGTGGTTCTGTTTCTGTGCCTTATGCCACTGGTGCAACTACGGTAATAACAGATTTGAATTCCGGAATCGAATATTGTTTTGGCATGGTTGGTTATGATGACAGTGGAAATAGCAGTTCCGTATCTGTTATGGGACCGATTGTTCCGGAAGGTGATATTGTCACTCCTAGTAATTTATCTGCGACAGCTGGTGATCAGGAAATAGGATTGAACTGGGACTTTGTAAATAATGCTGAACAATACAGAATATATGTCGGAACAACCATGGGCACTTACACAAATGAATACTTAACTTTTAATAATTATTATAATCTATCAGGGCTAACAAATGAACAACAGTATTATATAGGTGTTTCAGCTATTAGTTTTGCGGGAACAGAGAGTTCTTTGAGTGAGATCACCGTGATACCTTCGGAAAGTATGTAGCTTTAACTACTCGAGTTTCTGAAACCGGAGGAGTGGAAATTATTATGAAATATAGAGGAAATTTTTGTAGTAATAAGACTGATAAAAATGTATATAATAATTGGTATTATACTACACAATGGAATGAGAATGGTGATCCATGTTAATTAATTTAATTATGAAACAAAATAATATAATAAAAATAATATTCTTTTGTATATTTTTTTTGTTCGCAAGTAATTGGTCCAATGCAGAAAGCTCAGACGCTATAGCTATAAGGGTGATACCAAACTCGAATCATCTTAGTGCCATTCAGTGGTTTATGGAGCAGGAGTTTACTGGAGCTCCTCAGACACTTGAAGTCGACGGCTATAATGCCGTTCGTGATGGCCGGACAGTTTATGTTAATGCGGCTAATGCAGCTGGAGCTAATCTATATACAAATATATATCTTATTTCATATAACCAAGGGTCAGAACAAGCTACCATTGATATTTTTGGACAAATGCTTTCTCACTGGAAATTTAATACTAATTTAAATAGAGTGGGTAGTTGCAGTGATGATGTAAATAAATATTGTCAAGTTGATTTTGATTGTGAAGATAGTGGTTATTGTAAAAGTACAGGGGAGTGTAACAGTACTGGTGAAAATTGTTTTAGTAATAATGATTGTGGAGGTTTGATATGTTTACAGTCAAATAGCGGTGCTCTTAAAGCGGAAGTTGTTCGTGATGTTAAAAGATATGAAATATTAAACGACGTAAAAAGTATCATAGATTCGAGAGACGGTAGTCCTAATCTGCTATCTGGAACATATATTCCTGGGTATTCTCTTTCAGTTTGGCCAAGTTGGCAAGAAACGCTAGCAAGCGAATTAAACACAGTTTTACCAATAGACCCTATAAATAAAATTGGAACCTGTTCATTGATTAATAATGATAATTATCAACCTAATACTTGCTGGGATGAAGAAAATAAATTATTTTCCACTACTTTGCCAGATTTACCTGGGAATTCGAATATATTAATGTATCATTTTAATAATTCTGATTCTACATATGAAATTTGTTTGATAATGGAATCAAGTTTTTTTTCTGATTCGCTTGTTTGTATAAATTAGAATAATATTTGGTTATATTTATTAAATGTTATATAATATTATAAAGCTATAATTAATAAAAATTTAAAATTATGTTTGATGATCTAGAAAAAAATGATCAAAATACTAATAGCCCAATTCCAAAAGCAAAAGTGGATTTAGGTAATAATATTGATGATCAAAATCATTTATTTGATAAAAATACATCAATTAATGATGAAAAGGTTGATGACATTTTTTCAGATACAGATAATTCTTCAAAACCAGCAACGCTTCAGTCAAAGAATCCAGAAAATATCGCAATAGACAATTCTATTGATGATAATAGTAATATTAAAAAAGTTATTACATTTGGAAGCATGGTGGTTATTTTAGTGGTAATAATTATAGGTGGATATATACTATTAAATAAAGTGTTTACCAAGACAACTGTTTCGACAGATGAAAATATTCAAAATGAAGTAGATGAAAAACAAAGTGAGGAAAATGAGGATAATGTAATTGATGAGAAGAAAGAAGTCGTCAGGGAAGAGGCTATAGAAGATAATGTTAATAAAGATACTGATCAAGATGGGCTGACAGATATTGAGGAAGAAGAATTGGGCCTTAATATTAATAAGGCAGATTCTGATGAAGATGGATTGTTTGACAGAGAAGAGGTTAAAATTTATAGAACAGATCCTTTGAATAAAGATAGCGACGGCGATGGTTATGAAGATGGAGCAGAAGTCAAAGGAGGTTATAATCCAAATGGCGACGGCAAGTTGTTTGAATTGCCATAATTTTATTATTTTTTAAATTTTTATGTTTGGAAAAAAGAAAACACAAGAAAACAAAGAGTTATCTGCAGATGAAATTAGTAGTTTGGTTGATAAAAACAAAGAAAAGGTAGAAAAAGAGATTTTGATACATACTATGCCGAAAAAATTTCTATTAGGTGGAGACAAGGCTACTCAAGCTAAAAAGATGGGTATTATTATTTTTGTAGCCGCTGGTATTTTTTTGGTTATTTTAATTGTATTGCTATATATTTTTTTATTCCAAACATCGCCAAAAAATGAAGTAAAAAATATCGAACAAGATCAAGAAAAGTTAATTAAGACGGACGAACTTAAAGCTAATAAAGAGAAAGAAGAAGTAACGCCAAAAGAAGAAATTATTAATTTAATAATAGACGAAAGTACTGTTGTAAGTACTTCTTCTGAGGAGGTTATTGATACGGAGGTATCAACCTCTACCATAGATGAGGAGATATCGACTTCGACTATTGATATCGAAGAAGACGTGATTGACTCTGATGGTGATGGTTTAAATAATATTGAAGAAAATTTATTAAGCACAAATATAGAGGAGATAGACAGTGATGGCGATGGATATAGTGATTTCGAAGAAATTATGAGTTTGTATGATCCGATAAGTAGTGGAAAATTGGTTGATAATTTAGGCATAGATGAATATATAAACACATCTTATAATTATAGTATCTTATATCCTAGTGATTGGAAGATGAATATTTTAGGGAGTGATGATTCGATAGTATTTAAATCCAAGGATAATCATATATTCCAAATATATGTTCAGCCAAATTCAAACATAAAAACTATTGAAAGATGGTATGAAGAACAAGTTGGTAGTAAGCCAAGTATCCAAAATATAATAACTACCGAAGAATGGAAAGGAATACTTAGTAATAATGGCCTGGTTATTTATTTAACTGATGTTAATTATAATTTTATATATACCCTGCTATATATTCCAGAATTTGACGAAGAAAAGAGTTATGAAAATATTTTTCAAATGATGATAAATTCATTAAAGATAAAGGATTTATAGAAGAATATGATTGAAATAAATAATACAACTGACAACAAAATCTCAAAAAAGTTAATAAAAGAAGTGGTTGAGAAGTTTTTAAGAAAATATAAAAAAGAAGATCTAGATGTTTCGATTGCCTTTGTAGAGGATGATAAAATTAAGGAACTAAATAATAAATATAGAAAAAAAGATCAAGTAACTGATATATTGTCGTTTGAGGGAGATGAAGATTCACTTGGAGAATTAATAATAAGCCCAAATCAAATAAAAAAGCAAGCTAAAATGTTGGGTGTAAAAATAGAAGAGGAATTAATATTTATATTGATTCATGGATTATTTCACTTAATCGGTTATACAGATGAAACAGAAGTCAAAAAAAATAAAATGATAAAATTAGGAGAAGATTTTATTATAAATTTATAATGATGATAAGATTTAAAAGATTATTTAAAAGTTTTCAATATGCTTTTCGAGGTCTGATCAAGATATTTAGAGAGGAGCAAAATTTAAGAGTGCAGACTCTGGTAGGTGTGGTTGTTTTATTTTTTGGTTGGTTTTTTATGATAAGTCGGATAGAATGGGCGATATTAATATTAATTATCGGTCTTGTATTTCTAATGGAGATTTTGAATAGCGCGGTGGAAAGGGTAACAGATATGCTGAAGCCTAGAATTAATACTTATGTTAAAGAAATAAAAGATATCATGGCAGCAGCTGTAATGTTTGCTTCTTTTGTAGCTGTTTTGGTCGGATTTATTATATTTATTCCTTGTATAAAAGATTTTTTATTTTAAAATCATGAACTCAAA
>CAZTIC010000010.1:0-29796 GCA_964613625.1 uncultured Gammaproteobacteria bacterium | reverse complement strand
CTTACTTATACACATTATGTATTTATTATAACACATTGGGGGGGGGATGAAAAATAAATTATTAATTAATATTTGTTATATAATTTAAAACAACCCTATTACCCACCCTAAATTTGCAATACAATAAAATTGGCTAATATTAAATAATAAACAACAATAAAAACAAAAAATACAGAGACCTGCCTGCCGGTAGGCGGGTATCTCTGTACTTTTTTAAAACTTTAAATCCTAAATATCTTAACTATCTTAATAATCCTATTAAGAAATTTTCTTGATCTTATACTCCATCTCCCCTCTTGGAGTTTTCACTATTACCTTATCTCCTTTCTTTTTCCCGACGAAAGCAACTCCCAGTGGTGATTCGTTTGAAATTTTACCCTCTAACGGGTCAGCCTCATTAAAACTAACAATAGTGTATTCTTTTTCTCCTATTCTATTTTTAACAGTAACCTTTGATCCCATTGCAACCTCATTCTTTGATCCACCATTCGCTACAATAGTTACATTTTTTAATATATTATTTATTTCTAATATTCTTCCCTCATTAAAGGCTTGCTCATCTTTTGCTTCATGATATTCAGCATTTTCACTTAAATCACCTAATTCTTTTGCAAACTCTATTCTTCCAACTATTTCAGGTCTTTTAATGTCGACTCTTTTTTTCAATTCTTCTTTGAGTTTATTATAACCTTCTTGGGTTATTAATTGCTCATTCATATTTTTAATATACTTAATTTTTATTATTTTCTAAATATAATACAAAATCGTAAATTAGGCAATAGCCTTATTATTTATAATATCCAAAAATAACACTGCAAAAATTATATAACCAATACCTAAGGGATGATTGGTATAAGGAGTAAATATGCTTACAAAGGCAACTATAACTATACCTAAATTTAATCCATAAATTAAAAACAACTCTTGGTTATTTACTATTTTCCTCGTAACAATCTTGAAAAGTAACAATAAATACGAAGCCAAGCCAAATAAACCTAATTTCAACCAAATATCCAGCCAGCCCCATTCAAAGGCATAGGTAGTGTATTCCCCACTAACCGTTGACTCAAGAACTCTAGGGTCATTAGATTTATATGTGACAGTAGAACCAAAACCCTTTCCAAGAAATATCGAGCTTTTTATTTCACCTAATAATACGGGTAACAAATTCCAACGAGACGAAACAGCAGCCTCGTCCTTGACCTGAATTGCTCTCTCTCCTATCAATCTAGCTGGGTCAAACCCGCCAATAGGATCTGGATATGGAAATTTCACAACTACAAATATTAAAAGCAGGGCCAATGCACCTGATAAAATCAAGACAAATAATAATTTTAATAATCTTTTGTAGTCGTATTTTATAAATATTACAAACAGAGAAATTAAAAATCCTATTGCACCGGCAACCCAAAAACTTCTAGAAAAAGATAAAAGCACAACTGAAGATAATAATGTGATGATAATAAAATTTATTAAATTCGTCTTCTCCGTAAATAATTCTTTTATATTCTTGACTTGAGAGATTAAAAACAAAAATACAAAATACGTAATCAACACAAAAATATGAGACTGTAAAAAAATACGATAAAAACCTCCCTGAACTTGGGTTATCTCGCCTACACCCGTTACTCTGACCCAGCGATAAATCTCATATATAATCCCGTAAATATTATGAGAGAATAAAAATAATAAAATAAATGTCTTGGCACAAACCCAAACAATGGCTATTAATCCTATCTTTAAAAATTCCCTCACATCGTCTATTTTCTGTATTGACGAATATATAGGAAAGACTAAAAGAAAAAATATCCATCCGTTAAAATCAAAAAATAAATTATCAAAATAATTATTATGCAAAACGCCACTCACGATCCCCCATAGAATAAATAAAAAAAATACTAAAAAATATTTTGAATGTTTTGAATATAAAAACTTTAAACTATTTATTTTCTTAAAATCATACTTATGTATCAATAGTTCATTCACTAATTTAGCAAACCAAAATGACATCACTATAATCCATAAAACAATTCTGATAGATACATCCACTCCAAAAAAATCAATATGAAACAAATATCCCTTTGATCCTATTATTAATTCTATAAAAATAAGTAATAGCCCAAATTTTAAATCTTTGAAGGTCAAAAACAATGATGCTATTAGAATAATAAAAAAAGCTACCTTTCCGAAAATCGGAAAAAGATAGCAAAAAAAAGATACTAATTCTAATAAAAATAAAAGTAAAAAAACCAACCTTGTTTTTGGAAAATTTTTAATATTCATCAAGTATTAAATTCGTGTTATTTTTTTCTCCATTACGCAAATAAGAAATATTTATACTATCACCTTTTTTATATTTTTGAATTAATACGTTTAACTTACTGACATCGTTTAGTTCAATATTATCTATAGAAAAAATAATGTCACTCTCTTTGAGGCCAGCCATAAATGCAGGACTGTTCTTTTCAATACTTATATTATTAATATTTTTAACAATCTGCACTCCTTCCATTTCTGAATCTCTAGAAATAAAATCACTAAAATCAATATAACTCAACCCCATCTTTATTCTTTTTAACTCGCCGTCACGCAAAACAGCATTTATAATACGTTCCAAATTATATACTGGAAAAATAGAATTATCGTTACTTACAAAACCCAAAAATTTTCCCGACAAACTATAAACAAAAGATGATTTATTATTACTAACATCTGTTGATAGCAAGAATTCATCACTCACTATATCGCTTGAAAATATTTTTTGATTAACTTTGCCAGAAATAGTAGAAATCAAGCTATTTTGGTCCCAATCAAAGATAATCACCATGCCACCTTGATTTATTTCGTTAATTGAAATAAATTGAGTAACTGGCAAATCTCTTACATCCTTAACGTGTAAAAAAGAATAAGAACTAAATTTATCATTTAATATTTTATCAATATCATATACCTGTCCATCATCAGTAGCTATAAAAAAATTATCAAAAAACTTATCATTAATTTGCGTGTTATCTAGATCAGATATTATCCAACCATCGCTAGTTAAAATAATGCCTTGAGCCACTTCATCTTTAGAATAATACAAACTACTTGACTGATCTTGACCTGATTTTTTGAAAATTCCAACAATATTACTTTTAATATATTCTATAGACTCCTCTATTTTTTCATCTTGTTCAACTACTACCTTTTTTGCATCTCTGATTATTAAATTTGTATTACCATGAATTCCATTAGTCAAATCTATTTCTCCATATAAAGGTATATTTAACAAATTCTCAAAAAGATAAACTCTGGCAATCAACTCGCCTACCATGCCAGCCGCAAAACCAAAAATAACTGAAATAACAACTATTAAGACTGTTTTACTTTTGAAAAAATTAAAATTCATAATTTATTTAAATTAACATGGTTGAGATTTATGCTTTTGAAGTTAAAATTATTATTAAAATACTAATAAATCCAAATATTAAATATAGTTTAGTCGTTCTTGTATTTAATTCGCCCACTTTTAAGAAAAATCTGACAACGCCGATATAAACATAATAACAAATAGCCAAGATTAAACCAAGAGTATTATAATTAAACGGCAAAAAAGATATTATCCATAAAATTTCAATCAAAACTATAACTCCTAACAAAATAAATATAAAGCCATCTCGCATGTTTATTTTATTTACCCAAATTACGCCATACAATATTAAGGCAAATATTGGCAATAAACATAGAGCTACAATTGATGTGGGCGCGTTCAGAAAATATTTTATTCCAAAGGCGCTAGCTGATACAAAAAATACTACTAGTAAATTTCCATATGAAAAAAAATTTTCAAATTTTAAATTTTCTTTAATATTAAAAAAATAATAAAAGAAATTTCTAAGTAAGGTGTAAACAAAAATAAAATTTACTATTACCAATAATTGATTCGTAAATTTATCTGAAATTGTTATGTATGACAATATGCTAAGAGAAAAGAGAATTGGTAACAAGAAAAAACTAAATTGCTCTTTTTTTTGCCCACTCTCTTTCAAAAAAATATAAGCAGTAACGAGAAGAATAGCTAATGTGAGAAATAAAATATAATAAAACAAAGATGGTTTTTGTATTAAAATCTGGAGTAAGACAAACAATGATACCGGAGTAAATAAAACTAAAAATTTACTATATTTCATAAAATACTAAATATTACCAATCCAATTATTATTAAGCTTTATTTCTGTAATTATATTTTCACTCTCTTTTTTCTTATTTTCGTCATCATCTTCTAGATATTGCCTCATCTTCGAAATAGCTAAAATAAAATTAATATGTAAGTCCTTAAATTCTGTCGGCACCTTTAACGCAAGCAACTTGTCCTCTATCTCTAATAAATTATTTTTGGTAATATTGTCTCTTTCTTGAATTTTGATATATTCAGAAAAATACCTACTAACTTCCTGCTTATAATCATCTTGTGACAAATCAATAATTGATTCAGAATTAATATTTTCCACCACATCCTCGTTACCAATATTAAGCAACATTTGATCATTCACCTCCTCAGTGGTGATAATCAAATAAAAAACAACCAACAACAAAACAGCCAAAAAAACAATGCTTATTTTTTTAAATTTTTTCATATTTTATTTATTCTTACTAAATCCGTCAAAAGCTCTTAGTACCTCCAAGGGAAGCGCAAAGACAACCGTATTGGACTGATCAGAAGATAAGTCATTCAAGGATTGTAATGTTCTTAGATGAAGTGCTCCAGTAGATCCTGCTAATGTATGAGCGGCTTTGGCCATATTTTCAGCAGCTGCTACTTCACCCTCGGCTTTTATAATCACAGCCCTTCTCTCTCTTTCTGCCTCAGCTTGCTTAGCGATAGTTCTCTCCATATCCTCGGGAAGACTAACATCTTTTAATTCTACATTACTTACTTTAAGACCCCAACCATCTGTTTCCTTGTCTACAATGCCTCTTATTTTTTCTGCAATCTGCTCACGATTTGCCAACAATTCATCAAGCGTAGCTTCTCCTACGATATTTCTCATAGTAGTTTGAGCAAATTGTGAAATTGCATAACGAAAATTTTCAACCTCTATAATAGCTCGTTTTGCATCTAATACTTTATAATAAATAACAGCATTAACAGTAATAGAAATGTTGTCCTTGGTAATGGCTTTTTGATCAGGCACATCTACTGCCTTAACACGCATATCTACTTTTTGATATGTTTGGAATATAGGCAATACAATCCTCCAGCCCGGCATCATGATGGCAGAAAATTTACCCATCGTAAATCTCACTCCACGATCATATTCATTGATTTGTCTAAGGCTAATAATAATAAGAAAAATTACCGCCCCTAAAATTGTTAAAAATACTTCCATATATTTTATGTTAATAATAAATATTACAAATTATAATTCAAAATTTTTAGCCTCTATTTCTACCCAGTCATCTTGATCTTCTTCCCATTTATAAGCAAATATTTTCTCGGTTCTCTCGTCCTTGCTGTACACATAAGTTACATTAGTTTCAGAGCCGATACGTTTTGAATAATCAGTTTTTTTATCCAAGACTACGGGTTTACTTACAAATTCTAATCTCATTTTACCAAGAGGTCCTTCAAAAATTATATATTCTACATCAACTCCCCCTTCATCCTCTACATGCTCGCCTCCCTCATCCTCTACTTCAAAACTATCCTTGATATTCCCCTTGATATCATCCCATTTTTCTTTAGTCATAAGTTTTAATTTAATATATAGATTATAACATAAATATGCACTTTTTTTAAAGTTAAATCAAATTATGCTTACTTTTTATAATATTTATTGAATTTTTATATTTTTTTACACTTGGTAAAAATGGAAATAATTTATAAGCAAAGCTTGGCAACCAGCCACTCATTGTCCCGCCAGGCTTTATAGTAAACAGCACTTTATTAATCCAGTATCCCTTATGTCCACTTTCCAACATCGTAAGCCACAGATCCCAATCCTGGAGTCTTTTAACTGACTCATCCCAAGCATTTTCTGGAAAATTTTCTCGTCTAATTAGGCTATTTGTATGAATAAATGGTCCTTGTTTTAATTTTTCATCACTAAATTCACCTACTTTAAAAAACTTTTTACCCCAAATAAAACTAGAGTAAACATAAGCAACGTCTCTGTTATTATTTATAACATCAATCATAACAAACAAAGCATCTGATTTTAATACTGAATCGCTATCACAAAAAAATAAATATTCTCCTTTTGAATTTTTAAATCCAGTATTTCTAGCTGCGGGAGCCCCCTTATTGACTTCATGCTTAATTAATTTTAATTCAAAATTATTAGCTTTTAATTTTTTAATATAATTATTTACGACTTCAATGCTATAATCACCTGACTTATCATCCACAATAATTACTTCAACATCTTTATATGTCTGAGCCAAAACACTATCAAGACAATTTTTTATAGTCTTGCTTGAGTTATAAATTGGAATAATTATGCTAATCATATTTTTATTTATTAAATTCCTTATTCTACCCCCTCTCCTGGACAGGAGAGGGCTGGGGTGAGGTTGATAATTAACTGAAAGACTATGAATGTGCATAATAAGTTTTTCTAACCACCTTCTTCCACCTCATCCCTGCCTACCGGCAGGCAGGCTATCCTTCTCCTGTCCAGGAGAAGGGACTATATTTCAATATATTTACAAAATAGCCTATATAATTTTATCAAAAATTTCTTTTGCTCGATTTTTCGAACTAAATTCCTTAACTGCTCTTTCTTTTCCTCTGGTGCCCAATTCTTTTCTTAAATCAACGTTTTTATATAATTTCAAAATCGCATTTTTGATTTCTTGATTACTTTCCGGATCAACCAATAATCCTGTCTCATTATGAATCACGGCATCACTCACTCCTCCGTGATTACCAGCAACTACTGGTTTGCCCATTAAACTAGCTTCTAAATATACTATTCCAAAACCTTCTATATTCCCCTTTTCTTCTCGGCTTGGGAGTATAAATATATCACAAGCATCAAGCCATGTCCACTTATCTTTTTCAGAGATTTGGCCCAAGAAAATAACGTTATCATCCTGAGACTCGACCTCCAAATTAGAGGCCGAACCTCTTGCGAATTTTTTCAACTCCTCCTCATCAGGACCACCTCCAGCTATCACATAAACCAAATTTGGAATTTCCTTAATTAATCCAGGCATCAACTCTATTACCTTATCTATACCTTTTCTTTTTATTAATCTAGAAATAGAAAGCAATACAAACTTCCCCTCTAAATCATATTCTTCTTTAATTTTTATTCCATGTTCCATGTTACATGTTACATGAGCATCTATCCCTGGATTAACCACACTTATTTTATTGCTAAATTCTCGCGCATAATATTTATCCACCAATCCAGCCGTAAAACTACTATTACAAACTATATTTTTAGAATTTTTCAAAATTATTTTAGCTAACATTTTTTTTCGCCAAGACTTTTGAGCGTACATTATATCAGTACCATGAAGAACTACTGAATATTTAAAATTTAAAAACCAAAATAATATCCAAACGGCTGTTCCGAGAGGCAAAATGTTACCAACAATGACATGGTTAATACTTTTCTGCCTGATTTCTTTGTTTATATTAAAAATAGCCGGCAACCATTTCAAAAATAATAATTTATTATTTAATAATTTATCATTATTATTATGCAAAACAAAAATATCATCTAGCTCAGACTTGCCATCCGAAGCTTTAGCGTAGGATGGCCAATTTTTCACTATATTTTCATAATAATTAGCTGCTCCACCCTTGAATGGTGGATATTCTAATGTTGTTAATAATATTTTCATAATTTAATTTATTGAGTTCTTTTTTATAAAAGAACCATAAATACTCATTACATCCGCTTTTGTAAACCCTCTCACAATAAACATACTCGCAAAATAAACTACTCCGCCAATCATTACTACAATAAAAACATTCAAATAAATCTTTAAATAAAAAACAACTAGGCCCATAACGATCGCCGATAAAAGAGCCTTAAAAAACACAATCCAGATCTTCTTTGATCTATAGGGAATAATTTTTGGCACCCAATAGAATCCTAATGTGACCATCAAAATATTTGTAATCAAAACTGTTACACTAGCTCCAACCGCCTGCATCTTTGGTATTAATATCAGATTCAACACAAGACTAACAAGAGCAACAATTGCCATATTTATAGTATTTTGTTTTTGCTTATCACATGCATTGAGTAGTGATCCAATCGGATAATTGATAAACAAAAAAAGCAAAGCCGTCATTATTATCTGTAAAGGCAAAATCGCTTCCTCATATCCAGTATCAAATAGCAACATTATCTTCCCAGCTAAAACTACTATTCCAACCGCAATTGGAAGCGAAATTATTATTAGATAATTCACAGCCCTTTCAAAAGTCACAACCAATTGATCTTTATTATTTAACCAATAATTACTCATGGCAGGATACAAAGACGCAGTAAAGGCTAAGGGTAAAAATTGTAAAGCAAAAATAATTTTGAATGGAATCTGATAATAGCCGACATAAACGTCGCCGGCAAAAATAGAAAGAAGAACGGTATCAAAATACATATACAATCTCTGAAATATTGCAAATAAAGCAAATGGGATAGCCAGAATTAATAAGTTTTTGATAACAAAAAAATTAAACTTGGGCCATATACCAATTCTCCATTTTATAAACAAAATAGAGGAAGAGTATAATAAATTAAATATGCTAGCCATAACCAAGGCACTCATTACAAAAACTAAGCTATAACCTGAGTATAAAAAGAACAAACCAAGCCCCATAACTATCAACTGGAAAATGATTGAAGATAGGCTCTCAAATTTTAAATCATGGAAGGCTCTAATTGTCCCAAAATAACTAATCGTAAAAGAATCAAGAACGATACAAATTGATGACAAATAAACAAGTTGCTTTGTTATTTCCGGATAATTCAATAAATTTATAACTACAAATATTGCCAAGATAACCAAGAAAGTAAACACAATTTTTATAGCCAAAACGCTTCCCAATATTTCCCTTGCTTTCTCTTGTCTCTTCGCTATCTCTCTAGTTAAAACATTAGTTAATCCAAAGTCAATAAAAATCGAAAAAATAGTGGTAAATGAAATGGCAAAATAATATTTACCTAAATTTTCAGGACCAATATTTCTAGCCAGAATCGCAAAATAAGTAAACGAAATAATTTTTTGTATAACCAAGGCAATAGTAAGATATGATGTGTTCTTGGCAATGTTGGCTATTTTTGTCATACATATCAGACCTCACCCTATCACTATCGCTCTTTTTCCTCTCCTAATTAAGAGAGGGGTTAGGGGCGAGGTATTTAAATTATATATTTGATTATAACACTATATACCCAAAATATAAAAATATTGCTATAATAATAATACAGTTTAAATAATACTATTTAAAAAAATGCCAAATTTGGAAATAAAAAATAATCTAAAAGAAAAAATTAAAGATTATCAAGATCTTATTAAGGAAAGCGAAAAAAATAAAGAAAAATCTCTGGAAAAAAAAGAATCTTTTGATAATGTAAAAAAACAAGAAGAAAAAACAAAGGAAACCATGCCATCCATTTCTGAAGGTGATGGACAGGAAGGAATTGTTGGTTCATCAAATCTCACGCAACAAAAAGCTCAAAGAAAAAAGAAAATAGAAAACATTCTAGCAAGCGACCTAAAAGAAGCTTATTTAAAAATGACCCCTCAAAAACAAAAGGAATTTAAGCTGGTTGGTGAAGAAACAGCAATAAAAATAAATAATTTATTAGATAAAACAAAAGTAAAAATAAAAACAATAATAAATTTGATCAAAAACTGGCTATCTATTATGCCTGGTATTAACAAATTTTTCATTGAACAAGAAGCCAAGATAAAAACTGATGAAATCATGAAAATAAAGGGCCTAAACGACAAGTCTTGATTTATTTAAATGATTGTGTTAACATAATTCTGTCGCAAAAGGAACTATAGTAGTTCCTAATAAAAGCGACTTTTTGTTTAAATAAATTAGCCTATTCGCATTATTCGCATATTCGTAGAATTTGCATTTAATTCGTAAATTCGCATTATATTCTTATGAAAAAAGATATACACCCAAAATACAATAAAGAAGCTAAGGTAATCTGCGCATGTGGAAATACTTTTGTTACAGGTTCTACTATTGACGAAATCAAAGTTGAGCTTTGTTCTGCTTGCCATCCTTTCTATACTGGAAAACAAAAACTAGTTGACTCAGCTAGAAGAGTTGAAAAATTCAAAGCAAAATCAGCTAAACAAGAAACTTTAAAAGACAGAAAAGGTAAAACTGCTAAACGTGCAGCTAGAGCCAAAACTAAAGCCAAGAAAGAAGTAGTGGTAAAAGTAAAAAAAGACGAAAAATAACATAGCAATACAGCTATTCTTTTTGTGTGTTATAATGTTTGTAACAAATAAGGAGAATAGCTGTTTTATTTTAGACACTTTATCCCCTCTACTTTACAAGGAGAGGGCTGGGGTGAGGTTATAATAAAAGTTATCTGTCAGATAAAAATATGTACCAAAATATAAAAAAACAATTTGAAGAATTAGAAAAAAAATTAGTTGACCCTAGTATTATTTCTGATACAAAAAAATTAGCAGGTATTTCAAAAAAACACTCTGACCTAAAAGAAGTGGTGAGTTTTATTTTGGAATTAAAAAAAACTGAGAACAGTATTCAAGAAAATCAAAATATTGTAAAAAATGAAAAAGACGAAGAATTCAAAAAAATGGCTGAAAATGAGCTGAGTGATCTAAAAAAATTACAAAAAGAATTATCAACTAAAATACAAGAAGAATTAAATCCAGATGATCCGAATGATAAAAAAAATATAATGATAGAAATAAGAGCAGGAACCGGTGGAGATGAATCAGCTCTTTTTGCTGCCGAAATGTTTCGCATGTATTCAAAGTATGCTGAAAAGAAAAATTGGAAAATAAACATTCTTGACTCTAGTAGTATAGGAATTGGTGGTTTCAAAGAAATAATTTTTGAAATAAAAGGAAAAAACGCCTATAAATATTTCAAATATGAAGCTGGTACTCATAGAGTACAAAGGATACCAGAGACTGAAAAACAAGGCAGAGTGCATACATCAGCTATTACTATCGCTGTACTACCAGAGGCTGAAGAAGTTGATCTAGAAATAAAAAACGAAGATTTAAAAATAGACACGTATGCGTCTTCAGGTCCAGGCGGACAATGTGTAAATACAACCAATTCAGCTGTTAGAATAACTCATTTACCTACAAATACAGTAGTGCAATGTCAGGACCAAAAATCACAACATCAAAATAAGGACAAAGCTATGTTAATACTTCGCTCTCGTCTACTCCAAAAAATAGAACAAGAAAAGATGAACAAAGAAGGTGCTGAAAGAAAACAGCAAATCGGCTCTGGAGATAGAAGTGAAAAAATCAGAACATATAATTTTCCTCAGGATAGAATAACAGATCACAGAATAAAAAAATCCTGGAGTCAGATTAATAATATCTTAGAGGGAAATCTAGAAGATATTATCCAATCACTTCATGATTATCAAGATTAAACACTTGAACTTCTTAATTATATTATGACAATAAGTCAAATATTAAATAAAACATACAAAAAATTTCAAGATTCAAATATAGAATCCCCTCTTTTGGACGCAGAAATTTTACTTGCTTTTGTGTTAAAGAAAACAAGAGAATTTTTATTGACTTATCCGGATAAAAAATTAAATAAACTACAAGCTACAAAATACCAACTAATAACTAAAAAACGCCTAGATGGTCACCCTATTGCTTATTTAACCGGTCACAAAGAATTTTACGGACTAGACTTTATAGTAAATAAACATACTCTTGTCCCCCGCCCTGAGACGGAATTGATAGTAGACGAAGCTCTTCGCATAACACATAACCTGCCTACCAGACAGGCAGGCATGAAACATGCAACATTTATTGATATAGGCACTGGAAGTGGATGTATTATTGTTTCATTAATTAAATCATTAATAATTCAATCGAAATTAGAAATTCAAAATTCAATATTTTTTGCAACAGACATCTCAAATAAAGCTCTCAAAATGGCCCGTAAAAATGCCGAGCATCACAAAGTAGATAAACATATAAAATTTCTACAAGGCCATCTACTTGAACCAATTTTAAAATTAAAAATCAAAAATCTGAAATCTAAAATCGTAATTTGCGCTAACTTACCTTATGGATGGCAAGAATGGAAAAATAATTGCTCTATGGATACAATAGGGCTCAAATTTGAACCCCAAATTGCGCTTTTTACAAAAGAAAATGGACTATATTTGTATAAAAAACTATTTAAGCAAATACGAAATCTATCTAAGAAATATAACCTGCAAATAACAGTATTGAGTGAGATAGACCCAAGACAATCAAATGATATAGTAATCTTAATAAAAAAAGAATTACCAAACGCAAAATATAAAATAAAAAAAGATTTGAGTGGTAAAAATAGATTAGCTTTAATTAAAATTATTTAGCGAAAAACGAGGCTCGGCCTCCAATTTGGAGGCCGAGCCTCGTTCGTAAGCGAAGAATCTCTAAAAAACCACCGCTTGCAAAATACTAGAATCTTTCATTTCATTTTCGCCCTACTCAGAATGACCAAAATAAAAAATCGTCTGGGAAACACCAAGACGATTTTTTTATTCATAATTCGTAATTGATAATTGACTAGTGTCTTCCCTCTTCAGTAATCACATGAATACCAGCATCACCCGCTTCTGAATTTGTTTCCAAAAAATAACTCAGTACGTAAGTAGAGCTTTCAGCATAATAATAATAACAAAAATTTGTTGATCCAGATTGTGCCGTGTGATCTACAATTGTAGTGGGAATATTTGTTGGCCACATAGGATCTCCTATATTGCTTTTCAGAATATTAGCATTTATCATTTCTAGCGCTGCTGCACTAGTACTATTTACACATTGCTCACCTCCTCCTTCATTTACTGGATTTGGATAAGAATCATTTTCATTAAAATATATTTCAAAAGCTTTTGTTAAATTAGAAATATCACTCACTCTTTTAGTGTCCCTAGATCTACCTCTAGCAATATTAAAGCTATAAAAAGCTGATGCAACAATAAAGCCTATTATGGAAATAACAACCAAAATTTCAATTAAAGTAAATCCTTTATTTCTTTCATCAATATTCATCTATTTAAATTAATAATTAACCTCAATTGACTCATCAACCACCTCTATCCAAATATTGCCAGTTGCAAATTTTATTTCATTATCAACTGTGTCATAAAATCTTGTTCTGGATGTTTTGCTCACTTTTTTCCATGTAACTTTTTGACAATTACCCAAATAACAAACCACTGCCTTACCACTTCCTATTGTTTGAAGAGATAACCTCAATTTTTCATCCACAACCTTCTTCTCAACGTATTGAATTATTATATTTGAAACCCTCACTTCATCTTCATTACCATCCTTGTGAATAGAGCCACCAAGGTGTCTAATATAGTTACTATTCATTGTATCATATTTCCAGCTCACAACAAAATCATCTTCCAAAACGCTAGAATAATAATCAATATTAATCTCGGGATAAACAACTTCAATGTCCGAAAAATTATCAAAAAACTTCCAACTTAAATATTTTCCTCCTAATAATTTTTTGGCTGATAAATAATCTCTTAACAACTCAGAAGAAGTAAAGATATTATGCGGGGCACTAATATTATCATCTCTCCAAAATAATTTTTCGTTATAAAACTCATTCAAATCATAAACATCTTCTTTTATAATTCTAACCAAGGCTTTTGGACTGCCTCCGCAATGCACCAATAAGGCAGAAAATTCTTCCGCCCAATCAACAAAATAAGACCGAATACTCCTAACTGGACCTATTTTTTCTATATCTTGATCTCCAGCAAACACTGCAAAATATCTTGTAATGCCACCCTCCGCCTCAGCTTCGATTACCAAATTAGCCTTTGACAATCCATATGAGGGCCTAGCGTCAGGATGATTGTCAATTATGACAGCAAATGGAAACAAATTAGCATTATCACTCTCTACATACTCACCATCCAAACTACGTCGTGTGCAATCATTACAATCCTCTTGAACCTCAACTGATTTATTATCAGGATACTGCACAATAGTTTTTTCAGAAAAATAACTTGATACAATATTTATTATAAAAAATAAAACCAATAAAAAAAAGACAATAGAAATATAAGAAATTATTTTCCATGTCTTTTTTTTAAAATTAAATAATCCTTGTTTACTCATCCTCCTTAAATATTAATTCATTTTTTTGTTTCTTCTTTATTATCCTCTTTTACAGCCCCTCCCTCTTTTACAGCCTCACCTTCTTTCGGAGTTTCTCCCTCTTTTGTAGCCTCACCTTCTTTTACTTCTTCCTCTTCCTCAACAACCTCCTCTTCTTCTTCTCTTTGCTCACTTACACTAGCCACAATCGTAGCAACTTCATCTTGCAATTTGATACCTTCAAGACTTTTTATATCTTTAATTCTAATCACATCTTCCAAGGTATCGATGGCTGACAAATCAACGTCAATATGATCCACCAAGTCACTCGGTAAACATATCACCTCAACATTATCTAAATTCTTATTCAAAATCGCACCCATTTCTTTTACGGCTTTTGACTCACCAACGAAAACCAAAGGAATATCCGCTGTAATTTCTTTTTTCATATTAACTTTATATAAATCAAGATGAATAATTATATCCTTTACAGGCTCCCTCTGAATATCTTTTATCAAAACTTTTACTGGCTCCAACTTATCTAACGTGAAGTCAACTAATGTAGCTTCTCCGGCTTTCTTATAAAGCTTTTCAAACTCCAATCTACTGACTTTAATATTAATATTTTCTGTATCTGAGCCATACAAAATACCAGCAATAAAACCATTATCGACCTTACCTTCTCTTTTTTCTGCTTTCAATGTTATGTTTTTTGTCATATCTATATTTTTTAACCTAATATTTAATTTTTAAATTAAAATATCAGCGTTTTAATAATTAATTTTAGATCTGATTATTATACTTTGTATTATACCTATTAATATCAAGTGAGAAAGCATTACGCTTCCTCCATAACTTAAAAAAGGCAACGAAATGCCTATAACAGGTAATATTCCTATGTTCATACCAATATTAATAAACATTTCAATAAAAATCAAGCCCATTGAGAATAAAATAAAATAAATCCCGAAATCATTGTTTATTTTCTTTAAATGAGCCAAGAATCTATAATAAATTATCATAAAAAAAACTAAGACCAACGAAGAGCCCAAAAAGCCTAATTCCTCTGAAATAACAGCAAAAATAAAATCATTTTGAGCCTCTGGTAAAAATTTCAATTGTGATTGCGAACCAAAGCCAACTCCACGTCCAGTAATTCTACCAGCGCCAACTGCAATAATAGCTTGAGATATATTGTAGCCCTCATTAAGTGGGTCCGCGCCTGGATTCAAAAATGTCATAACTCGCTCTTTTTGATAATCCTTAAAAAATACACCCCAACTAAATCCAAAAACCATGACTAAAATCAAACCCATAATAATAAAATATTTTTTATTAAAACCGGTTACAAATAATGCGACTCCCCAAATAGACAAAAGTATAAGTGACGACCCAAAATCAGGTTGCATTAACACCAAAAAAATATAAGTCAAGCTAACTGCCCCAGATAAAATCAATTGCTTGAAAGGTCGAATTTGTAAAGACTTCGAAGAAAAAAAATAAGCCAAAGTAATAATCAATATGATCTTGGCAAACTCAACTGGTTGGATACCAAAACCAAATAAATATATCCAACCCTGAGTACCACGAATAGTAGCTCCAAAAATCAAAACCCCAAGCAAAACTAAAAATCCTATAATATACAAATACTTTGCAAAATTCTTTATCAAATGATAATCAAGAAAAGCAAAAAAGAACATCAATGATATTCCACCTATTATAAAAATAATTTGTTTCTTAAAATTCAACAAATCCAAAGTTTCTTGTCCCAAGGCTATGCTATATATCTCAACCAAACTAAAACTAAGTAAAAGCAAGACAGCAAAAAACAAAATCCAATCTAAATTTTTTAAATATAAGAATAATTTATTCAACATTTATTTTTCCAAACCAGAACCACCCTCATAATCAATATAGTTGTCTTGGTCTAAAATATTTATAATAGGTATTATTTTAATATCAGAAATATTGCTTAGTTTTCCAGGCCAACTTATTTCCAACTCTCTTGTTTCACCAGAAATAAATTCTTGAAGATTATATTTATTTACGCTAATTATTTTTTCTCCTCTTCGAAGTAAAATATTAAAATCTACACTCCAGTAATTATAAGGGGTTTTATTAAAAACAGTAAATTCTAAAGAATTATACCCAAGTTTATCAGATAAACCGCTCTGAACAGTAGATTTGAAATCTATATTTTCTAATGGAACATTCAAATGATCATCTCTAAAATCACTCCAGTCTGGATATTTATGCAAATTTATTCTCTGCCAAGATATATTATCAATAGTAAATCTAATATTTTTTGACCCGGAATCAATTTCTTTTGCTAACTCAATAATATATTTACTTTCACCTGGCATTAAAAACTCTGTATCACATATGATATTCTCTGTATCACTATAAAAACAATATTTAAAATCAACCCAATACCTAAAATTGGGATTTTTTAATTCAACTAAAAAGTCATACTTATTATCTCCAAGAGGAAAGACCAAAACAGAAGAAGCAGAGATATTCTGAGCTGAAATTTGAACTATATAATCATGGCCAATTAAAGTACTATTCACCATATCATCCAAGAGCTTCTGATCTTCTTGCATACCTTTGGCCACATAATAAGCAAAATGATAAATTGAGTATGTCCAAGAAATAGCTGAAATTATAATCAATGAAATAATAAACAATTTTTTAAACATGCCTTTGCTTTTTACAAACCAAAGTCCGACATCTAATTCCTTGGTAGACATTCCACCCTGCACATCTTCATACTTATATACATCTATTTTTTCTTTTTCCTGTGCTGAGCTGGCCGAAGTATTTCCATCTCTATTATCGCTCATTTTATCACTATCTAAATTTTTTGTATAATCAGTATTTTCCATAATTAATGGTTAATTATAATTAGTTTAATTATAACATATTTCGAAACAATAAAAAAAGCCGCAAGTTTTAAAAAAACATTGCGGCCTACATCTTTGTTTGCAAAATTATATTAATACGGGATTATTACAACTTTCAAGCAAATATTCTGTTTATTCGGATAAACAAAGTAGTGAACTTTGTTACCCTCATATAAATCGAACTGTGGAATTGCGGCATCGTCGACTGGCAACAAATAGTCATTCCAAATGTTTGGCTTTACTACCTGAAACTTTGTATTCGCATCTACAACAAAACATTTCTTACCTGATGAGTCGTAATAATTGTCGAAGCAGATTTTTTTAACATCACCCTTATCAATAATTTCAAAACTGCCAACACCGAAAATTTTTGTTGAATTTACATTTTCACCAGCCAAAACTGGGTTACTCGTAAAAATCAGGGCGAATACAGCGAAAGTAAAAATCATTAATTTTTTCATTTTTCCAATCTCCTTTTTTGGGTTTATATTTATTGTTGTTAACTTTTTATATTTTTTAAATGTACAACGTCTGACTAGTAAAATACTGCTCGAAATCTCGAGATTAATCTGCGCTCGCATGATTAAAAATCAGATAATTAACCATAGCATATAATTAGTATTTTGTCAAATATTGGCCTTGTATAAATCAAAATATTTTGCTAAAATAATAATATAAACTTATCCCCAATAGCTTGGGATATTTTTATTAAAAATTAAGCTAATTTTAAAGAAAAACTAATAAAAATATTACATGTTTCATGTTATGTGTTATATGTTACATAATTAAAGATATGGCAAAAAAAGCAATTGAAAAAAAAGCAAAAAAATCTGATTATGGAGCTGATTCGATTACAGTCCTAGAAGGTCTTGATCCAGTAAAAAAAAGACCTGGTATGTATATTGGTTCCACTTCTGCAACGGGTCTTCATCATCTCATCTGGGAAGTGGCTGATAATGGCTTTGACGAGGCTATGGCGGGGCACGCTGACAAAATAACAGTTACTCTACTCCCTGACGGCATGATTCAAGTTACTGACAACGGCAGAGGCATACCTGTGCAAAAACACAAAGTTACTGGAGTTTCGGCGCTAGAGACGGTTCTTACCAAGCTTCATGCTGGAGGTAAATTTGGCGAAGGTGGTGGATACAAGGTATCTGGAGGCTTGCATGGCGTTGGTGTGTCTGTTGTAAACGCCTTAAGTGACTATCTCAAAGCTGAAGTTCATCGTGAAGGTAAAGTATGGATTCAAGAATTCAAAAAAGGAATCCCAGTTAAAAAATTAAAACCTATCGGTACTTCAAAAAAAACTGGAACAATTATTACATTCAAGCCTGACGAAAGTATTTTTGATACTGTAGAATTTAATTGGGGCACTATTCTCGATCATTTCAGACAACAAACATACCTTACAAAAGGTATTGCTATGATTGTTAGTGACAAAAGAAAAGGACATAGAGAAAAATCATATAAATTTTATTTTGAAGGTGGTATAAAATCATACGTTAAATCACTTCATAAAAATAAATCAGTAAAAAATCCTACAATTTTTTATATTGACAAAGATTTAGGTGAATCTAAAGTTGAGGTTGCATTGCAATACAATGATGAATACAACGAAACCGTTCTTCCTTTTGCAAATAACATTTACAACCTAGAAGGTGGTACTCATGTAGCTGGATTTAGAACAGCTTTAACTAGAACACTAAATAACTACGCAAGAAAAAATAATATTCTTAAAGAAAAAGAAGAAAACCTCACTGGAGAAGATGTTCGTGAGGGATTAACTGCTATAATTAGCGTAAAAATTACTGAACCACAATTTGAAGGACAAACAAAAGGTAAGCTTGGCAATGCTGAAGTTAAAACTTATGTTGAGCAAGTTTTTGGAGAAGCTTTTAACACATTTCTTGAAGAAAGTCCAAAAGAAGCAGAAGCCATTTTGAGCAAATGCATGCTTAGTGCTCAAGCTAGAATTGCAGCTCGAACAGCTAGGGCTACAATACTCAGAAAAGGAGCCCTAGATGGAATGACATTACCAGGAAAACTAGCGGATTGCTCAAGTAGAAAACCAGAAGAATGTGAATTATACATCGTAGAGGGTGACTCTGCGGGTGGATCAGCCAAACAAGGCAGGGACAGAAAGTTTCAAGCCATACTCCCCCTTCGTGGTAAAATATTAAACGTAGAAAGAGCTAGGCTCGATAAAATGCTCGCAAATAACGAAATAAAAAATCTAGTTATTGCTATGGGGACTAATATTGATGAACAATTTGATTTAGAAAAACTAAGATATCATCGAATAATTATTATGACAGATGCCGATGTTGATGGATCACATATTAGAACTCTTTTACTCACTCTATTCTTCCGTCACTTCACTCCATTAGTTTTAAATGGCAATCTTTATATTGCCCAACCACCTCTTTATCAAATCAAAAAAGGAAACAGTTCTCAATATGCTTATACTGAAGAAGAGAAAGAAAAAATAATTATAGATTTCGGTGGAGAGGTTGAAGAAATTAAAGAAGAAAAAGAAGAAGATGACGAAGTTGATGATGAGGCAAGCAAAAAAGAGACCCAAGAAAAAGAAAAAAAAGCATCAAGCAAAATTAAAATCCAAAGATACAAAGGTCTCGGTGAAATGAATCCAGATCAACTATGGGAAACCACTATGGACCCAGAGAGACGTGTTATGAAGCAAGTAACTGTAAAAGACACTGCTCAAGCAGATAAAATTTTTGACATGCTCATGGGCGGAGATGTAGCGCCACGTAAACACTTCATTCAAACTCATGCTAAAAAAGTTGAAAATCTAGATGTTTAGTATTTTAAATAATTTAAAATTATGTACAACATCCTATTACTTCCGTTAATAGCGGGAGCCTTAGCGCAAATTATAAAATTCTTTATTGCTTCTAATAAGCAAAAATTTTCAGCAAAAAACTTACTAGCTTATTCCGGAATGCCCTCGGGTCACACTGCTATGGTAGTTTCTTTGGCTACTATAATCGGTCTAGAAGACGGTTGGCACTCTCCTGTCCTCTCTATTGCTATTATTTTTGCTATCATTGTTATTAGAGACGCACTTGGTATCAGGCGATACCTAGGCCAACATGGCAGAACTCTCAACATACTCGTAAAAGACCTCAAAGAAGATCTAGATGAAAAATACCCTCGCCAACTAGAACGCATTGGTCACACTCCTCTACAAGTCATTGCTGGCGGTTTTTTAGGACTTGTTATTAGTATATTGGGTTATATAGTATTTTAAATTAAAAATATGAAAATAGGTATAATATCAGACTCTCATGACAATATAGGCAATACTCGAAAAGCTATACAAAAAATAGAAAAATTAGGATGTGAGACATTAATACATTGCGGTGATTTTTGTGCTCCATTTATGATCAAAGAAATATCTAACTTTTCCGGAGATGTTCACTGTTGCTTTGGCAATACTAATGATAAGTATTTTTCTCTAAAAATTGCTAACGAAAATAATGTAAATCTACACGGTGATTATGGTGAAATAAAAATAAACAATAAAAAAATAGCATTTACTCATTACCCATTTCACGCTGAAGGACTTGCTAGTCTAGAAAAATACGATTTAGTATGCCACGGACATAACCATAAAGCCAAAAAAGAAAAAAGAAAAAATACTTGGTTAGTAAATCCTGGAGAATTATTAGGTTTTAATAGAAAACCATCATTTGCTATTTATGACACTAAAACGGATGAAATAGAAATTATTAAATTGTAAAAATAAATAATTGACAATTTTAAAATAATGAAACCTGGTTTCCAATTGGAAACCGGGTTTCTATTTATATTGATATATAAAAAGTAAATCTTATACCAAGCTCCTACCTGTCATTTCATCGGGCTTGACAATGCCCATAATCTTCAAAATTGTTGGAGCCACATCCGATAATATACCCTGAGGTTGTAAAAGACTTAAATCGCTCCCTGGTGCTTCCTGAAAACCAATAGTCTTTCCTTCAAAATCATTTCCCGCAATAATAAATGGTACTGGATTAGTCGTATGCTCCTTATCTATCATACCAGTTTGCATATTAAACATTGATTCAGCATTACCATGGTCTGCTGTTACAAGCAAGACTCCATTTTTTGCTACAATACTTTTATAAAGTTTTCCCAAACATTTATCTACTACCTCCACTGCCTTAATGGCTGACTTCAAGTTTCCAGTATGTCCTATCATATCCGGATTAGCAAAATTTACCAATATAAAATCATATTTATCCTCATCATTAATAGCTTTTAATATCGCATCCGTTATGAGATTAGCAGACATTTCTGGCCTCTGATCATAACTTGATACTTGCGGGGAAGGAATTAATATATGATCTTCTCCGGGGCTTTTTTCTTCGGCGTCACCATTAAAAAAATAAGTAACATGAGCATATTTTTCTGTTTCAGCTATTCTAAGTTGTTTTAATCCGGCAGCAGAAATAACTGATCCTAATGCATTTTGTCTTACCTCCGAAGAAAAAGCGATCTCCACCGGCAAATCTTTTTCATATTCTGTAAAGCAAACAAAGTGCAGATTTTTTATATATCTCCAACTAGAAAATTTATTAAAACCAGGCAAGGCTAAAGACTTCGTAATTTGCCTGGCTCGATCAGATCGAAAATTAAAAAATATAACAGAATCATTCTCTTTTATTAATCCTACTGGCTTATCATCGTCCATAATAACAGTCGGCACAAACTCTTCGTCATATATTTTTTTGTTATAGCTATCATTTATAGCTTTCACAGGACTTTGGGCTACATTACCCTCTCCCAAAACCATGGCTCGATAAGATTTTTCAATCCTATCCCATCTATTATCCCTGTCCATAGTATAAAATCGACCTGAGACTGTTGCTATCTTTCCTACTTCATATTCGTTAATAAACCTTTCTAATTCTTTAACAAAATTAATACCACTATTAAATGGAGTGTCTCTTCCATCCAAAATAATATGAATACAGACATCTTTCACTCCTCTATCTTTTGTCAAAGCTATCAAGGCCTGAAGATGCTCTAAAGAAGAATGAACTCCCCCATTTGAAACTAAACCGAGCAAATGCAAACAGGACTTATTTTCTATTACGTTTTTTATAGCTCCATCAAAAGCAATATTAGTATAAAAACTATTATCGCTTATAGATTTATTTATAAGAGGGAGGTCTTGATAAATAATTCTTCCCAGGCCAAGGTTCATATGCCCTACTTCACTATTTCCACTTTCTCCCCAAGGAAGCCCCACGGCCTCTCCGGAAGCACTTAAAACCATCGCTGGGTACCTAGAAACAAGATCATCAAAATTTGGAGTATCTGCCAAACCAATAGCATTTCCACTATAAGTCTGTGCTATGCCCCATCCATCTAAAATAGCCAAAACTACTGGTCTTGGCTTATTTGTATTTTTATCTATCATATATAAACTATTTTTTTACTAAACTCTTCCCACTCATTGTTTCTGGTTTTTGAATGTTTAGAATATCTAATATAGTAGGTACTATATCTCCCAAAACTCCTTTTTTTCTTAATTTTATATTTTTTAATTTTTTATTAATCACTATAAATGGCACCGGATTCATAGAGTGTTCTGTGTCTATTTCTCCTGTTTTTAGATTTATCATACCTTCCACATTGCCATGATCAGCGGTTATAATAACTGTACCATTTTTTTGAAGATATTGCCTAACAATTTTTTCTACCTCTCCGTCAACTATTTCGCAACACTCTATACCCGCTTTCAAATTACCAGTATGTCCTATCATATCTGGAGCAGCGTAATTCAGGACTGTAAAATCATATTTATTTTTTTCTAGATTTTTCAACACTTTTTTTGTTAATTCTTTTGACTTCATACCCGGTACTTCATCATAGGACTTTACATCAGGAGAAGGAATCATGACCTGATCTTCTCCATCTACTTTGCCAGAATAACCACCATTAAAAAAATATGTGACATGCGCAAATTTTTCTGATTCCGCTATATACAACTGGGAAACACTCTCACCCAACACCATTGGCAAAGTATCTACCAAGTCAGCGCTCGGAAATGCAGTAATAATCAAATCAAGATCGGGACCAAAGTCAGTCATAGCCACAAAACGAATATTTTTTAAAACCTTTTTTCTCTTGAATGATCCCGGATTATCTTTATTAAATTCTTTTTGCGTAAAAGCCTTGGCTAATTGCCTGGCTCTATCTGACCGAAGATTAAAAAACATAATACTATCATTATCGCTAATTCTTGGTGTTATATCGCTTCCGTTTTTTATAATATATGGCTCAATATATTCATCACTATCGCCTTTATTATAACTCTCTGAAATAGCTGATTGAAAATCCTTGGCAAAATTTCCTTTACCAAGCACCAAGGCGTCATAAGCCTGTTCAGTTCGTACCCATTTCTTTTTTCTATCCATAGCATAAAAACGACCCATGATTGTAGCCATACACTCACCATTATCCAAAATATTCTCCAGCTCACTAACCAGCTTTGAAGCTATATATTTAGGAGAATCGCGCCCGTCAGTAAACAAATGTAAACAAATATCTTTGATTCCATTTTTCTTAGCCATATCTATAAGGGCCAGCATATGACCAGGGTCACTATGAGCACTCGTTCCATTAGACAAAAGACCCATTATGTGAAGCTTTGAATTGTTTTCTTTTACATGTCGAATTGCATCAATAAAAGCTGGATTCTTAAAAAAAGACTTATTCTTGATAGCTTTTGTTATATACATCACGTCTTGATTAATTATTCGGCCCGCTCCTATATTCATATGACCCGCCTCACTATTGCCTGATTGACTATCAGGAAGCCCAACACAAGAACCATGAGCACATAAATTAATATATGAATACTTCTTGTTCAACCCATCTATAGTTGGCGTACTTGCCAACGTAATTGCGTTACCCTTGTTTGGACTATCTATTCCCCATCCATCCAAGACGACTAAAATCATCGGGAAAATATTTTCTTTCACTTTTTTATTCATTTAATTTTATTTTAATAATATTATTTTATATTTTCTTCAATCTCCATCAATCTATTATACTTTGCCAATCTTTCCCCTCTAGATAACGAACCCGCTTTGATATACTCAGCCCCGACTGCTACCGATAAATCAGCAATAAAGTCATCACATGTTTCACCGCTTCTGTGAGACACGACTAATTTATAGTTATGCTTCTGAGCTAATTTTATACATTCTATTGTCTCTGATAATGTACCAACTTGATTTGGTTTTATAAGTATAGCATTAGCAGCTTTTTCTTTGAGTCCCATACGGAGCCTATCAATATTTGTTACAAACAAATCATCTCCAACCAATAACAACTCTCCACCAAGTTCTTTATTTAATTCACTCCAACCTTCCCAGTCATTCTCAGCCAAGCCATCCTCTATAGACAAAAATGGATATTTTCTGAACCATTCATAATACAATCCAATTAAAGTATCCGAAGTAAAGCTGGCTTGATCTAATTTAAAAATATATTTTTTATCTTTTTTGTTATAAATCTCTGATGACCCAACATCAGTTGCAAGCATTATCTCCTTACCTGGTTTGTATCCTGCTTTTATAACCGCTGCTAATATTAATTCAATTGCCTGAATACTAGAGACAATATCAGGCGCATAACCACCCTCATTACCGATATCAGTGTCGTAACCCGCAGCTTTTAATATCGTAGCAAGTTCATGAAATATTTCAGAACCAATTCTTACTTTTTCTTTAAAACTAATCTTTGAAACAGGCACTATAATAAATTCTTGAAAATCAAGATTTGTGTCTGCGTGCTTCCCACCATTAAAAATATTAAAAAATGGAGTTGGGAGAGTATATTTTTTTTCAAATTTATAAGTACTAGCTATATATTCATATAATTCTTGTTTTTTTACCTGAGCTCCAGCTCGGCAACAAGCCAAAGATACAGACAATATAGCGTTAGCACCAAGTTTTTTCTTATTCTTTGTTCCGTCTAATTTTATCATTATTTCATCAATTTCACTTTGCTTAGTCACATCCATTCCAATTAACTTTTTGGAGATTTTTTTATTTACATTATCGATCGCCTTCAACACTCCCTTGCCATCATATCTTTTTTTATCACCATCACGAAGCTCAAAGGCCTCATGTTCTCCCGTTGAAGCTCCAGAGGGTGTGCTAGCTTTTACTTCCACACCGTTTTCCAAAATCACCCTTGTTTCGATTGTAGGATTCCCTCGAGAATCTAATATTTCTCGTGCTTGTATTTTTTTAATTTTCATATATTTTTTAATATTTAATATTTTTTATTATGGAAATAATATTTCTATAATATCATCACTGTCATAAGCATTCAAGGTTCCTCCGTTTGGTCCATAAGAACCAACCGCTACTGACTTCACGCTATTTACGGTATAATCTGTGTCAAAAAAATATTGGTTTCCCCATGGATCTAATGGAATATTTTCCATATACGGGCCAGCCCATCCGAGATACAGTCCGTCAGTTTCTGCAATTCCAGCATTACCAGAATTTATATCATTACCCCAACAATCTATTTCACATATTTCATTATTTCCTGAACCGGCTACAGTATTCACATCTTGATGACCAGGCCAATAACCAATATCTAAGGCCATTATATCAATAGCTTTCCTTATTTGATTTATATCATGAGTGGCCTTTACTATCTTCGCTTTGTTTCTAGCACTATTAACTGCCACCACTCCCAAAGTTGTTAATAATCCTATTATAGCAATTACCACCAAAAGTTCTATCAAAGTGAAGCCTGTACCAGGTTTTATTTTTTTATTTTTTTTAAACATCAAATTGTTTGTTTTTATTCAATTTACAATATTTCATATTCAACAGTTGCGGTAATCTTTATTTCGGTGCTTCCTGCTTGAATCTCAGGAGCAGAACCTCCCATACCCTCAGCCATGTCCATTGTCTTATAACTAGCGTAGACCGGAGAAGGCCTACTATTAAATTCAGAAAAACTAATTATCCTACCCAGTTTTACACCAGCAATATCAGCTAATGTCTCAGCTTTTTCTTTAGCTGCTTTTATAGCTATTTCACGAGCCTCAGATTCAAGCTCGTCAGGATTATCAATCTCAAAACTTAATCCTCCAATTTGATTTAAATCAAGACTCCCTGCCTCATCCAATACAGTACTAATTTTTTCGAGGTCTCTAATCTTTACAACTAAATTTTGACTAACTTGATAACCTTTCAGGGTCTGCTTTCCATCGCTCCAATCATATCTTGGGCTTATACTATAACTATTTGTTTTAATGTCTTTTTCATCGATCTTTAAATCTCCTTTTAATTTCTTAATAATTTCATTCATCTTTAATGAATTTTCTTTTTGAGCCTCAGCCACGGTTTTTTTTTCAATCATATATCCTAGTTGAACCGTAGCTGTATCAGGAATACCTACAACCTCCCCATCACCAACTACCGTTATGGAATGTCTCTGCTCTTCACTTACTCCAATATAATCATGTGTCTTAATTGCGTTCCAACTCATTATTGATAAATAGATTGAACCAGTAATTAAAAATATTGATGTAAAAATAATTATAGCTTTATTATTCATATTTTTTTTATTTATCTACTGAGATATCTCAGTAGATAAAATTATTTAATTATTTCACTATTTTTACCCCCTCTCCTGGACAGGAGAGAGTTGGAGTGAGGTTGATTGATTAACGGAAAATTATGAATACATAAATTAATTTTTCTAACCACCTTTTCCACCTCATCCTATCCTTCTCCTGTCCAGGAGAAGGGATTATTTGATCAAATTACTTGACTATTTTACTTAACCCTGGCATTTTTTCTCCTCCCAAATATAAAAGCATAGCCCCTCCGCCAGTCGATATCCAGTCAACGTTATCCTGCATTTTTGTCATATTTAATGCGTCTACTGTTTCACCACCGCCAACTACTCCATAGGCTCTGCCGTTCGATCTAGACGCCATTGCCCTAGCGATTGACAAAGTACCAAATTGAAAATTTTCATCTTCATACATTCCCATGGGTCCATTCCAAATAATTGTTTGAGCTTTATTTAAATATTTTGAATATAATTTTATAGTCTCTGGCCCAACATCATAAATAATTTCATTTTTCCTTATTTTGTTAGCACTAACTGATCTGACATTCTCTTTCTTTCCATTTCCTACAATAAAATCTACTGGTAAAATTATTTTATCTCCCAATAATTTTTTAGCGATTTTGACGCTTTTTTCATCAGTAATTGACTTACCTATTTCGAAATTCATAGCTTTCAAGAAATTATTTGCTAGTATTCCCCCAATCAAAAATCTATCGGCTTTACTGTATAAATTTTTTATAAGAGGTAGTTTTGTTTTTATTTTAGCCCCACCGATTACAATAACCATAGGTTTTTTTGGCTTCAATACTTTTTGCAAATTTTCAACTTCTTTTTCAACCAACAATCCAGCATAGGCTGGTAAAAATTGCTTAATAGCAGACAAAGAAGCGTGCTTCCTATGATCAACTCCAAAAGAATCATTCACATAAATATCACAATAACTTGCTAACTCTCTGGCAAATTTAATATCATTATTTACCTCTTCTTTGTAAAAGCGCAAATTTTCCAACAAAATTATTTCTCCCTCTTTCATTCGCCCTATTTCTGATCCAGTTTTTAGTCCCACAGAATCCTCTACAAATTTTACTTTCTTATCCAATATTTCACTAAGCCTTTTGGCAACTGGCTCCAAAGAATAATCCAGATTTTTTCTACCCTCTGGCCTACCCAAGTGACTACCCAAAACTATTTTGCATTTATATCGAAGTAAGTATCTAATAGTTGGTAAAGTGTTTACAATCTTAAAATCATCTTTAACCTGACCATTTTTAATAGGTACATTAAAATCTACTCGATGAAACACCTTTTTACCAGTAATTTTTTTTACTTTTCTTATTGATTTTATTTTCATATTTTACTTATAGATTTATATATACACATATATTATTCATAAATAATTGTTAATATTATACCACATCTTTTGATAAAATAAAAAAATAGAAACAAATATATGCGTCTATTTTTTATTCAAAATATTATAATTTATCTATCGCACTCTTAATCCTAGCCAGGCTCCTTTCCTTCCCCAAAACACCAGCCACTTCAAATGGACTTGGACTTACCTTCTCTCCTGTCAGGGACGCACGCATTGGCCAGAGATAGTCTCCGTTCTTACCTTCGATGGATTTTATGTATGTAATTATTTTTTCTTGAAGTTTTTCTTCTTCCCAATCTTTCTCGTCCACCTTCTCTAATTCTCCCAATAAATTTTCTAAATTATTCTTGATGTCACTATGCGATAATTTTTTCCAGATCAACAACTCTTTTTCATATTCCAGTTCATCTGCAAAGAAAAAACTCGTTAATTCTTTGACATCAGATAACTTCTTCATTCTATCTTTAGCTAGACTTATTGCTTTCTTTATATAATCTTTATCAAAGTTTGACTCAATATCAAGAAAAGGTAAACATAATTCAACTAATTCATCTATATTTTTTTCACGAATATAATATCCATTAAAATAATCAAGTTTATCACTGTCAAAAACAGCCCCTGATATACCAATATCTTTTATTTCAAACTTCTCTATTATTTCATCTATAGTCAGTATCTCTTCATTCTTATTTTTAGAGTGCTTATTTTCCGTAACTTTTTTATCGTTTTGATTTTTAGTAGAGGTTGAAGCGTAGGGAGACCATCCTAGAAGTATAGAATAATTAATTAATGCTTCTGGTAAATATCCATTAGCCTTAAACGCTTCAACAATTACATCACCGTCACGCTTACTTAGCTTTCCGCCAGCTTTATTTAGTATTAAAGGCGCATGAATAAATTTAGGCGCCTCCCAGCCAAATGATTTATAAAGTAAAATATTTTTTGGTAAAGACGGTATCCACTCCTCTCCGCGTAGCACATGACTTATCTTCATTAAGTGGTCATCAACTACATTAGCGAGCTGATAAGTTGGCACGCCGTTCGATTTAACCAAAACTTGATCATCTAGATCACTTGCTTTAAATTTAATCTCACCACGAAGCTCATCCTTTACTACTACTTCACCTTCAAGTGGCATTTTTTGACGGATTACATATTTCATACCGCTAGCTTCCATTTGCCTTATCTTGTCACCATCCAAATCACGACAAGCTCGATCATATCGAGGTGCTTTTTTTTCATTTTGTTGTTTCTCTCTCATTTTAGTCAATCTCTTCTCATCACAAAAACATTTATACACCTCCCCTTTTTCGAGTAACTCTTTAATATATTTATTATAAATTTCTTGCCTTTCTGATTGAATATATGGTCCATACTCACCACCAATATGAGCACCCTCATCAAACTTCAGGCCTAACCAATCAACAATTTTAATCAATTCATTTGTAGCACCCTCTACTTCCCTTTTTTGATCAGTATCCTCAATTCGCAAAATCAAATCACCACCATACCTCTTGGCTATAACATAATCAAATAAAACAGTCTTTAAATTACCAATATGCATAT
>CAZTIC010000009.1:20960-31071 GCA_964613625.1 uncultured Gammaproteobacteria bacterium | reverse complement strand
TTCAGAAATGTCTACTTCTATTATTGTAGAAAAAGACGATGAAACAAAAGTTAAGTTATATGCTACATTTAACGACGATTTCGATGCTATTGAATCTGGTGATGAAGTTTATTTCCACGTAACTGGATATAAATATATCGCAGATAATGATACATCAACTGAAGTTGAAGTTTCAACAGCAGATGGTGATCAGATGTTGATTATTACAACTGAGAAATTGGCTGTATATAACGCTATTCCAACAATTATTGCTGAAGCTGGTGATTCAATCAATCTAAGCACTAGCAATAACGAAATCATGGATATCAAAGTTGTTGCTGATGGTGATGATGTTACAATTGAAGCTTTAGCTGTTGAAGTTGGAATAACTGATGGAAGTACATTAGGTGCTCTAGCTACTTCAACTGTTACATTACTAGATGGTAATGGTGATGAACTTGTTACTGGTGCATATACTAATGTTGCTGGTGTAGATACTTATACTTTCACTCTTACTACTGACAATGTTATTGCAGCAGGAAGTGATGAAGTATTCACAGTAAATGTAAATCTATCTAATGTTAATGTTGAGGATTCTTGTGAGGTTTCATTAATTGAAACTGGATTCACATGGTCAGATGATGAAGAGACTGGTTTGGGTGACGCTGATTTAATCAACGACCTAGACGGTAGTTTTGAAATTTCTAAATAATTTATTTAGAATAATTTCATAATAAACTCCCCCGGTGTTACCGGGGGAGTTTTGTTTTTGCAAAATAAATTTCCCTCTTTAGAGGGGAATATAAATATTAACTTAAATCTAAAAAATCAGAAGATATTTCTAAGTTAGTAGAAAAAATTAAGGTAGGCTAGAAAAATCAAGCGATAATGAAGAAAGATAATGGTTATTAAGAATCCACGGAAGATAAATGGGTGAGGAGTTATGATAAGTAATTAATGCTTGTGAAGATATAAGGATAATATATTTACAGTTTTTTGTTTGATAAGTAGGTGTTAAATGGTGTATGTTGAAGTATGGATGAAATTTTGAGCTGTGTGTTTAATAGAGAATAGTATAAAAGAAATGAGGTTTAATAACAATAAAAATACGACTCATTAAAGTCGTATTTTTATTGTTATTATATTTTGGTACTGATATTAAAAATTTCTTTCTGGATCATTAATTCTAGGATCATCTTCCATTTCATTGTTATCTTCATCTTCGATAGTGCCTCCAAGCTGTTCAGCGTCGCCTATATCTTGATCATCGATTTCAATACTGTCACCATCTGTTAGTGTAATAGTTAAGATATTGCCAGTTGAATTTAGTTCTAAGGTTACTTCAAAGTCACCATCATCATCAACCTCTCCAACATAGAATTCAGCTATGTCAGATATTCTTAAATAACCATTATCATCAACATTAATACCACCAGTATCATCATCATCAACATCTTCAACGCTGTCACCATTGTCTAAGTCTTCATTGATTGACTCTGGATCAATTGGTTTGTTGAAAACTACAATTATAACATCTCCTTCATCAATATGATTTGATTGGTTCCCATTTTCAATCTCTATTTCAGTAATGTATGGAGTAGAATCTGTACTATCTCCTCCAAAAGTTCCATTAGGATCATCTAGTACATAGCCACCTTCTAGGGTTTTGTCATTTTCATTTTCAATATAACCGCCAATTTGTTCAGCATCACTAAAATCTTCTTTGTTAATCTTGATAGCATCACCTTGAGTTAAAGTGATAGTTAATTCATCACTATCTGAATTTAAAGATAATTTTACTTCAAATTTACCTTCATTATCTATTTCGCCCATATCAAATAGGAGAATGTCTGTAATGGTGAGCATGCCATCTTCATCAATATAAACTCCGCCAGTTTCGTCATGTTCAACCTTTTCAATACTATCGCCTTTATCTAGTCGACTGTTTATAGACTGAGGGTTAATCTCATCGTTAAATGTGATAACAATTTTGTCATCAACATCAATATAACCAGCATATCCAGTATCATAAGTCTTTATTTCTAAAATATAAATATCACCACCGGTACTGTCTTCCACAAATGTTCCGGTTGGATCATTTATATTCGGATCATCATCCATTTCGTTTTCATGTTTATCTTCAATAGTGCCACCAATTTGTTCGGCATCATTTAGGTCTTCATCTTCAACTTCTATGTTGTCTCCTTCGGTTAGAGTAATAATTAATACTTCACCATCTGAATCTAACTCTAATGATACTTCAAATGTTCCTTCTTCTACTATGTCGCCAATATAGAAAGAAGTAATATCTGAAACAGTTAAAATGCCATTATCATTAATATAAACTCCACCAGTTTCACTGGCTTCTACATTACTTACACTACTTCCTTCTTCCAATGATTCATTTATTGATTCAGATTCGATTTCTTCACTAAAAGTAATGTGTATTTCATCATCTACGTCAATGTAGTCATCTTGGCCGTAATTTTTGGCTTCAATAGATAGAATATAAGGCTCAATACCATCATCAATGTTTTCACCACCGAAAGAACCATCAACTTCGTTAATATCTGATTTATTTTCCATTAGATTGCCAGCTTTATCTTTAATGGTGCCGCCAATTTGTTTTGCATTTTCAAAATCTTCATCTTCAATTTCGATATTGTTTCCATCAGTAATAGAAATAGTTAATGTTTTGGCATCAGGGCTTAATTTAATTTTTACAGAAAATTGACATTCATCTGCAACAGAGCCAATATCAAAAGAAGCAATGTTCTCTATAGTCATAAGACCGGTAGAGGAAAGATTTAATGCACCAGTAAAGCTGTAGTTGAGAAAACTATAATACCCGCCAGCAATTAAATCTGATTTTATTGACAAGGGATCAATGGCTTCATTGAAAGTAATTATTATTGCATCATTCATGTCGATATAACCTCTTTCTCCTTCGTTATCTACGGAGATGTTTGTTATATATGGTGCATTATTATCATTTGAAGAATCTTCATCATCTTCATTTTTGTTGTCAGATTTACAATCACGAGAATTGTTGATAATTTGACACATTTTTGTATTGGCATGTAATGAATTAGTTGAAGATAAGTTGTTATTTGTGTCGATATTATCAACGTTTTCAACTTCTTCTTTAGGATTGAAATCTGATTCATCATCAATATCATCGCCAATTTTGTAGTTTACAAAAAATGGATCGGGAACATCGTCAATTAACATGTTCCAATTTTCCCCATAAAGAGCATTGGCAACTTTTTCATTTTTGAGCCATCGTAATGTGCCACTTTTGGAAACAGCATAAACTTTTGGGTTAGTTTGTATTTTGATTAACAGAATGCCTGGACGATAAACAACATTTCCACCTATGTCTAAATCACTTAATTCTTTTGCAGAGATGGTTTGTACATCGTCAAAATCAGCAAACCATGATTTGTAAGTTCCTTCGGTGGGAAAAACATAACGTTTGTTATCAGACCCAACATAATAAAGAGATTTTTGACCATCTTGATGGACGATTTTACCGTTATAGTCGCTTGAAGCTTGTGCTTGTCCATTAATTAGAGAGGGGGATAGGACAAAAATGCATAATAGAAATGAAAAAAATATTTTTTTGTTCATATTGTTTTAATTATTAATAATTAAATGTTAAATTATATTATAGCATAAATTATTTTTTTATGCTTTTTAAGAAAAGATTTTGTTATATAATTATAAAATTAATATTAGTATTTATTAATATTTTTTGATATACTTTTATTATATAATAGTAAATTTATAAATTTAAATTATGAAAAATTATTTAAAATTTTTTTTAATTATATTAATTTTTTGTCTGCCTTTATTTGTGTTTGCTGACGATGACGATGATGATGATGATCCTTATTATGATCTAGGACTCGATAGTATTAGTATCGAGCCACAACATCCAACTGTTGGGGAGGATGTGATAATAACTGTAAAAATAAAAAATAATGGTAATACAAATTTGTATAATTCTCTTGGGCTGAGTTCTTATTATGTTGATTTAGGGGATTTTTTAAAAGATGATACAACAATACCTTTTCCAACAGTTGAAGACTATATAGCTCCAAATGGATATATTTATTTTATTTATAACGGATATTTTCAAGAATCAGGTACGAAAAATATTGATTTTATTGTCGATAATGATGACAAAATGAGCGAGAGCGATGAAGGTAATAATAGTATTTCTGTGAGTACTGAGGTGTATAGATTGGATGAGGCTGATATTAAAGTTTCTTCAATTGAATATAGTATCGATAAACCTCTTGTGCATGAATCCCTAGATATCACCATCAGTATTGAGAATTCAGGAAAGACAAGTCTAGTAGATAATACTGGATTTGAATTAGATAGTACTGGTTTTGGAGAAGATGATGTAATAATTGAAATACAAAATTTCAAAATTACTACAATTGATATAGCTGATTCTCCAACATTTGAAAGTCCTTTAGAGCCAGATGGTAATTATGAATATATTTATAGTGGATATTTTTTCAAAACAGGTGAAAACAATATTGATGTTGAGTTGGACTATCAAGATAGATTGGAGGAGTCAGAAGAGTTTGATAATGCAAGCTCTAGTAGCGCTGTGGTCTATTCGGATGCTGATGATAGAGATGGTTTTATAATTTTTGAACCGAAATTGAATTATATTAGTTCTAGCTCAGTTATGATTGAATGGGATACAGACCTAGAGAGTGATGGAAAAGTGGATTGTAAAAAAAGTATAAAAGGTAAAGATGTTTATTATGTTGATGAAGTTAAGAGAAAAAATCATCAGGTGATTATAGATGATCTTGTTCCAGTTATTAATTATTATTATAGAACTATATCAAATATAGGTGACGTTATAAAATATAGTAAAAGTATTTTATTTTCTGTACCTAATGACAATGAAGTGAAATTGATTGATGATGTGGTTGTGACTAGTTCGTCAGATCTCCTAAGGTTCACTTGGGAAACTAATTTGTTGTCCAATAGTTATATTTATTACAAAAAAACAGATGAAGAAAATTATTCAAAAATAGGTAGTGATGACATGGCTGATTATCACGAAGTAAGTATAAGTGGACTTAGTAATGGGATTTATGATTATTTTGTGTCATCTACTAGTACACCAGGAACAGCTTTTGTTTCAGAAGCAGAAAATTTTACAATATCAAGTGATGTCGAGATTGTGGATGAACAAGAAGATGAGAGCGATGAAGAAGTAGGCGAGGAGGATAGTGTGGAAAATGAAGAGGTAAGTGATGATGTCTCTACCGAGAATGTGCTTGTAATAAGTAATCAATCAATGTACGATTCTCTAAAAGGTAAGATAATGTTGAAGGTTGAATCTAACGGCGAAGCATATTACATTCATCCCAGTACTCAAGAAATGTATTATCTTGGTAGGCCCGATGACGCCTTTAGCGTAATGAGAGAGCAGGGAGTCGGTATAACTAGCTCAAATCTAGAAAAGATTCAAATAGGCCTTGGTAGCCTAACTGGTCAAGACAGTGATAGCGATGGATTGTCTGACTTGTTCGAGGATGGGATCGGTACGGACAAAAATATGGTGGATACTGACGGAGATGGTAATGATGATATGACAGAGTTGGAAAATAATTATAATCCAAATGGGAACGACACTCTATCTTTTGATAGTAGTTTTGCTGATGCACAAATTGGAAATATATTTCTAGATGTAGAACGCAACGGTGAGGCTTGGTATATAAACCCAAGTGATAGCATGAGGTATTTCCTAGGTCGTCCGGCTGACGCGTTCCAAGTAATGAGAAATCTTGGGTTGGGTATCTCTAATGATAATTTTGATAGTTTGTAACACCTCACCCCACCCTTCGGGCACCCCTCTCCTAGATAGGAGAGGGGGATTAAAGAAAATTAAAATAACCCCTCCTAGCCTCCCCTTAAAAGATAAAATGAAAAGGGGAGGAGCTATGTAGTCTCCCTCTCCTGTTTAGGAGAGGGTCGGGGTGAGGTGTGGTATAGTAGATAGTAATAAATAAATAATTAAAATAACCCCTCCTAGCCTCCCCTTAAAAGAAGGGGAGGGATAATAAAATTTCCCCCTCTCCTATTTAGGAGAGGGTGCCCAAAGGGCGGGTGAGGTATATATGTCACAAAAAATTTATTTAACAATTTTAAAAATAGGTGTAGTATTGGGATTTTTTTCTGTTTTTTTAGTATTTAGTGATTTGCTATTTCCTTACATCACTTCCAAGCAGATTTATTTTAATGTTTTAATTGAATTATTAACAATATTTTGGTTAGTATTTATATTGAAATATCCTAGTTATAATCCGTTTAATAAAAAAAATAAGTCTTTAATTACTTTTGGTCTAGTTGCTTATTTTGTAGCGATATTGCTATCTAGTATTTTTGGTGTTGATTTTAATTTGAGCTATTGGGGTGATGTCGAGAGGATGCTTGGCTTTTTTCATTTAGCGCATTTTTTGATATTTTATTTAATTATTATTACGGTTTTCAAGACTTGGCGAGATTGGCAAGTCTTGTTCCTGATTTCTGTTGGTTGCGCAATTTTTATTAGCATAATTGGGATTGCTGGTAATCCCTACAGTAGATTGGGTAACACAGCTTATATGGCTGGCTATTTGATTTTTAATATTTATTTTTGTTTCATTTTATTTGCTAAAGAAAAAATTAAAAATCTTAAATGGATTTATCTCTTGCCGTTGTTGGTTATGATACCAGCGTTTGTGAGAGCGGATAGTTCTGGTGCTTATGTAGGCTTAGGTTTTAGTATAATGGTTTTATTTTTCTTAGCCGGAGCATTGGCCAAGAACAAAAATATAAAAATTGTTACTTGGAGTATATTAGGAATTATGATTGTGTTTGTGGGTGTTTTATTTTTGGCTCGAAATACTGAAATGGCTCAAAATAATCCAATTTTTCAGCCTATTAAAGAAATTTCTTTTCAAAAAAATACATTTCAAACTAGACTTATTTCATGGCGGGCCGCTTTCAGGGATTTCCCATCTCATCCAATGTTTGGAACTGGCTATGGTAATTATGCTATTACTTTTGACAAATACTTCGATCCAATTTTTTATAGCTATACTGCTAGTGAGACATTTTTTGATAGAGCACATAATAATATTATTGATATTTTATCTACCACCGGTACTCTGGGCTTACTTACGTATTTATCTATTTTTGTATTTGTACTTATTTATTTGATAAAAGGATACAGATCTGGACGAATAAAATCACTTGATTTTATTATTGTGTTTAGTTTGATAACGGCTTATTTCGTCCAGAATTTAGCAGTATTTGATTCGTTGGTTACTTATATTTCTCTCATGGTTTTGCTCGGTTATGTTTATTGGCTTTATAATTATAATGAAAACGAAGAGGAGGGGAATATAGAGTCTGACAAAGGTCTCGATAATCAAGAAATATTTACTTTTATTATTTTTGGCTTCATTGCTTTGTTAATTGTCTATCAATACAATGTGAAGCCAATTAGAATGCTTCGAGGTACTATTGCGGGACAGATGGAGATCAATCAGGGTAATACAGATGGCATGTATAAAGCATATCAAGATGCTTTAAGTATTGGCACTCCACTTGACAGAGATAGTCGTACTAGTTTGATCAGAGCAATAGTTTCAAATCCAACGTTACTTTCTAATGTGTCGCCTAAAAAGGCGACAGAAATATTAGAATATACTATAGAGCAATCAGAGATAAATCTGGAATATAATCAATCTGACAGTTTAAATCTTCTTCTTCATGCTCAACTTCTTGATTTAGCGGCAAAATTTAATAGAAGTAATGTTGATAAGTTTGTATTTTATTCTGACCAATCACTTGAGATTGTTAATAGAGCGCTAGAATCGAGTCCGGGCAGGGTAAATATTTATTTTTTCTTATCCCAGGTTTATATAACTAGAAACCAGCTAGAGGATGCTATAGAGGCCATGAGATACGCCGTGAGCTTGAATCCGGACTATATTGTAAGTACTTGCCAGTTAGCTAAGACACTATTTTTATTTAATGATGAGGAAAATGCCTACAAAGAAATGGATAAGTGTCTTAGCAAGGGTGGTATTGGTCAAATAACTACAAAAAGCTTAGCTGTAAAATTGTTAAATCATTACACTGAGCTAGGTGACTCCGAGAAGGTGTTACTTCTTTATCAGAGCTTAACAAGGATAGATGGTGGTGACACTCAAGTTTGGATAAGCATGGCTCAATTCTATAAAGAGATGGGGGATAAAGAAAACGCAATTAAATCTGCTCAAAAAGCCGCCGATCTTGATCCGAGTTTACAGGGTTCCGTGGATGCTTTTGTGAATGGGTTGTAAAGAGTAGAAAGTAGAAAGTAAGGTTATGGAAAAAGTTTATCAAACAATTAAAGATTGGTTTATTATTGTGATTGTTTTAATTATCATTATTATTGCAATTATTTACACAGTTTGGATATTTAGATTATTATTTTTTCCTTATGTGTCTGATTTATTTTTCATGTTGGGCTTATGTGAAACAAGCGATGAATGTAATCAAATATTATTTAAACCTCCATTTTTTAATTTTATTTATGATATAATAGACAAGGCGGTAAGTTTTATTTTTAAGTTATTTTATTAAAAGAAATATATGTCAGATAAACTTATTATTCCGTACAATGAGTGCGTTGAATTAGCACAGCTTAAATACAAAAAACAAGAAAAAGGATACAATAGCTTTACAAAAGATGAGAAAATAAAATGGGAAAATTTTCGTGCAAAAGAAAAATACGCCGATGAGGTAGGTAGATCATGGTTTGAAGAAGATACGGGCGTAACTGTATGGACGCGTCCTAGTTTTGGTTATTTGGTAAAAAAATTTTTTGGTTTAAAAACAAAGGACGATATACGTTGGATGTAAATTTTTTTAAAAAGATAAATTTATTAGTAAGGATTAATAATACGAAGAATATTAATGAGAATGCCATAAAATCTGCTCAAAAAGCCGCCGATCTTGATCCGAGTTTACAGGGTTCCGTGGATGCTTTTGTGAATGGGTTGTAAAGAGTAGAAAGTTGTAAAGTAGAAAGTAAAATAAAATTTTTGGGAGGAAAAAAGCCTCCTTTTGATTGGGAGGTTTTTCTATTTTTGTCATCTCGGACGAGCGATAGCGAAGATCCGGGAACCAGCCTGCCTGCCGGTAGGCAGGGATTGAACCGTAAGAACACGAATAATCTCAAATGATTATGAAACAAGAAAAATATTACTATGTGTACATTTTGGCAAGTAAAAGAAACGGAACATTATACATAGGTGTATCTAGAAATGTATTAAATAGAAATTTTCAACATAAAAACAAAATAGATAAAAATAGTTTTACCGCTAAATATAATATAGATAAATTAGTATATTACGAAACATTTACAGATATTATTGCAGCAATTTCAAGGGAGAAGAAGTTAAAGAAGTGGAAAAGGCAATGGAAAATAGATTTAATAGAAAAAGATAATCCTACTTGGAGAGATTTGATTAATGATTAATAATTTTTACTGCTTACCCCTGGATCCCGGATCTTCGCTCCGCTTGTCCGGGAAGACAATGGAGAGAGAGGGAGGGGGCAAAAGGAAGATATTTATTAAAATAATAATTAATAAACCCGCCTACGCATAAAGCTTTGGCGAGGCAAAGAAAAATATGGAAATTTTAAAAAAGATTTTAAAAATTGTTGGGATTATTATTGCGGTGTTAGTGATAATATTTTTGTTTTTTATGGTTTATAATTATATCCGTATCCAACGAGGTGACCTGATTAAGTTTAATGGTCATTTTTATACCAAAGAAGAAATGGAAGCTTTTCCGCCTCAGTATCACGAAGCACCTGAACAGAATACGCCTGAGGAGGTTTACATTATTTTCCGTCAAGCTCTCCTCGATGACAATATTGAATTAGCTCTTGAACAGATTAGTGAGGAGAGCAAAGAAGAATATAGAGAGGCTCTTAATAAGCCAGAAAAATTAAAAATTTATCAAGAAATACCAGAGGTTAAAGTAATTAAAAGACAAGAAAAAGATAGTTATGGAAATTATGCGAGTTACGTTTATTATGATAAAGAAAAAATAGAAGG